>JASMLX010000145.1 GCA_030748495.1 Candidatus Poribacteria bacterium | reverse complement strand
AATTGTATGCCTACTTGTCACGCCATGCCGATCTCAGAATCAAACAGAAAACCCGAGGTAATCGAGAGTACCTGATGGGTCGGACCTTCGCCAAAAAGTATGACACCATTGTTGAAGAGTGCTATGGTGGCAGAAGATCGATCTGCTCGATCCAACGCTACGTGGCCGAAATTAGAGAAAGCCAACCTGATTGAGGTGGACAAAGGTTGGGGAAATGTCTGTACTTTCACCCTGATGGCTTACCATCAAACAGATAAGATCGAGGAATACGAGACCAACGCAGTACAGCGCGAGTTTGAGATTCAGCAAGCGGCGTTGAAAAATAACAAACTTAGATTGCTGAGACACGAAAAAGAGGAGGTCATCGAGGTGGAAGCGCGACAGGTGATGGCTGAACCTCTGGCTGAAACTGCGGTTGATGAGCCAGATACGACAACTGTGTCTAGGACATGACACCGGTGTCTTCTCTCTATATTAAAGAAATTAATCTTATAGAAACTTCTTCTCCTAACAGTGATATTCCGGTGCAGTTAGAATTTGACTCTTCTTCTTCTGACAATTATGATCAACTTAAAAAACAAACCCTTGAATTGTGGTGCCACCAGCAACACAAATTAGGTAATCTGCCACCCACTGCTGCCGAGCTGAGGCTATGCGCTTGAGCACCAATCTCAACCCCACACAGGCTTTGAACCTCCTACAATCTTGTATTAAAATCATGCCCAAAACTGGTGGTAATCGCCGTCCTGTCGGTCGACCCGGTTGGTTCTTACTCTCTGCTTCTGATCAATACTTCAAGCGGGCTTGGGCCAATACCTTTGACTTTTTGCCCACACATTGGCAAAATCAACCCAAATCTGCTAGTCGACCTGCTTTTAACCGCAACAAACTACAAGACCATCGGGCCTAGTCATTTTTAGGGCCTACTCCTGCATCTGTGATAGGCTGGTACAAACTACTCGTCTTACCAATTAACGTTGTTCTACGAAGTCTAAAAGGTGTTGTTCAATATTGGCAAAGCTCTCAGCCGACTCAAGGAGATGCCCCAACCAGAAAATCACGCCTCTACGATCTGGACACATTCTGTATAGATGCGCCAAACTGTTCCAAAACGTCGGACCAAAAGCAAAGAGATTAAGGTAAAATTAATAACATGCGTCATTGGGATACCGATCCCAATAAAAGTTGGAATTCAACATTCAATGACCAACAAATCCAAAGAAACCGGTTAAATCAGGAGCACTCAGATTATGATTTACGAGGCAATTGTGGTCGGTGGTGGCATCAACGGTCTCTGCACGCTCTATCATCTCCTTCGGCTTGGCTATCGGTCAGTTGCGCTAATTGAACAATTCAAGCTGGGACATCAACAAGGCAGTTCACATGGAACCAGCCGAATTACACGTAGTAGCTATAATTCACCGACTTACGTCCGGTTGATGCAACAGGTACAGAATGAAGAATGGCCACGGCTGGAGACGGACTCGAAGATGAAACTGCTGCACCCAACCCCCGGTTGCTTCTGGGGACCGAAAGATGGTCCGGTACGCCAATATACGAAAGCCATGGCTAAACTGGGAATCAACGTGGCACATCTATCTCCAAGCGAAGCCCGAATCCGGTTTCCGATGATCCGCTTCTCGGATCACGATACCATTTTGGATGACTCGACCTGTGCCTTGGTGGCTGCTGACGATACCATTAAATCCTTAATACGCATATGTGCAGAGCAGAACGCAGGATTGCTGGAGGAGGAAAGTGTCATCGATATCGATTTCGACAGCGATCCGATTCAGGTAAAAACCTCCGAACGTACATTACAAACACAAAAATTAGCAGTTACGGCGGGTGCCTGGGCAAGTCGATTAATACCCTCGGTAAACAGGCGGCTAACCGTTACTCTACAAACGGTTGGTTATTTTGAATTGGTTGGGAGACACACTGAATTTCAAGTGGGGCAATTTCCAGTTTGGATCTACCTTGGTCAAGGAAGAAATGGTGTCTTTTATGGGTTACCTGAGTTTGGACGACCGGGTCTCAAACTGGCTCGACACATCACTTCCGGCCCCGGAGATAGTCCAGAAATAGACTTGAAGGTTCCCGACGCAGAGAATATAAAAGATTTACACAACTTTCTGACCGAGCACTTCCATTTGCCCATTAAGCGTTTGCACTCGGCGGAGCACTGCCTTTACACTAATACCCAAACAGAAGATTATATTCTGGATTTCCATCCGTCATCAGAAAATATTGTCATTGGGGCAGGATTCTCTGGGCACGGCTTCAAGCTAGGACCTTTAACTGGACGAATTTTAGCTGAGATGCTGATGTGGGGAAAAACCACAGTTCCTGCCTTTGAGTCGGATCGGCCTCGGTTTAAAATGACTTCATCTCAAGCTTGAACGGGAGCTTGCTCTTTTCTTTGCCTCTTTCAGTGTCGTTTGGAAATTTCAGTTTCAATTCCTCTCTGATACCGCGTTGCTCTTCGCTCTATTAGTGACCAGTTACGCCTTCTTCATCGCATACCTAATACCACTGGCACGACAAGAAAATCGATTTGCCGGTTCATATTCGGCTTATAGCAAAGCCAATCTACATCTACGATTACAAAGTCTATGTAAAACGGTATAGGCCGGATTTTCCGTCAATCATCGGTTGTACAAAATCTCCGGGAGGTTAACCGAGATTTTGTCATGACTTGTGCCGATGAGTCACCTTATGCTTCATCATGGCCTTAACTATTCAGTTCTCAATGCCTCTACCGGTTGAAGATTTGAGGCCCTGATGGCCGGATAGAGTCCAAAGCCAATACCGATGACCGCGGAAAACAGAATTGATATAACCGTCTATTTAACCGGTCAGATAAGCGGCCACTGATCTACAAGAGTAACGTAGTGAGTTAGACTTTTGACGTCCCGTAAGCGATGCCGAAACCCAGAATAATGCCAATTATTCCACCGACAATAGACATCAGAGTTGATTCTGCTAAAAACTGAAACAAGATGTCCAGCTTTTTGGCTCCCAGTGCTTTTCCGAGACCAATCTCTCTAGTTCTTTCATTCACTGAAACCAACACCAGATTCATAATGCCGATCCCACCGCGACCACCAAAGAGATAAAAGCGATACTGTTCAGGGTAATTTGTAAGACTTTTCGGATTCGACCTGAAGGTCCGGTCGCAAATCCAGTGGCTACCTAGGTTCCATAATGCGAATCTTCACCGCCATGGTACTTTATCAGGATCTCTTTCACTTGATTGGAGGCTTGTTCGACCACATCCACACTAACCGCCCTAATTGAAAAATAGTCGATCCTATTGCTGCCAACAAAACGATCCTGCAAAGCTGTTGCAGGTAAATATGAGGTCATCATCCAAATTGTATTTCTGCCTCATTGTTTTGCCTTTCGGTGCCAAGATACCAATAACCGTAAACCGCTCGGATATGGAACGATATCTCCGCCCTCTTTCTCCCTCGCCTCTGATAAGCTGAACCTCTTGTCCAATCAATTCCGTGAAAGGTAACATCAGGCAGTTCACTACCGTTAGCTGACGCCACGCGGCCGCCGTGGCGTTGAACACAAGAAGTCACACTTTCGACCAATGGAGATTCTGCTTCGATGGTAGTGGCACTTTCCAGCTTTAAATTGTGCTTGCTGGGATTTCGAATCCAGCGATCCCCTTTACGTATATGGCGAGGACGATATATAGAGAAATTGTCTACGCCACCGATCCGTTTAACCTCCTCCATCAAGATGGATTTAGCGCCATCATCGACAGCGGTCATACCCAAAACTGAACCGACACCGATAACAATGCCCAGGACGGTCAGCAACGATCTCAACTTGTTTGATGTAATGGCAACGATGCCAGACCAAAAGCCTTCAGTTAATTCGTATCTGATCAAGCTCTAATACCCCTACTTGCCACTGCCCATCTGACCCATAGCGGTAGCCATAGTGTAAAGTCCCTTCAACTGCTCCATCAAGGAGACAAAAAATCTCATCTCCAACGCATTCTTTTTTGGTGCGGAACCAATAAATAGCCAGGCTATATGTTTCTGGTACGCCAGAAAACATACCAGCTATCATGCCGATGTTAGGGGCACTCTGTGCTAATACCGCCAATACCTGATTGACCAGCCTCATTGGGGACAGTACCACCGCTTTCCACTTTTTCTGTCGTTGCTAATCCCATCATTTGATAAATCTGATAACCGAAAATCGATGGAATCGAGCCATGATTCAATAATTGGATCAATTTCCCTTTGTCTTTTAATTTGGTGAATTTGATTGCTATCGGGGTAAACGGAACTTGAGATGGTCGTACTGCTGACCTACGCGGTTCGACGTAAGAATAGAAGGTGGCAATTGCATCGATCATCTCTGGAACCATGGAAGTGGCATCATCGAGTATGTCGATCTCCTCTAACTGCCCCAATACTTGAAAAAGAAAGTCGATGCCCCTTTCCATCTTCGGCGTAAACCGAAAAGACCAACAATACCAACAAAATCCAACTAAACTTCCGCATCATGCTCCGCCAATCGGTTTGTATACTAAATAAAAAGATCCTTTTTTGCTACACCGAGTGTTGATGGCACCAAACTCTCCTTTTCAGATTCTGTGATTCTTACTATAATCCATCCGCCATGTCAGACGTATTTATCTCCTATTCTCGTCGTGACATCGACTCTGCGTCGCTTACCGGACCCGTTGAAATTACCATCTGGTATCGATCAGGATTTCAAAGACCAGCGTTTGGACAAAGAGCAGGGAAACAACAATATAGAATGGCCAATCATTCTTTTGTCGTCCGATATAGGTTGCCAAGTTTTTAGCCGCTGGTATCAGGACCAAGGGTGTCATAAAGAGCCAGATCCGTTCAGTTTCTGTCATGTATAAGGTGGAAAAAGCTGTCGGTATTAGCACAATAATGTAGGTCAGCAGAAAAATTGAGCACTCTTGCCCGGTTAGTAACTGGTGAATTTCCCTGCCCAGTTGGCGGAGGAAGAACACGATTGTTGGTACACCGATCAAGGTTAAAAACCCGAACAGATTGGTTCCACTAACCAGAAAATAACGCGGCAATGTTTCGTAACCGGTGCCGATACCGCTCTGGTCCACCTCCATGGCTGCTATTAGATTCGCCAGCAGATTATAGCTTGTTAGAACATACACGATGAGATAGACTAGGCAAAAGGTAATACCCGAAATAGTCAAAGCCACCAGATGCTTGGCAAATTCCTGCCGCTTCCAGAAATAGGCGGCTGCGGTCAGAGCAATGAAATAGAGACCCAAAAAGGTGGTAGCGAAGGTGAAAAACATCGAAATAGCCAGTGACGAACCAGTGAGAATTGCCCCGGGAATTGTGTGTTTGCCCGGGTCGCAAATTAAATAGAGACTATGGACTAGGAATAGCGCGAAAAAAGCATCCATGCAGGTAGCAGTGTAGAGCACCGCATTTGGTGTAACCAAATATAGGGCCAGTGCGTGAGCAGCGGTTGGTCGATCATGTAGTTTAGTGGCCAATCGATAGATGGGTATCAAGACCAATGGCGCGGAGAGGATAATCAGCCACGCCTTAACCATATAGTTGTATACAAGCAATCGGGTTACCAACCAGAGTGTTAACACGGCCCCGGGCGGGTGGGTTCCTGCGTGACGGGTTAATGTTGGGGCCCTATCAGCATAATACTGTAGAATATCGCCGATACTGGCAAATTTTGGTACATCATCAATGTATTCCTTGATGCCGATGGGTAGGAAACTCCCATTGATTAAGGTCACACTAACGTCAATCACTATCTTCAACCCGATAAAAGTGATGAGCAAAACAGGTAGGGGAATCGGCTCTTTAGCTTTTAATATGGACCGCATTAGGACCAGGTAGAGCCCGAAACCGGCAATCGGTAAGACCAGCCAACGATTGAAGCTGACATCCGGCCGTTTATATAGAGGGATTGTTTCGATACTGATGTGAAGGGTCAGGTTATAGTGTTGGATAAGAAACACCGCTACGACATGAAAACACCACATAATACTGGCTACTAGCAGAAACTGAAACCAAATCGACTTTAAACCTTTTGATGATAGTAAGCCAGCGTAAACAGATTTCATCCTCATCCCTGCCCAGATGGAAGTTAATTAAGTACCCGTCTGATATTTGCCCAGTGGACGGGTAACTTCAGGGCCGCTTCGACCCTCAGGCCTAGCTTGGATTGATAGTTGCGTTTGACTTCCGCGGCATTTAAGGGGCGGTTATAGATCCGAATTTCGTCCAGCGTTCCGGGGAAAGGCCTGGCCAGCTTACCACGGTTATTTCCTCCACCCACAAAGACGGGTTCCTTGAAATTGATGAATTTGCTCGGTCCTTTTTCCTGTCCTATTTTTACTTCACTGGATTGACCGTCAATGTAAATCTGAACTCGATTTTTTTCAGCCTGTTCGACTACCCAAGCTACGTAGTGCCATTTCCCATCGGAGAGGATGGTTTCAGTTTCGGCGGCGATTGCCTTACAACCACCAGTCGCATCCCGAATGTAAAAGTGGTGAGCATTCTTTTTAAAAGGGAATCCGGCTAGAGCACTGCGGTTAATTTCGATCGCCCAGCCCATGTTGCATCCCTCATCTAGAACTTTAAACAAAGTTACCCACTCTTTGTTAAAATCGGTTTTCATCCAAGCTTCAAAGGTCGATGATCCCAGTTTACTACCGAAGTCGCCCAGGTTGGTAATATTCACATAGTCGTCTTTCCCATCGAACTGCAAACCTTCCCTGACCCAACCAGCTACGATTTTAGGGTCTCCGACAATGATACCATTGCGTTTTCCCCATACATCTTTAATTTGTTTCCCATTGATAGTGTCCTTGTCGAACGTCCAGTAATGAACCAATCCATCGGTGACAATAGTCGCACCGTTGGTACTTAACCCACAAACAGTCAACAAAAACAGACTAAGAGCCAAACTGCTGACCAAGTGATCCTGTATACTCATTCTTTTACCTGTGAATCTCATCATACAAAAACTCCTTATAAAATAAAAGAAACTCATCTGCCTTTCGGTTTTATGTGTCTTGTCCTTGACAAATTTACTTGCAATGGAGCAGTAATTTGGTAGCGACACAATCTTTAGTATAAGAACAAGGTTATCATACAGAACTATAAAGAGCTTACTTTTATCAGTTGCTAGCGGGTGATTATACGGAAACCAGAAAAATGGTAATCCTGAAGTAAACCCAAACCAACATCGTAACTTTGTTGGCTGGAGACTGGCTTGGGACTAACGTCATGAAATTACTACTCTATAGACATATTACCAGATGTGCATATCGGGTAAAGAAAAACCCCACCAGCTGAGATAACTAATGGGGGCAGGTGTGTGAGAAAGTTAAATACTTACACAGTATGTTGGTTTGACGCTAGAATCAAGCCCGCTGGCCTACTAAGCGACTCCAGAAACCCGCTTTAGATCACCTGTATTCCCCAGAAGTAATACTAGCTACTACCGTTTTACCCCGAGGCAGCAATCATGTTAGCATATGCCAGCAAGTGACATTAGTATCGATAGGTTACCAATATTATTCAGCAGTCTCTTGGCTCGAATGATTAATTCTTATCCTGTCATAGTTTATTGATTAGCTTGAGGATGAAGAATTTTGAGTCCTGACAATGGTAATCCCAGACGCTAGAATTCCGATTGTAATCAATAGTCTAGAAACCAATGGTGTCAAGTTTAGGTAGTATCGACGCGGATTTTTCCGCACAACTAAGAAATGATGTAGGATCAAGATAATAATGAACAAGAGAAACACAAGTATTGATGAGACAAAAAATACTAAGGATGTCTTGGAAGACACTTATGATGTTTGTGTCGTCGGTGGGGGGAGTGGAAGGTTTGGCGCTGCAGTTGCGGCAGCTCGCCTTGGGGCTCGAGTGCTTCTCGTCGAAGCTGGACGTGGCTTAGGTGGCACTAGCACTTGGGCTGGAGTCAACAATTACGAACCAGTCGCTGGTGCAACTGGACTGCCTGAAGAGGTGTACCATCGTCTTCGGGAGATACCAAATGCCGTTGCGTTACAGTGTCGTAGAGAATCCCATCGACCGGAATGGTTTTGGGGTGGGTTTGATTGCGTACCCGAGACCGATTACCGTCTCAGCCTCAGTCGGAGAGGTGGTACACCTATTACCTTTGAGCCAGAAACCCTAAATCAGGTAATGTTAGATATGGTGGCTTTATCGGGGGCTACCCTCTTGCTCCAGACGCGTTTCAAGAGCCTAAATCGCCAAAATGGATATATCCAATCTATCGTTGTTGAAGGTTCTAATGGCAATGCTGTCATCCAAGCAGACATTTTCATTGATTCTACTGCCGGCATCTACTTAGCCCAAGCCGCTGGTTGCCAGATGGCTATTGGCCCCGAATCTCCTAGTGTCTATGAAGAACCATCTGCTCCTGAAAAACCCGACCTGGTGCTCAACAACGCTAGTTTATGTTATCGAATCACACCACTCAAAAAAGACGAACCATCCCAAATACAATCTCTGCCCACAGACGTCGACCTGAATAAAGTCCAGCCCGTGACTAGTATCCGGACCTATCCAAATGGTGATCTCAACATGAATCCGATTCACATGATGACGGGTAAAGAGGCCTATGAATTGGGTGAAAAAGCCCACGAAATTGCCCAAAAGCGCATTCTGGCACACTCGCATATTCTCCAAACCCGCTACGGAGCTCAAAATGAATCGCCCTTTAGCTTTGATCGATGGAGGATCGTTTGGGTCAGCCCTATGCTAGGTGTGCGAGAAACCCATCGATTGGTTGGTCAGTATGTCCTTCGAGAGCAGGATCTAGACTCAGGCTTAAGAGGGCAAGTTCACGACGATGTCATTGCTCTAGCCGACCATTCCATTGACTTCCACGGAGCACGACCTAGTCGAGAATTACCTGGTCCTTATGGCATTCCATTTCGTTGTCTTCTACCCATCGAAGTTGATAATCTCTTGGTTGCATGTCGGGGGGCTAGTTTCTCTTCTATTGGAGCATCTTCTTCTCGGCTCAGCCGCACCATGATGGTATTAGGACAAGCGGCTGGAACTGCTGTTGCGCTTTTCGGAACTGATGTTCATCGCTTTGACTCTGAAGTCCTCAAATCACAGCTTCGAAAAGATGGTGTTGCACTAGATCTTAAAACGGGATATCTAGACGCAATGGATGATATCGTTCCTATTGCCAAGCCACGTTGGTAAAAATCATGGGTGTATTAGACCTCTTGCATAAGTCAGGATTTGAGTTTGAGTTCCAGATTGTTGTAGATGGCAACCATCAAATTAAAACCGAGTCACAAACGTCGTCGCTTGCCATCAGGCTGGCACAGAATAGCAAAGACCTTTAGTTGGCCAATCACAGGCTCAATCTGAATCCGTCCTCCGCCTAAATGCTGAGGGGTCATTTTCTCTGCTCGGCTTAAGGGGGGAGTTAGATTCCTTCTTTGGCCGCTAGCTCTTGGCAGGCAAATTAGCCCCGCCTTGATGGATGGAGCAGTTAGAAGCAGTGATTGATGCAAAGGGCAACAGGTCAAGCCACCGCTCTTTGAGCACCAACTAGCATCTCTAATTCAGCAGTAGAAATCAGCAATTGAAGCCGTTTCTGGTCCAGAGTACAAAAAGAAGAGCCATATTCAAAGGTTATCAACACCGCCAACTAGTTTCAGATTCAATAAAGTGGTCTAGGTTCTATTTATGATTCTGCCAGCAGGAGAGAGGTGAAAGTAAGAGGTTAAGTAGACGAAAAATTGATAGAAGTGATGCTTAGGTCCAGATTGGCTTGGATTCTGCCTTGATTCTGTATGGGATTGGTGGGAGTTGTATGCTTTTTACTTTGCTTTTTTCCTACAATCATGTAATATGATAATATCGTTGTAGAAAGGAGATTTAATTATGTTTGTAAAATTGAATAGAGCCGTTGTTTTTGTCTTCTGCTCGATCCTCATTTTAGCTCAGACTATTAGTTTTGCTAAGGTCAAAAACCTGAAGGATTCCGCTGTTGCGGCCTGGTCTTTTGAAGGAAACTTCAAAGACGTGTCTAATAACGGCAACGATGGTAAGATCCTGGGCAAAACCAAATTTGTGGCGGGTAAGTTTGGCCAGGCGATTGGCCTGTCGGGCAAAGGTGATGGCGTGATCACACCAAAACTGGCACCGATGAATGAAGTTACGGTTGCCCACTGGTCAAAATGTACTGGCAGAATTGGTGCTTGGCGGGTTTGGATTAACGTCGATGGCTGGCAAAAAGGAGCTGTTCATCACCAGCTATATCCTGGTAACGAAATTGGTTGGTCCATCCACACTAATACACCAACAGATGTCAAGGCTAAGTTATTGATTGATGACAAGCAGAAGGGCAAATGGCATCATATTGCCGTGGTCTACAGTGCCGGGCAAAAAAACGTTAAGTTTTATATCAATGGTGAATTGAATAGTGAAGGAAAGTACACCGCCGTGGGGCCAGCCATACTAGGGCCGGCCAGAATTGGCTCCTGGGATGGTGGAGGCCGTGACTATGAAGGTGAAATCGATGAATTCGCCATTTTCAATACGGCTTTATCGGCCACCCATATCAAGTCTATAGCTACTCAGAGTTTAGCCACTGTACTAAGCGGCGATACCAGCGTAGATGCCATTGGTAAAGCAACTGCTGTTTGGGCTAAAATCCGAGCTGCCTATTAACGTTAGCTTGTCCTTACCATAATTCGGTGGAGGACTGACCTGTCAATTTTGATATGTCGTCCTCTTCTTTTTTAAGTTAGTTTTTCTGTTCTAGAATGTATAGAACGAAAGGAAAGGAAGTTTAATCATGTTCCAACGATTAATTTTAGTCTTTGTCTTAGCTCTATATCTAATGTTCCTGTCAACTGAAATTATCGATTTCGCCGAGGCCAAAGGATTGAAGGATGCCGCTGTTGCAGCCTGGTCTTTTGATGACAACTTTAAAGATATGACCGCGAATGGCCATGATGGGGAAATCATGGGTAAAACCAAATTTGTGGACGGGAAATTTGGCAAAGCCATTAGTCTATCAGGTAAAGGTGATGGTGTAACCACGCCGGAACTGCCTAAGATGAATGAAGTTACGGTTGCCCATTGGTCAAAATGTACTGGCAGAATTGGTGCTTGGCGAGTATGGATTAATGTTGATGGTTGGCAAAAAGGAGCTGTGCATCACCAGTTATATCCTGGCAACGAAATTGGTTGGTCTATCCACACTAATACACCAACAGATGTCAAGGCTAAAGTTACACGGATTGACAATAAACAAAAGGACAAATGGGTTCACATTGCTATTGTTTACAGTGCGCCTCAAAAAAACGTTAAGTTTTATATCAATGGGGTATTGGAAAGCGAAGGAAAGTACACGGCCGTAGGTCCAGCGACATTAGGTCCGGCCCGAATAGGTTCATGGGACGGTGGAGGACGAGACTATGAGGGAGAAATTGACGAATTCGTCATTTTCGATTCCGTTTTAGATGAAAAGGATGTCCAAACATTGGTTGATAAAGGTCTAGATGAAATCTGGAGTGTAGAACCCGGGAATAAAATGGCTGCTATTTGGGGTAGTATACGAAGCAGAAATTAGCAGCTGGAAGTAAAACTAAACCGAGCGTTAGCAGCTACGCTGACTCACTGAAACCCGGGGAGCCACAGATAACTGGTGTAGAGGGTAATCAAGCGGGTATCAGTATCCCCACAGTTGGTACCCCTTTTTCTTGATTAGTCTCTTTCTTCCTAATCCAACTCCCTGAAAAGCTGACATAAAGAAACAACCCCTATCCCGACCTGGGTAATCCACCTCTTTGTCATCAGTGATTGGCCGTTTCGCTGACTGGGGCTAGTCTCCTCATGGCTTAGCCTCTAGCCACCTAGTTCATCGGTTTGAATTGGCATTTAAAAATTCTATTTAGAAGTTGAGGTTATAAGGGTGACACGATTTACAATCTCCATTATAAGTTTCATGGTCTTTGTCTCTATTTTAGTTGAACAAAGCTCGGCCAAGGTTGAGCCCGGGGCTGTTCTAGGCATATGGCTCCTCGATGAAAACAAAGGCGGAGTAGCTACAGACTCATCTAAAAATGGTCGTGATGGAAAGATGACCGGTAGTCTTAAAGTAGTAAAGGCCAAGTTTGACCAAGGATTCGAGTTTGAAGGGAAATTGAACAATTACGTCAGCGTCCCACATGACAAATCTCTAAATCTAGAAAAGTTCACCATAACTTACTGGTGCCAGATGGGGGGCAGCGGCAAGTGGCAAATCCCAGTGCAAAAAGTTGATAATGCAGCCGGCGGGTCACATAGAAATGTGGACTTCCAGACACCTCCAGCAGGCGGTAACGTCAGCGTCTACTTTTCTCAAGGTGCGAATCAGTGGAGAGGGGCTAATGGCAAAACAGAAGTCTCAGATGAGAAGTGGCATCATACAGCTGGTTCTTACGATGGAAAAAAATTGCTGCTTTATGTGGACGGTGTTCAAGAAGCAGAAGGCAGTCATAAAGGGAAACCCGACTTTATGGATGACCCATTGATGCTTGGAGGTGGAAGGCTATGGCCTTTCAAGGGGATTATTGATGATATCGGCTTGTTCAATAAAGCGTTATCGATTGATGAGATAAAGACTATTATGAAAGAGGGGCTATCTAGTATGCTTGCCGTCTCCCCATCAGGCCAATTGACTCTCACTTGGGCCGAGATTAAAAAGTAGAATTTTAACCTTGCTTCGGCACCTCCGCCTTTTTATTACTGCGATATTTTGACCTTCCACGACAAATCTGATAGTCTGTTGCCGTTGACACAAATACGGCCAGATCGTCCATCTAGAAACGAGCGAGAGCTCATCTCGGCTAATTGCTGGTGTTTCGCTTGGTGGCGGCTCTCCGTTAATGCCTGAAGCTATTGCGACGCAGACTGTAGAGGTTCGATCTTCTGGTCTTTAGAGATAACGGCTCACCCTCGATAGATAACTGGGCAGTAAGATCCTGCACTTCCCTAAAAGCCCAGACCAAAAGCTAGACCAAAAGCCAGACTCCAGTGCTCATGAATCAAATCTGCGTTTAGTGTTGGCGACAGCGATGTTTTACCCAGATGAATATCATAGGCTAGCCCCAGCCGTACCATTAGTGGTGATGGATGGTGATTTTCCTCGCTCTTGGCCAGAAACGGGGCGCCGTGGATACCATCACCTTTAGTGCTAGTCTCTATATCCTTGGTAAAGATAAGCCCTGGTGCAACCGCAAATTTAAGCCCTGCAAGTGGATGAAGGAAGACCGCAGGTGCTACGATAAATTCGGTAGCTTCGGTAAAAACTAGATCCGTAATCATCCCGAATCCCATTCCGTGGTTAAGAAGTGGAAGACGATACTCCCAATCGGCGCCCAGTGTTGGACTGTTCTCTTCTGTATGCAGGTTTATGGTGACCCCTGCGAAAACAGCTGCATGTTGGGTATGGTAATGCTTGTCATCATCGTGATGATCATTTTCAAGACTACTCTGACTATGGTGATCGGCTATAGATAAACTAAGCCACATAAGACAGCAGGCCATATAAACTCCCAATTTTCTGAACATATAAACCCTCTCTTGCCTATGTTTGTTAGACGAGGTCTTTAGGAACTTGGTTATCTTAACAGGATTGACCAACCTGTGCCAATCAATCTCGATAGGATCGAGGATTCGCAGCTTCATTGGCCGTCTTGGCTCGATGAAAAGCTGGATTGTAACTTCAGGTCTCTGCTCAACTTGGTGCCTACCGTCATCTGGTTGGCCTGAACGTTAACAAGCCCTAGCGTTGGCGATCCATTTTTGGGCCGATTGTCCCTTAACCCTTGAGTTAGGTGGCGTCAAAAACGGCACTAAATCTTTATGCAGTGAGAGGTTGTAATTTCCCTCTACTTCTGCTAGGATCTTTTTATGGAGGGAGAATGCTTTTGTTGCAACCGTTGGATTTCTGCCGATAGCAAGACTCCTGTACATCACCTTATTTGAAAACCCTGAAACCAAATTAAAATGTTACTGGAGACGCGAATGAGTCAACACCAAATTGATTATGAAGTACTCAATAGCCGTAGCACAAAGGAAAACGAACGACATTGGTCTCTACAGGTACACGCCACTCCGGGAGAGTTACAGGCCTTCGACAAATCCGGCTACCTAGTGCGGGAAAAACTGTTTCAAGGTCACGACCTGAAGCGATTAAGGAACGCGCTAGACCGGTTGGAGGAGAGGGAGTCGGAGAAAAGAGACAACGCAGCTTCCAACAAGCGAGGGTGGGGATTTATTCCACGTTATCTCATGGACAAGGAGCCGGTTTTCTTGGAGCTTTTGAAGTTTCAACCGGTCTTATCGATTGCCCGGGCCATGATGGGACCGTTGGTGCGGTTAAGGGGATTAAGCGCTCGCATCAGTTATCCGGGTGAGGACCGTCGCCATCAGACTCCTTGGCACCAACACCTGCGTGTGGTATCCAACCCTTTGCCTCCCTGGTTTTCCCGCCCTCATTGCCTCGACGCTTTGATTTATCTCGACGACTTGAACCTAGACACCGGACCCGTATCGATAGTTCCCGGTTCGCACCACTGGTTAGACCGAGAAGTGCCAACTGACACCTATGAATCAATAACAGAGGAGGTAGAGATATGTGTCCCAGCCGGTAGTGCTGTGTTAATTCATGGTAACCTCTGGCACCGAGCACTACCGACGTTGAAAACAAAGAGGAGAATGTTGATTCTGAGTTACACACCAACCTGGTTGCGCAAGTCGCCGCACGGGGGCCCTCAACCGGAAGATGGCTTAACGAAATCATTTCTGGAAGAGGCTGATCAGGAGGAACAAATGCTGTTAGGGGTGGGCGGATATTCCTAATTAAGGCGTGGAAACTTCATCTGGCTGGAGATCCTCAACGCCTGAAGGATATCGACACCTTTTACCAGTATATCGCCGCATGCAACTGCGCCTCGTCAGTAGTAAGAGTCACTCTTATCGGTAAGTCCGTATGTTGAGATCCAGCGATCGCCAGTAGTATTTGAGCGGATCATCCCGATCCCAATCGGCGTAGAGTTCCTCCCAATCGGCCCATCCCCAGTGAGGGGTCAGTGCGGCTGCATCCACTGGCTCGCTGATGGCCTGATAGCGAGCACTGGTGGAAAGGCGAATTGTATCGGCGGTCACATTGTCGTGCCCCTGATGGATCGTCAAGCTGTGAAACATAATTACATCCCCACAGTTAAAGGGATTCCAATGCCACACGGTTTCGTCGTTCAGCAATTGCCCGGAGGTCACTAGATCATTGTCAAGATAACCGCGCTGGTTGGAACCGCAGGCGACGGCCAGTCCACCGAGGTCAGGATCGATGTTGCCCAATGGAATCCACACGGTCCAGGTATCCCTGGTACCGCGAACCGGATGAAAGTCTTGGTGCGGCTCTGTTGTATGGTCAAAGCGACCTGGAAAGAGGATATGGCAAATATGGCGTGGATGCACAAAAGTGGGCTCTGTCAGTAGTGATTCGAGCAGACTCATGACTGTCGCGTGGTGGGGGAAGGCGTTGAAACTGTGTAGGCTTAGTATATCGTTATAAAATCGCTTCAGTTCAGGCGGGGTCGGTTTATCATATTCTAGGTCGATATACACCCCCTCTTTGCGAATGCCTTCGTCTATGTTAATGCCTTTTCTGAGCAGGCCATGGCGGTCTGCGACCTGCAACACTTCGCGGCGCACTGGTAATATGTCCTCCACGGGAAGCAAACCGGGAAAGTACAGATAGCCGTTTTCAGCGGCGCGGGATCGTAGACGAGATTGATCTTCAAGGACATCGCTGCAATCGACGAACGCCTCGACGATTCGCATTGTTTTCGCTCTACTGGTCATAAACTTTGCCATTTCCGTCAATCTCTGATTTTTGGTCGATTTCAACAACAAATTTGTCCTTGAAATCTGGCTTCAATCCCTGCACACACACAGAGTAGGATTTCCCCGTTTCCGTCACCCCCTCGTGGTTTTTGCATAACCGAAGATCGACGAAATATAACAGAAATTTTGATGTTTGTAAAGGTAGGAAATCAAAGTCCGCAACTGCTGCTGCAAGCCCTGGCGGAGAGATGCTCTAGTGGCGAACCTCTAACCACGCTGATCGGCAGGCCCATTTTTGTGGCCGACTGACTAGTGAAAAAGACGCACCTTAGCCACTTGTATAACCACTTAACTCTCTTCCCATTACATGATGTCGGCCGAAAATTGCTAGTTATCG
>JASMLX010000144.1 GCA_030748495.1 Candidatus Poribacteria bacterium | reverse complement strand
TTCAGGCACTCTATTCTTGACGCTTATACTGGTTGATGGAAGTAGTGTTATCGGCAACTTGTAGGCTAAATTGTATGGTTTTCATGGCATCGTCTGCTGTGGCTTAGCTGGTGGATTGGTTAAGCGATGAAAACGATGATAATCATGGCGGTATTTCATCAATCTATCTGTTAACTGTTAGCCCTGTGATCAAGCCGATCTGATTCACCCACACGGTTTCATACGCTTACTCGAGTTGAACCCACCGCGGCCTTATCGGACGTTATCCATCTCTGTCATCACAACCCTATTCTGCAACGGCTGAAGGCTGTAATTTACACCTTGACGGGTTTGGCCATTTCTGCTAAGATTCTCTCCGGTTCGAGGCTGACATTTTCCCCGTACCCAGAGAGAAAACCGCATTGTCCGTTCGGTGGTCCGAGAGGGATCCATCATTTAACCGCAACAAACTGTTAGAAACTTCAGCAAGAGGAAGATACCATGGCAACCAGGAACTACGTTACCCGCAAGGAATACGATGCTTGGATCTCGGAATGCACCGCGCTGGCGATTGCCTGCGGCTACCCGGTCCAGGATGACATGATCAACAACAACACCGGCCTGGTCTTCGGCGAGGACCAGTACGAGGCCTTCGTCAACGGAATGTGGTCCGGCGAGCCTTACGAGGCCTTCGCGATCTTCCAGGCCCTCAACGAGCCAGCCGTCCAAGGGCTTCCCAAAGGCGGGATGGAGTGGGCTCAGTTCGGAGGGCTCTGCGACAAGCTCATGATCGTCCACCCCGGTAAATTCTGCAGCCCTCACCTTCACTGGCGGAAGACAGAGTTCTACGAGATCGTGCTCGGGGAGATGGATCTCTTCTACGCTCCCGATATCATCGACGATGAGCGTCTCAACGTGAAGAAGGAAGGGCTTATCGACGGTCATCCGATGCCGAAGGGCGAGGCTCGTCCCGACCGCGTTGTGCTTCCCGCCGGGCGTGAGCATACCTACAACCAGTTGACCGAGTACCGTTGTCTCAGGCCCGGCGGTCCGAATTTCGTCATGCACCGAAAGCACCTCCATGCCTTCGGCTGCCCGGCCGATGCGAAAACCCCGGTGGTTATCCGCGAAGGCTCAGCTTACAGCCACGAGCCGACCGCAGCCGGCAAGGACACCTTGCTGGCAGACTGGAGGGAGATCCACGACAACGGCTTCCTCCTCGAGGGACTCGACGAGGGGCGCCTGAAGAACAACATCGTCGAAGAGTGAGGCTAAATGGCCACTCAGGTTACTGATAATTCCACTATGGCCACCGGGCTGTATATTGTAACGGTGGGCAATCAGACACGAAGTTAAAGTAGCCAATGAAATCATTGATACCTGCACAAACAGATAACTCGTATACGGGGTAATTAGGAGGGTATCAGCGACCTTTAGTTGGCCCTCATTTTCTTCTCTCTATGTTGGCGTGCAGTTTAGTTAGAATTTGGTAACCACTATCCGCCAGTTGGTCTATTTCAGCTACAATTACCAGGCGACCCTCTATGAAAATTCGGTCAGGGTGAGCTTTGCCTTTGCGACCGGCAAGCGACAGAATCCCCAACCTTGTCCAGCAAATAACCAACTGGACTTTGATCGTCCGCAGTTTGGGCTTACTGCGGTAGTATTGGTTGGACGTTCAGTAGGTTGCTCGGTGACATCAATGGCAATGGTCTCTCAGTGGCCATCAAGCAGGTGCTTTCGACTTTTCACTGGAACTACCTTGAGGAGCAGATCGAGTATCTGGTGATAGATTTTATTGGCTCCAGATTCACTGAGACCACACACCGAACCCAACCGGGCAAAGGTCTACGCGGCTATAGTCTTGCTCCAGCACCCGGCTGACTGCATCCAACTTAAATTCTTTTGAATATTTCTTTCTGGTTGTCATTCTTTTTCACCTCAGTTAAGTCAATTATGCTTAACTGGATTTTACATATCCATTAGACCACCTCACTACTGTCGACGGGCGTATTTGGGGCAAAGAGACGTTTTGGGATTCACCGTATTCTGGCCTAGATAAGCTCAAACTGTTGTGCCAGTGGGAAGGGGCATTTTGGCTTGGTTTGAAGTCGAATCGTCAACCCTGACCTGACGATTCGAGATGTTGCCTTTCCTCCAACTGCCTTGCCCACCCAGCGGAAAGGGTTTGGATGGCTAAATCTCTGATTGAGTCGAAGCTCGTGAGGAAGAGGTGTGGTTCTTTATCAGCAACCAAAAGCTCAAACCAGAATACCGGATTGAGGGCGGTCAGGCTGGTAAGGCCCGCAGGCAGCGCAACCACATCGTGTTGGCCTTACCGGCCACAACAGCGGCGGCATCAGTCATTCGCGCAAGCCAGATAGCATTCGACCTGCAGTTGGGGCTTGTCTTCCAGAACTTCACTATATTCCTGGCAATCCAACTGTGTAAATTCCATACTATTTACTTTAATTGTCAATGAGCTAATTATAAAATGTGCAGAAAATTGCACGAATCCAACTAATTTTTAGAGGAGCCCTATTTTAATGGAGGGAGATTTCAACTGTTGACACAAGCTAGTCAGATAAAAGTGGCAGGCTATTTGTAGCTTGTGGTAGAATACATAATCTACCTTTGGGGGGAATCTGGAGACATACTATCATTGTTGGGAAGTTGAAAAAAGGAGAAAAAGGTTTGAATATGATTACTAGGCTATTTTTAGTGGCCTTAATGCTCACTTCGGCATCTGCTTTTGCGGGCAAAGATGATTGCAAGAATATCAAAGCTAACAAGGCACCGAAACCAGCCCAAAAAGTAGGGAAAGAAAAGCTTGCTACAACTAACGACTATGACAAAGTTGTGGAAGAGGATAAGCGAAAAGGCGTTGTTTATCTGGCTTTTATCGGTGGAGGGAAAGCTAAACCGAACGGTTGCGGCTTAAACCCCAGTAATGATAAAGCAACGTGGACTGGGTGGGGCGGTCCGATTGATTGCGATAATTGTACTATTGGTGAAGGTGCAGGAACTCGAAATGAAATTGTGATTGGTGGTACCTACTTTGAGAGGGGTATTGGAACACACGGTAAGGCGACGATAGAATACGATCTAGCAACCGGTAACTACGTCAAATTTGAAGGGTACGTAGGCATGTCGGATGAAAAAGATCCAGGCGGCTGTGGTAAAGGTGGAACCAGTACCTTTGAATTCCTGGTTGACAAAAAGAGCCTGTTTAAAACCAAGGACCCACTAGCTGGGTCAATGACGGTAAAGAGAATACACCACCGTTGAAGGTTGAATTTGACATCCCTGCCGGAGCCAAGAAACTGACGATCGAAATTGGCGACGGTGGCGACGGTGTCGGTTGCGATCATTCAGCCTTAGGAGACACCAAGTTGCTTACTCCACAAGCACTAACTGCTGAGCCTGAAGGTAAATTGCCGACCGTTTGGGGAGCAGTTAAATCCAGTTACTAAACTAAAGTATCTCATTTTACTAACTAACTTTCAGGAGAAATTTATGAAAAAGTTACTGTTCGTTTGCTGTCTGTTTTTTGCACTCGCTACCTATATGGTTGAAGCTGGAGTGACCAATTGTGGCTCAATAGCTAATAAACCACCGAAGCCAGCTAAGAAAGTGACTAAGGAAGATGTTAAGGTTGAGAATGACTACGACAAAGTAATTGCGCCCAAAGAAGGGGAAGGAGTTCACTATCTCACCGTGGTCAGTGGCGACTCACCAAAGCCAAACAAGTGCGGGTTACTCGCTTCTAACGACCCGGCAAAATGGGCCGGGTGGGGCGGGCCTTTAGATTGTGATAACTGTTCCATCGGTGAAGGAAAAGGTACGCGAAATGAAATCGTCATTGGTGGCACCTATTTCCCGCGTGGGATTGGAACCCATGGTATGGCCAACTACACCTATGATCTGACCGGTGCGGCTTATGCCAAATTTGAAGGTTACGTAGGCATGTCGGATGAAAAGGATCCAACTGGTTGCAATCACGGCGGAACCAGCACCTTTACCTTTAAAGTAGATGGCAAGGAAGCTTTCAAAAGTGACACCATACCTGGATCCAAAGACGGTAAAAATGTGGCACCGGTCAAAGTAGAGTTCGATATTCCAACCGGAGCCAAGAAGCTTGAAATCGAAATTGGTGATGGTGGGGATGGGGTTGGCTGTGACCATTCGGCACTTGGTGATGCCAAGCTATTAACAGCTCAAGCGACCACTGACGTCGAAGCAGACCAAAAACTACCGACTAGTTGGGCCGATATTAAGTCATCTTATTAAGTAAAAAGTAACCTGCTATTTAGTAACTGGCAAAAAAGCCGGGGAACAACTGTTCCTCGGCTTTTTTTGTCTTCTATTTTATATTTTAGCGGTGAGAGATGGATTCTGGTCCGTTAATCACCCGTTTTTACTAATTCTAAAGTTTCTTGAAACTCAATACCGGCATAACTAAAGGTTCTGGAAGTAACCGCTAGATCAGGCTCTTTTAGCAGCATTTCAAATCGTTCGATTCCCAATCGCGGTAGGGCCTGTTCCCATCTCAGCTGATAAAAACGGCTGGTTGGTTACGAGCTAACGACATCTGGTTCCTTAAAAAGTGCCACCAAAGAAAATCTGCTGGTGGATGGTATTACCAATAATAGTCCATATGCTCCCAATAACGTACTGGCCTAAAATCAGGCCTAGAAAAAAGGGGCGAGCCTGCTGATATTTTTTAATTCCACCATATTTAATCAGGAGCCATTTGAGGGTAAAGCCAACCAGGATTGAAAACCAGAAGTGGTTAATATCCAGACTATTGGAAATGGCATAACCTGCCGGATGAAGTTTCCACCATAAAAACCGCTGACGCATAAAGGTGAAGAGCAGAACAGCACCAAATCCAACACCAATAGCGACTAACCCGCTATAATTCAGTTCGTCAGAGGAATAAGTTAGCCAGTTAGAGAGACGGGTGTAAACCACATGGGCGAATCTCTCCAATGAACTCCCGCCGTGCTGATAAGCGATATGCAAATAGATCCAGAAAAAAGTCAGCACACCAACCACTAAAGCCACCATCACGGCTGGAAATAAGAGGCGATGATGGATCCTAGCCCGGTGAAGGAGCGCATATCCTTCAATTTGATGTGGTTGTGGGTGTGCCCGATAGGTAAAGTTGAAGAAACCGAGCATCGACATGACGGTAATATTTTGATAACCCAACCGTCGAGGGCTAACAATGCTGGGCAACATCTGGTCTGGACCGGTGAAGTGGAAGTCGTGCAGTGGGACGCCCATCTCAGCCCGGAATCGAGCTACCCCCACCGAAATAGTGTAGTAACAGACAAAAAAGAGCAAACCCAACCAGATCGACATACCGGCCTTCCACATAAAAACTGACAAACCGCCAATCCCAATCAAGATTCCCCAAACGGTAGGATGTGGTCTGGCGCGGCCTGCAGCCCGGTCGGTTGTCGGTGAAACTCGATTGCTGCCCAGTGCCAGCTTTCGACCAGCCCACAGTGCGGCCACAGCAATACCGGTTAACGCACCAAACGATTGCTGGTTTAATGTTACCAAATACTGGGAATAAGCTACCTGCTGTGCTCCCAACGTTACGGCTACAATCCGTTGTGCTTTGGAAAGAAAAAAGAAAAGAACACAAGAGATCGACATATCTAACGGCATAAAGAAGGCCAACCCAACCACGGGCGCAATAACACCAATCTCAAACATGCCCATTGACCGCCACGGTTGGGCTGTGATGTAGTGTGCCAGGTTATGGTCTCTAGGATGGATGGGAAGAGCTGGAATGATCGGGAATAGGTCTGCCAATCCGTTTACCAAGGCAATTCCACCTGAAATCCCGACACCGATCCACAATCCCGTTTGGGCAAAAATGCTATTTGCACTGTGGTTCGATACTGGTTGGCTGGTCATAGCCAAGGGCAGTTGAATAATCGGATAGGATAGGCGTTCCTGCTCCACCCAAGAGGCACGTACATAGAGGGTAATACAGTGCATGACAAAGACCAGCGTCACCACGAAACCCGACCACCATAAGGCGGGTCTTAACCAACTTCGGAGATGAAGTTGAGTGTAAAGGGTAGAATCGCCTCGATAATAGGCTGCGATG
Organism: Candidatus Poribacteria bacterium; assembly: GCA_030748495.1. Taxonomy (GTDB): domain Bacteria; phylum Poribacteria; class WGA-4E; order WGA-4E; family UBA9662. Next base: position 10,267 of record JASMLX010000144.1, on the reverse strand, counting down.
GCCTTTTTATCGCTAACTGAGAGCCAGGTTGGAATATAGCGGCCAAACAGATTTTTCCAATCGTTCTCAACGGTCGCCCGTCGAAATGGAACCTCCATCATGGTGGTCAGCGTCTGCATCATCTGGAAGGACTGAATGGCCGAAGTGACGCTCAGCATAACGTAGATAACAATCAGTTCCCTCTGCCTTAGTGCTAGTCGAGGTGACAACCGGGCCAGTAACCGATTACCGAGGACCAGAAGCAATAGGATGAAGATGACATTAAAAAAAGGCGAGATGATGGTGGGGATAGGTTGATACTGGTATGGCTGGCGAGAGATCACCAGCCAATAACAGTTGATGGGAATTAACAGTGTGCCCAGGACAATTGCCCGAAGGGAGGAGCTAGGCATCAGGTGATAGTGATGTTAATGCTCTTTAAGTAACCCCAAGTAGTCGATCTGTTAGTTTGCCGCCGACAGAAACTGAGAGGGCAAAACTGGAACTGAACCAGAGCTGATCGGCTTCTCTACTGGCGATAACTGATTCTCAATGACCAATGGAACGATTACTGGCAACCCGCCCGAAGACGTCTGATACTCGATTCCCATCCAGGCACTCTATTCCCGATGCTTACGGCCTTTATCATTTAGCCAAGTGTAAAGTTTCCTAACCAGTAATCAAACTTCATGTATAGTCATCTTATAGCACACTGTCATCATTTCAGCTTGATCGTTGCCCAGGTTAAAGCAAGGTGGTTAACAGATGGTTCAACTGTTAAACTGGAGTCCATCAGTTTGGCTACCTCGGCTTGATCCAGTTGAGTGTCGAAGATATAGAGTTCATCCTGCACCCACTGTGAGGGTAGCGTACTTCCTTTTTCAATCTCAATATTTCCCACCCAGAAGTCGTCGTCCATTAGCGAAGGACCTGTTTTGTGATCCCCTTTTCCTACTGATTTCCCATCCAAGAAAAGATGCATCCCTTTTGGCCCCCAAGTCGTAGTGATGAAATGAGTCTCGCCTTCTGCCCATTTCAAAGGTTTGCTACACGATTTTCCTTGTTCAAACCACTTGCCTTTATTTTTAATCATCCAACAAATCGCTTGATTAGCTCCCCAGTTATGGCTGTGGTTGATAAAGAAGGCATCTGCGCCCCGTTTATACATCATAAAAATGAATGATTCGCCAGGCACTTTCTTAATGTCTATCATTACCTTGACCCAAAGTGCAATGGTACCGGTCTCCAGTAGAAGTTGCCCTTCGGTGGGAAAGGAAACTGCTTCACCCGCCTTGAGCGAATAAAACCCTTTTTCTATCGCTCCTTCTACAAAGGAACCAGCGTGCACTTTACCACCTCCATCTTTGACCGCTTTTTCACTATCTAATGAATTGTAGAATATCTGTTTGGCCTGTACTGCTGGAATCACCGCTAAGATCAGCATTAGAATTATAGTGCTGAATATTCGGACATTACTCATAATTTTCATCGGTTTTATACTCCGTTATTGTCGTTAAAGTTACGCATTTCTACCTAATAGATGAAGAGTAACAAAAAAATAAACTCTTGTCAAAGGGAGAACAGGAAATGACCGATGATGATAATTTATCGGCCATTATTAACTGATGTTACGCCTGAAGCAAATGCGGGATATGAAAATATGGAGAGTCTCATAGATTGTAGGGGAGAAATGGAGACCACATATGACCGGAAAATTATTGGATTTATACACCGACTATTTGATCAGCCGCAATCATTATCGAACCGCCACCGATTAAGCGGATATTTTAGAAGGGAAGTTAGTCCTGATCAGGTTACTCGGTTTCTATCTGAATCAGACTAGACCTCTAAAGAGTTGTGGAGATTTGTGAAGCCAACCGTACCAAAGATAGAGGAAGATGATGATGGATTAATATTTGATGACACAATAGCAAATCAGCCAGAGACTGATGAAAGCAAACTGTATGTGTTGGCATTATGATCAGACTAGCAGGTAAGAATGTGAAAAGGGTTAATATTTTGAGTGCATTAATTCAATCTGGAGAGGTCGCAACTCCAATCGCATTTGAGTGGGTGAAAAAAATGGTTATATACGGTGATCTGCAAACAAAAAAGGTCCAACGGATAGGCGATGGGAGTCAGAATGAGATGTTCCGAGATCTCATTGATCAGTCAATAAAAAATGGATTCAGATAGGCCGATGTCTTGGCCGATAGTTGGTCTGCCTCGAAGGAGAATATGAAGCACATTAAGTCAAAGGGGAAGCAGTTTGTTTTGGCCTTGAAAAGCAATCGATTAATTGCGCTGAATCAAAAAGATCCTCAGCGGGGAGAATTTAAAAAGTTATCTGAACTGGAATTAGGAGAAAATACGGCCGTAGGTGCCTACATCAAGGGTGTTTCTTTCCTTCTATTAATAGCAGTGCAAATAAGAACGGAGAAATTTACCAGTGGGATAAGGTTTCCCTACCAGTAATCGAACGTCATAATATATAGCTGCATTATGGCACACAGCCCTCATTTTTGGAGGGTTGCGGAAAGCCACCTGCAGGTAGTTCTTGACGGGAGTTTTGATAATAGCCCCCCTGATCATACCAATTAACTGTCTCCTACTAGCCATTATGGCCTCTTTATGGAAGCCCAACCCGTCTTTTCTAGACTAAAAACTCTAATCTTAGAAACTGGAAGTGGGGGAACTTGCAAGTTGCCCCCGCCAGGTGGCGCCAGCCCAAACCAACTCAGGTCAATCGGGATGTCCCGTAGGTGTTCTTCAACATACAGAGAATAGCCGGTATCTATGACTAATGACTTTGTCGCAAAAATTATCAACGCCTCCGGGTCATTAACAACCACCTCTTCAGGGGTATTTTGACCATAATACTCCCAGGCCAACCCAGTGTTATCTGCAGTAACAGCAGCTAACAACTCAGGCTCTTTTAATAACCACCGAATTGAATACCCAATAACCCTCAGTCGTTCCAAGATAGTTGAAATTCTTTTAAGAGGTAAGATACTCCACCCCTCTCTAATCTCCACTTCCCAATCGAGGAGCCCGGAATCATATTCATCAATAATAAGTGGTTCTTTTCCCCACCCGTATATGCAGATCGCTGGAGGAAGAAAGGCTTTTTGGTCGATATCTTTCCATCCATCCCGATCCAAGAGATAGGGGAAATAAGTGTCTGACAGATACCTGATCTTCGATTTTTTCTCTATGGGAACCAGATTGATCCCATTTTTAAGAGGAATTCTTCTGGTTACTGGTTTGGGAGCCCCAAAAACCCAGAAAGACAAAAACAGGCTGAAAAAAGCAGGCAGAGCTTTCATATTTTACAATCCTGTGCAGATAGGGGTTGAGTAAACCGAACTCCAGCCCAAGTCTGCAACCCGACCACCTATAGACCCTCTGTTCAATTAATCAACACCCCACTCACCCGCACCAATCCAACTCAATGTGGAACCTATCGGTGCTACTTCGCTCCTACCACCCCTCCTTTATAATTCGCCTTTACCAAGAGCCCCTCTTACCAAGGAGGAGGATTTTCTTCGCTCCCTCCCTTTACTAAGGGGAGGGGAGGGCTGGGGTAGGGTTATGGAGTCAAGACGTGCTATCGGGAGGATGGTCAGTCACGCAGATACTTCTGGGCTTCTTCGTACTTATAGCTGTTTTTGGCTGTCACTTTCTGGAAGGCTTGCCGTGCTTTTATCGGTTGGTTCAATTTACGGCAGCACATGCCTAGCCAAAAGGCGGCATTACCCACAATGTAACGGTGCTGAGCCTGACTCTCTACCAACTGGGTCAACGGTTGAATAGCTTGCTGGTATTTACCCTTTCAGGGCTAGACCTTTAACGGCTTGATCATAAAGCGACTTTAGTTCAGCCTGTGTCATTGCTGAACCAGAATTAACTTCCAGTGGTAAAGGCACTTCCTCGTTAGAGGAAGCAGATTCGCCGCTTGTAAAGGCCCATGCTTCGCACGAGTTCAGGGGAGAAATAGTATCTATATACTATTTCCTAATCGGATCCTGACACACATCGAAACCCACATTGGTAAAGGAGGTCGAGATTATCCGCCCTGAAGGAGCCCGATTTAGTCACGTGTATGTCCCAGCCTCCCCAACTCTGGCCTCGCACCACCTTGACTGTAAAGCCAAGTCGGTCAGTGTCATACCAATCCTGACACCACTCATAAACATTAGCCGTCATATCATACAACCCATACCCATTAGGCTTGAAACTACCTACTGGTGCTGATTGTCCATCCCATTTATCTTTACCGCCAGTTTCATAATAGTTAGCATAATCACGGGCCAAACTTTTATCATTCCCCATGAATACCGTTTGCCTACCAAGCCACCACGAGCGGCAAATTCCCATTCCTTCTCATATGGCAATCTTTTGCCTGCCCATTTAGCGTAAGCCGTAGCATCATACCAAGTAACACCTACTACTGGTTGATTAGGCTCGCTACATGATTTCCCTCCTAATATAGGATGTTTTTCTAAGTTATCCCAATATTTAGGTTCTCTATGGCCCGTATCTTGTACGAACTTACGATATTGAGCGTTAGTCACTTCAAACTTATCCATGTAGAAGGCTGGTGTAGAAAGCCCAGCTGGAATCAGCACCATTTCGGCTCCGTCTTGGCCTACTATTCGTGGCGCATTATCAGATCCAAAATCAAAGTTGACTTTGGACGAAGCCCCTTCTCTTACTTCTACTTTCTTCACACGTTGCCAATCTTTCGCCTTAAACCAATCTGTCCCCTTAAACTTGACTTCCACTCGATGAGAACCGATGCCTAGCCCCACTTTCAACGGAGTAATTCCCTTCTGTCGACCATTCACCCAAACCTGTCCCCCTTTAGGCCTGGATGACATTATCACCATAGCAGCCTGGTAGCTCCGATTCTGCACCAAATCTTCTATCTCCGCTAAATCTATCACCGCCTGCTGATTGTCTGCATCCAGCTTGACCTTGGCTCTAATCTTAACTGTCCCATTCTCCACCGATTGTTTGAACCCTTTGGCCTGATTCAATGGCACTGCCAGTTCCCAATCAAATGACTCCACCTGATCACTGCTCCTGGCTGACAAACTGGTATCGGCAAAGACTTGATTTTCGGCATCATATCGCCCCAACTCCAACACCACCTGTGTTTCATCCAAGACTAAGTCCCGATTCAGTAATGACAACGCATCTTGATAGCCTTGGCTTCTGGCTTTGATCTCACTGCTAATGCTGGCTCGAGTCTGGCTGACTTCCTGTTGATACCTTCGTTCTCTCTCCTTATCCACTTGCCTGGCCTTGTTTAACCGATGCTGGTACATGGCCCTTGTTTCGAACTCACCTTTGGCGCTGACCTTCCTTGGGCTCGGTTGTGGCACCACTGCTATTTGACGCTTGACCTCTCCTCTGACCTGCGGACCCACCTGAGCAATCTTGGCTTGCAGCTCTTTGGCTTTGTCCAATATCTGCCCAATATCCATCGTTTCCAGTTGCTGCGACTGTAATCTCTGACGCTCCGCTTCCAGCCTCTGTCGTTGTCTCTCTACCTCCGCCTGCTCTCTTCTGGCCTGTTCTCTGGCTTCCGCTTGACGCAAGGTTTGCTGCTGTTGCTCTCTTTCCGCCTCCTCTCTCTGCTGTTGGGCTGCCTTTTCTCGCTGTCTCTCCACTGCCTCTTCCGCTTTGGCTCGACGCACTTTCTCCTGCAATTCCGCTTCCTGCTGTCTGGCCTCCGCCTCTGATACCGCGCTGTTGGCCCCTTGGGCCTGTTGCAGTTGTCGCTGCACCTGGGCTAACTCCTCCTCCAGTCGACTCCGCTCCGCTTGCACTGCCCCCAGCCTGTTCTCCACCAGCACCAACTTGGCTCCTCCACTCTGGTCCAGCCATGGTGTCTGCTTCTTACTTCTGAAGTCTTCCGCCCATCGCATTACCTCTCTCTGCGTATACTCCGCCAGATCGGTAACTACTACCTCTCCCCTGCTATTGGCTGCTTTCCCTTTCAACCCTTCCAGTAAGTAGTAACTGAACACTCCATGACCCTTGTCCGCCCATTCATAGGCCCGTTCCCCAATATTGCAGGCATACAGGGTGGCACTGACACTGGGTCGGCCTGAGTTGTCCCTACTTCGTTGGATCTTGAAGCCCCGACTAAATTCATTGGTCAGCAGGTTGTCTTCTTCTCCCCGACCTGAATCCGGATCGTTCCGACAGGCATCTATCACTGTTAGCAGTTGGTGGGCCTGAACTCCAGATAGTATTTGCTTAACCTTTTCCAGCGGGATAGCACTCAATTCCAGCGTATTCGGTGTGGTCGTATCACTGTTGGTGGCCAGCAAAAACGACTTCTCTCCTTTGGTGATCCCATGTCCCGCAAAGTAGAACAGGAAGGTGTCTTCAGGTTTTACCCGCTTGGACAAAAGGTCTAAATCCCTGATCACATTGATGTTGGTCGGTTCTTTTCGACCGCTCATCCGGCTGGTCATCAGATAGACATTCTTTTCCGCAAAGCCGGCCACCTCAACCAGCGCCTGGCTGAAAGCTTCCACATCCGCTACGCAATACTTCAAGCTACTAATCTCGTCCGGATAATCATTAATCCCTACTAACAAGGCATACTTCTCGGCTATAACAGGTATAGCGATTAAGGTAATTAACAATACTAATCCAACCAGTCGTTTCATTTGCTCAACTCCTATTTTCCTCTACCGATACTTGCAGGTGACGGTGATATTTTACCGAAATCTTAGGGCAGAGTAAAATCTGCGTTTTGGATCTCTAGAATCTCTAGAATTGCACCTTGGTCGGGCAGGTTAAATCCCATTACCTGGGCAAAAAGTAGAGTTCCGCTTGCAGGGGCTGCATCAACCGCGCTAATAGATTCATCCTCGGTCTGGCGAGTTTCACCCATCGTTCTTCCAGGAACAAAACCGATCCTCGATGACCATAACTAATTTCTGGTCGCAACTTTGCTTCTCCCAAACAATAATCATTTCAGGAGGAAATGATAAACCAAGTTAATTCTTCTCACAAGAAAAAAGTGTTAGCTGCTAAAGCCGGATGATAAATTTTCGGCTTGCTATTCCTCGTATTCCTCGTTAAGTGCAAGAAATGGTTAGGATCGAGAAAGGAAGAAAGGTAGTATCTTCAAATCAGTCGAAAAAGGAGATGGTAATGGAAACCTTCTTCCTACGGATATTGATAACCTACCTCTCCCCACTTTCGTCAAGCGTTGTGCTAAACCGTTATGTGGTGGATTTATCACTAGCCTTGCTTAATTGTATAGAGCCTCTACTTTTAGTTGCGTCTATTCGCAAAATCCGTATAATGGTAAGCACAGCAAGTCTAAGAGGTAAATGGTAATGAGTAGCCCGATTTTGGCTGGCGAAGCTTTTAGTGCCGAAAAACAGCAACAAATCGCTGAACAATTTTTCCGCGACGGTTATGTCCATATTCCTAATGTATTGACTGAAGGAGAGATCACGGCGCTTCGAGACAGAACTGATCAACTGTTGGACGACCCGGAATTGGGCCGTCAAACCAACCCTCATCTGGCCGATGTCCGCTATGTTCAGTTGGGTAAGCACCAACCGAGTGGAGAAGATATTCCCTTCATTCTGAGAAATACCATCGAACTGGATCAGATGTTCCGCGATCTGCTCCTGCGGGAACCGATCTTTAGTCTAGCCGAATGCATCGTGGGTAAGGACAGTAAGTTCTGCGGACAAAACGTTTTGCGCAATCAGCCCGGATTGTCGATTGACCGCTGGCATGTGGACGGCAGCGTCCATTTCCCAGTGACGGAAGAGATGGAGCGTCACGATCCTCGACTACGGATACCCGTGATGTGGTTTACCGTGCAAATGGCTCTTAGCGACATCGAGATAATTGAGCACGGCCCCACCCAGTATGTGGCTCAAAGCCACTATTCAGGGCGTCATCCTTACACTCAGGATAACCTGGCCTTTGAAGATAACCAGCCGGTCTCTATTTTCTGTCGGGCCGGCGACATCTACCTGCACGATCCGCAATGTTGGCATCGGGGCGCTCCCAATACGTCAGACCGCACCCGATACCTCCTGCAATCACAGTATGCGGCCTCATGGGCTTATTGGCGATTCAGCTTGTGTAACCGTGTGCCGGTGGACGACCAGGCACTGTGCGAATCCAGCGACCAACTATTGAACCTGTTAGGACGGCCTCGTCCCCGGTGAACCAATCAATTGACGACTGGTAATCTATAAAAATGGAATTTACAAAACTGACCGACGAGCAGAGACAATTTTTCGACGATAACGGCTACCTGATGGTACCCAATGTGCTATCAGCAGAACAGGTTAAGCATTTGGTACAAGTTAGCGATCGACTAATCGAGTTGTTTGACCGCGATAGCCCCTATGTTCAGCGACGCCCCGGCATCGTGGAGGAAGCCGAATTCCACCCACTGCTGGCTATGTCGCCAACGGTACCGCTGGTAACGCAGTTGCTATCGCCCAATATTCACCTACACACTACTGCCATTATCTACAAACGGCCTCAATCCGGTAATGATCCGGAGGTGGTCAGAGAACGGGGGTGGCATCGTGATATCGGTATGACTGAGGATCTCGGACACGATAACCTGTTTCGGGCGGGCATCAAGGTTGGCTATTGCCTGACCGATTTCCCTCAACCTCGATCGGGTTTCACGATGTTGGTTCCCGGTTCCCATCTGATCCCAACCCCACTGCTAATTCCGAAGAAGGAGGTGGATCCGGTTGGCACCGTCGATCTATGCCTCAAGTCGGGTGACGCTTTTCTGTTCGAAAATCGCATTTTTCACACCTCGGCTCCGAACTTGAGCCAGCGTACGTCCAAGGTGATTCTCTTGGGTTACAGCTATCGCTGGATGGGAGGGCGAAAAAGCAATATGGAACAGGTGCAACCCGACAAAAGCGTACTGGATCAGGTCGACGATATCCGCCAGCAGTTGTTAGGCGGCGATAGCGATGCGGTAATCCACTGGGCCAGGGAACACGGTATTGTCTCTGACGAACCGTTTCAGTGGACGATGGCGGTTTAGTGGTTGAGCGTTATACGAATTTACTCTCAAAATATATTAGACCTGTTGCATAAGCCAGAATTTGAGTTTGAGTTCCAGATTGTAGATGGCAGCCATCAAATTAAAACCAAGTCACAAACCTCGTCGCCGCTTGCCATAACGCCGGCACCGAATAGCACAGACCTTTAGTTGGCCAATCACATGCTCAATCTGAATCCGCCCTCCGCCTAAATGCTGAGGGGTCATTTTCTCTGCTCGGCTTCAGGGGCGAGATTTAAATCTCTTCTTTGGCCGCCGGCTCTTGGCAGGCAAATTAGCCCCGCCTTGATGGCCAGAATCGGCTAGACAACTAATCTGCCGGCTGATTGCCGTTTGGCCATCCTGAAATAACTGAAAATCAGATTTAGATCCTCTACTGAAAGCGGTAGCCGACCTTCGGTCGGAAATGATTTGTCAGCTCTGTTGGTTGATGATTAGTTGGGCTGGCGGTGCCTGTTTTTTTCTGGCTGCTGTAATGTCGAGGCTGTTTTTTAGCTCGTTCCATCGGTTGCTCGCTGACATCTACTATCACCTCTTGGATGTTGGTTTGGCTTTCAAGCAACTCTCTTTTTATCTCGAAGGTGGAATCGAAGCATTAAAAACTGTTAATTTTGGCCAACACCCAGCGGTTACTCTTAAACAAGCAGCAGCGAAAATCAAAGAATTGACCGAGATCAAGTGCCGTCAAAATCGTATTCGACTCTTTCTAAAGTCGATCGGTCTCAAACGTTACAAAGTGGAGGCCATTCCAGCTAAGGTCGATTAAAAAAAGAGTTGCAGCCACCTTTGGAGGAAGCTACAACTGGTGACAGAGCCGTCTTTTCTTGGTTTTCTTGGGTCGTTGACTCGAATTTTCATCCAAGCCCCGGCTAGCCGAAAGCGATTCAATGTTTTAGGGGCCTTAAATGCCACTACTGACCAACTAATAACCGTAACTAATGAGACCAAACATTAAGGCCGAAAGTGTCGGTAGTTTACTACGCCAGATTGCAAGGCTTAATTTGGGCGTTTCTATAACCCTGATAATAGATCCGGCGAGAGATCAAAAATGTAAAATTGTCCAGCGACTGGCCTCCGTTCTCGTTATTGAGTTACTTGATCTTCCAACCTATTGCCCGAACTTGAACCGGATTGAAGGTTTCTGGAAATTTCTCCCAAAGAAATGCCTGTATTCAAAATATGATTCCGAGTTTTCAGCTTTCAAAA
>JASMLX010000143.1 GCA_030748495.1 Candidatus Poribacteria bacterium | reverse complement strand
GGTGTCCACAGAGCCTCCCGTTTCGATGCTGGATTAGCGTCTATACGTGGTTAGTAGACTACATACTAGCAGTACATAGTCAACGATATGCACATGATGATTCTCATGCGCGACGGATAGAACAGTCTGGCGATCATACTGACCTCCTTCTAGGCAATGATGTACTCACTACCTCCTGCGACCACCTTTGTGATGGCCCTTGCATTGATAGTACGGTAGCCCTTCTTCTGGAGGTCGTACACAGGGATCAACTCCCTGTCTTTGAAGGAATACTTGGCTCCTTCACCTGTGACGTACTTTCGCACGCCACATCGACAGTTCATGGTACGGACCTCACCTGTTGTCCGCTTCACAAACTCTACCGTCATAATCTTGCCCCCCTGGGACAAGACCAACTCGACGGCCTCCGCCAAAGAGATCTTCTTAGGCTTCATAGGAAAGCCTCCTTTTTGGGCCTGACAGCACTTTGTATGTATCCACAGCCCTATAGATACATGTGCAGAATTGCCGAAGAGTATGGGGGATGGCCAGCGAACCGACCACCCCCCAACTCAACTCCGTCAGGAGATCATGCCAGCCGAGCGCAGGGCCTGGCTGTTGTTCTCCACGGCGGTCCGCTTGGACCCGCTGCCGAAGATCTCGACAACGACATCCTGCTGGTGAATACCACCCTTGCCGGTGGTACCCCGCTTGATTGCGGCCAGCGTGAGGCCACGAGCGAGGTGACGGTCAATTGCCGCAATGGCATCAACCTTCGCCTGCTCTGCAGCCGCCGTCATTGCCGCCTGACGCTCCTCGACGGTCATAGCCGTCACACTGAGGATGTCTGCAGCGACCCGGTTCATGGCATTCACAGCCTTGGCCGGGGTCTTCTTGTCGTTACGGAACATAACGACGAGCTTGCCAAGATCCCTTGCCGACGCCTTGGTGGCATTGGACTTGGCGGAGATGTTACGACCCTTACGGGTCACGGTAGCGACGGACTTGCTCATGGCAGTCCTTTCTTCGGCACTGAAGGCTAGTCCAGTGAGGACATCTCACTGTAAACTAACCATAGGACCAACATGGTGCCGATCATGAAGGTCCAACCTGAATAGGTAATCTAGACTTTACTGAGAACGTGATCAGGACCCCTGGACACCACATAGCGTCCTTTGGACCCCTTTTCTTCGTTCAATTCATCCCGAAGGATCTTTGCCTTGGGCTTCTGTTTCAACCCAAAGCCGCTCTTGACGACTTTTCCAGTCTTCGTATCGAAGACGCTGAATAAGTTCAACAATTATGAACTCCTTATTATAGAAAGGTTTTGGTAAGTAAGGGTAGCCGCCCATGGCTCCACATTCGTCATCCTTGACTTGGCGAGTCACAACTTCTCACCTCCTGTTTTAGAGGGACGCAGGTTGCCATTCCAGTCCCTGGTGAATACATCCTCAATCAGCCTCTTGGCCGACCTTGAACTAGTACCCTGAAGGTTGTAAAAAACCTCCAGACGTGAAACAGACCGCAGTTCATACCTGCGATTTGACGACGTGTCCTTGAGACACTTCCTGATGTACCGGTTAGCAGCCCCATAAGACTCAAAAGTCTTACGATACACCAGATGATTAGTACCAAACACACAAGTAACCTCGAACACACAATCAGATCGAGGCTTCACGACAGTTACCTTTTCAGCCATTCGAACCTCCTTTATAAGCAACAACCTCAGAATGACGACCGTCATCATCCCTTTGAGGTTGATTGTTGTACTCCTCACACCAAGACAACAGGGCATCGTAGTCATGAGAATCGATACCCGGCAAGATGTCCCGTGGCCCATCAAACGGTCGATGGATTCGGATGTGGTAACGCTGACTTTTCAACTCAACAATCATAGGTCCTCCTTTTCGGTGATTTTATAGACGATCTTCTCTTCCATCTTGACGATGGGTATTAGATTAGAGTCGTCCTTTTCATGCCAGAACGCGTAATACTGACAGTTGCTGGGGAACTTCCCAGCTTCCTGCTCAGTAACAGTACCCGGCAACTTTGACACCGGATCCAGACAAGAGGACGGTTTTTCGTCCTCCCATACTGAAGCCAACTGGTCATCATTACCGTCGAACTCCCAGAGCCAAGTCTTGAAACCAAACTCCTGATCAATGACGATTCTTAGCACGTCGAACTCCTTTCGGTGTTGGAAGGTTGTCAGTTATCCAGAAGGTATACTGTGGAGTTTCTGGGTGTTCCTTACGGATGGCCTCGTTTTCACTCAAGTCTGAAACAATAGACCTAACTGCGTCTTCGATATTATCGAAGGACTCCATGATCATTTTTGTTTCACCTTGAAATCCCGAGTAGACTCTTACTGGAATTTTTCTAAACAAGATGTGTCCTTTCCAAAAAAGAGGGCATTTCAGGACGCTTACGAAGCATCCACCATTCAGACCCGTCATACTCTTCACGCTCGGCCCAAGTGCCATCAGAGAACCAAATGGTGCCATCCAAGTATTGTCTCCCAAAGCTAGGGTCATAATCCTTGGTTTCCAACCAGTCCATGATGACAGCAAGACTGTCTGAGAAGGAAACAAACCTTACACCATCAATCTCACCGTGGCCCATCCACATAAGATGGACTGCCTCAACATGGTGCCACGTAAGGCCCGAATTCTTCAAGAAGCAACGAAACTCTTCAAGGGCATTTGTCAATTCAACATCACGCATAAAAACATCCTTTCGTGTCAGTGATACCAAGCCCCACTGACAGGGCAAAACCCCACCCGTCCCCGAAGGGACGGGCAGGGCGAGAAGAGAGGTAACTGAGATCACTATTCAAATCCGACCGAAGTACCTGTGTTGCTGTTGCTTGAGATAGTGCAGCCGATACTTTCTGCCCAACAAAGGCTCCCACCTTTTCCTCATGTCCATAATGGACTTGTAGGGGACATCATGCGTGTTATCAAACACACTCTGACACTCCACAATCATCACTTCCCACCCATGAAGTTGGGCCAATGCAAAGTATGACTCAGCCTCCCACTTCTGAGAGAATGTGTTGCACACCGCAACATCATTGTCACCAGACTCCATGGCGTTCTTTACATTGTCTGCACATTGGGCGTGTGCTTCACCCAACTTAGTGCCGCAGAACACTTCAGAATAACTCTTACTCTGTTCCTCGGCAATCTTTTCGAAGTAGTCATCTGCCGCGAATGACCGACCAGGGCAAAGCACATTGCCCAACGTTGACTTACCACTACCGGGCAAGCCTCTTACAATATACAAGGTTCTCATGTGGAACCTCCTTTCAGAAAAAACCCCACCAGACCCAATAAAGGGACTGGCAGGGTGAAAGGAGGAGTACCCGTCTCCTTTCAGAGACGATCTCCTATTTTGCCTCCCATCCCAGTTGCCAGCAGGCCATGCTGCTAAGCAGCATGGTGGCGATTACTACCATCGCCAACCACAGTGTTTCCACCACTTCAGCGAGGACTGTAATACTCAGGGCGAATATTACAGCCGTGACAAACGCGGTCATGAGTTTGATACGCATAAGAACTCCTTTCAAAAGAGGCTTGAGATCAGAAATACGGCGCAGATTGACAGCACTGCGAACACCGCAGCGCAACATAGAACTACAAGCCAAGAGGAGACGATGTCACCAATCTCCTTTGCTGATCGACCTTGACCACCCCTAAAATAGGGGCAGTCTTTAGGACACTCATGAACATCCATCATTTGACAAGTCCACTTGTCCATCATGGACCATCCTTTCTGCGTCTTCAACGACGCTACTATCAAAATCGAAGTCTGGAGGAGGACTTTTTGGTTCCTCGCTTTTCTCCTTTGCTTCGATGTTGTTCAGTTTGCAGGCACTGAACGCTAGCCTTTTTGCCTCACCTTCAAGGTGGGCAGACTCAAACAATCGTTTAGGTCTATTCACTGCAGATCCCTTTCAAGGTCAGGAACAAGGTTGCTCAGAAGACCAATCTCTTCATCGTCCAACCAAAGTTCTTTTTGGGCGGACCTGAACAAGATGAACAGGATAAGGCCTTCAATTCGGGGGATGTCTGTACTGTCATATTCCACGACATCACTGAGGTGGATTTGAATCAGATCAGACATGGAGCATCGGCTCCCCAAATGGTCCATTATGTTGATGCTCACATAGCACCTCCTTTTGTAGACAACAAAACCCCGAGGGGGTCATGCGACCCCCCCAGGGCGAGAGAGAGAAAGAACGCCCAAAGAGTCAGGCAGAAGTCTGCATGACCCTCTTGATCGTGTCGATGTGGTGCTGGACGTGCTTCACGTTGAAGTCACTCCCGCTCCACCTTTCGTTGTTCTGGCAGTAGATCAGGTAGTGAAGAACCGCCTCCAGTGCCGCCTTGTCTTTGTCAGTCATTAGACTTCTCCTTGATGTGGTTGTAAAGAGCCGACGTGACCGCCACGTCCTGCTCACAATAGTCCAACATGCTCTGCGTGAACTTTGACCAGTCAGTAGACTGACCAAAGTCTCCCTTGAGGATGCCCAGACGCTCACCCCAGTCCTTGAGGCGATGGCCGGACACGTCGGTAAACCTGTTCTTGGCTTCGTTCTTGGTATCGAAGACCAAAGCCTTCGGCACCCAACCAAATATCCTCTCAAGACAGGGCAGATCAAACCCCGTCACGTTGTGACCAGCGATCTGGTCACACTCATCGAGCAGAATCAGACCCTTTCGGATCTGATCATGTCCCACAAACTTGTGGACTTTGCTAGTCCGCAAGTCTTGGACGACCATACAGTGTATGGTCTTGAGGGACGACCTGTCCCCCTCGTTCCATTGACCGAAGTCAATGGCGTTGGTTTCGATGTCGAACACTAGGGTGTTCACGATGCTTCTCCTTGATATTTACGTTCGAGTTCCAGTCCAGACCTTCATTCCTTTGATAGGGGAATTTCCAAATAGTTTCCCAAGTGCAATCACACTCCACACACGACCCCACAGCGGAGCCACTTTCTGGACAGACTTCTACATCTTCCACGATGTATCCGTCTCCGTTACATTTTTCACATTCAGGGTCAGGGGTGTCTTGCAAAGACTCAGGCACTTGAAGCTTGAACCTTCGCCCCGAGGGTTCGTGAACTAATATAACATATTTGAACACGCTCTCATCGCTGTGGTCGAACATCAACCACCAACCCTTACCAAACCGCTGTCCCATGTGATACGCGTCTTCCTTGAAGACATTGGCATTCGGTGGGAAACTTTCGATTTCCCCAACTGTCAATGGACAAAGACTCATGACGAACCTCCTTTCAGTTTGTTGACAATTCGGAGAGAATTGCCGGGACTTGAATCTCTGTCATACGAAGCCGCATTACAGAGGTAAACTCGACCGTCTTCACCCTTCTTAAGAATGGCTTTGATTGGACGACCGAAAACATAGTCAGGGAAGAAGCAAATGTCAGATGTTGATTCGATAACCTTCATCGTCTCATCTAGGAACTCCTGTGCTTCTTCCACAGTAATATCTCGATGCTTTGCTGTCAGATTACATGCCCAAGTATCAGGACTAGTGGTGTTGTTATGCAACTCCATCAGAAGCTCCGCAGGGTCGATACCCGTAACCTCAATTTCCTGCTGACAGTCGCAGATGTGGACAGATCCGCAAAACGATCCGCTTTCTGGACAGACTTCTACATCTTCCACGATGTATCCGTCTCCATTACACTGTTCGCAAACCAGACTCATGACGAGCCTCCTTTCGGGAATTGAAGAGCCGGACCATCCAACTCTTTCATAATGGCCATGACGACCATCTTGTCTTGTGTGCTGTCGCACACATTCTTTGAGAACGATTTCAGGGCCAGAAGTGTCAACTCGACACCTCCGGCGGCTACTAGCCGCCACGCCCAATCCCTACACTCCGGGGCAGTCATGAGACTGCCATCGTCCAACATTCTCTGTCGAATGCTGGATTGGTGAAAAGGGATCCTACGTCGCCCGCTTGGATCTTACGGTTTGCTGCCACGATAGCAGCAATCCGCCGAGCCTCTTCAAGGGCCTGTCGCCTCTTGATAGCAGCAACTGCTGCGTCTTGTGCAGCATACACCTCGGCCAACTTGGCTGCTTTGCGGCGTTTTCGTCCGCCGCCACGGGTGCCACCCGTCCCCGTCTTCTTGACAGGGCCGCCCACTGTCGTGGGCTTCCAGCCCTTGCGGGGCTGGGAAACCGTTAGGGCCAGACCGGTTGATGGGGACAGCCCCATCGACCGTCGTTCCCGGCCTACTGCCGGGATGAACATCCCTTGGCCAGGGATGTGGCCGAAGACCCACCCTGGACTAGAAGGACTCGGGCCTGTCTTCTTGACAGGCCCCATGGGTTCGCGACCCACACGGACAACGCCGTGCCGGTCGGTTTCGCGGTACGAACCTCGATTGATTGAGATAGTCATACAGACCACCTTTCTCCAGAGACTCTAGGGTGTCTCTGGTTACCCATACGAAAGGTCTAGACTGGAATTGAACCAGTCACCTGTCTCATGCTGGTGGTGGAGGGGATGGCCACCGTGCAATCAACAGGCCTCACCAGAGCAGACCAGAGTCCTGCAACCCTTGCGGATTGCAGGTCAAGAGGAATCAATGGACTACGGATCAGACTCGACCTCATGCTACTTGGTTACGGTCCACACTTATGTGGACTTTACACTTCGCCGCAATTGGGCTAAACGATCCATGGCCCCTGGCGTCTATGTTTCTGCTTGGCACGCTACGATGCCATGCTCCACATGCCGCCGGTTTGGCACGTTATTCGCAAACTCTTCACCCTTGCTATAGGGTTCTACGGGTTATCAGTTCTCGGCCTACGCTAGTACGTTACCACGTTTCGGTGGTCCGCTGCTAACGCTAGGCTCGTCCTTGCTGGGTTCTACCTGCCTCAGTCCTTACGGGTTTCTCCTTCATAGGCTGTCTGCTCCTCCAATACCATGGAGGGACACTTTGCCGCAATCGAGATTAGAGTCAGGGATCTGTACCATGGCATGGGCATCACTGCCCGCCATCCGCTAGGGTACTTACGTACGATCCTACTGGTTTGCGTCGGGAACGGTCTCGCCATCCCTCAAGGGGACAGATGCAATTCAATGCAGAGATCTCAGATACTCAATCCTGCGATGCCATCGGGTTTCGGCCACCCTGGGAGGGTCGCTATCCGTCGCAGCGTATCCTATAGCCTACCGCTCACAGCACCTCGTTCCTTAGGGCCGTTCAATCATACTGAGGACTTTCAACCATATTCCAACGCTGTCCACGATATCCGAGCCTTAGGCTTGGCCGCTCGTCAACGCTGGCCGTAGGGTTCCTGCTTCCCGAGTTTCGTCGTTTCGTCGTTTCGCTTCTCCGATGGTATTCGGTTCGGTTCAACGTCGAGCAACTCGCTCGTTTCACTGGTCCTTCCGGGAAAGTATCCCGTTCGATCCGCATAGGGTATCCGTTGGAGTTCAACGCTTACTCAGCGCTCACCTATTCAAGCCTGCTCTGTTTCCGAGTTTCCTGCTTCGTCCCGCATCTCAGCGGAGCATTCGCTCGACATCTACAACTTGTCCATCGGTTCCATGGTATTCGCCATGGCGAGGGTACGATTGAGGCTCGTACCTTGCCGAATCCGGTCTCGTGGGGTTTCCCCCACGAGCCGGGGAGGGGAGGTCACGAGGCCATGATGGCCGCCTTGACAGCGTTCGTCATTCCGTTGCCCATCAGATTGCACAATACCGCCAAGTCCTTCCCGCTCATCGTGTCGTCCTTTCGTCCTTCGATGGCGTCGATGTATGCTCCTGCGAGGTCGCTCTGGAACTGCTCCGCCTCAATCGCCGCCTGCTTCAGTTCGGCATCAGCCTTGTCGGTCAACTGTCCTCCGATGGCAAGCACGAGCTTCGCCTTGGCATTGTCCCTCTGGACCTGAGCAGGCATTGTCCGGGCCTTCTTCAACGCCTCAACGGCATCGAAGGCCTTATGTGGGTCTCCGCTCTCGAAGGCGGAAACCGGGTTCACGGCCTGAAACAGGCCGGAGGCAGTTGCGAGGCGAGCAGCGGCTCGCTTCTGATTCCTTCTCGTTCTCGAGTTGCTCTTGGTCTTTGCCATTCTTTGAATCCTCATATTGAGTGAGTCCACCATAGGCCCACATAGAAGGAGGGATTGAAGCTCCGGGTGCGAAAGTTATAAGTGCCTGAGAACACTGGACTTATGGCATGCTCTCGCCCAGGGGGTCCACCAACAACCACACGGCAAAAATAACCATAAGGACTTTTAGGAAAGCCAACGCGGCAGCAACTGGAAGCTTATCAGATATCTGATAAACCTCGGCTGCCATTTTGGCAGAAAAATAAGGAGAAGCCCCCTTAAATCAACATAAGCACTTTAAATAATGCCCCTGGATTTTTCATTAATTGTACAGTTGATAATATCTAAATTATCTTTTATATAATCCAAAACAGCCCCAGGATTACCTTCCTTACCACAGGTAAAAATATCTATAGCAAAAAAGTTACTTTCTGGCCAAGTGTGTACAGACATATGACTTTCTGACAACAACCAAATATGGGTTGTTCCTTGGGGTTCAAATTCATGACAAATCTCTTTTATTACCGTAAGTCCCCCCGCAGACATCGCCCCCTCAAAAACCCTCAACATATCTTCCCATTTAGGCCAATGCCCCAAAACAATATCAGCAAACACAATTTTTCCCTTAACATCACCCGCCATTTTTTAAAAGACCCCACTGTTCTTTAGTTAGCCTAACAAAAGGCTTCATTCTACGTATCTGTATAAACCTTGACGGGTTAAGCTTCCTCTTAGCAAGCCTCATCCCCTTTAATCCCACATCACCCCCAATATTAAGCTCCAAACCCTCATGTACTAAACAATCCTGATAATGTAATAAAATATTAGGCTCTATTATGCCCGACAGATCTGGATTAATCAACCTCTGAACTATTACGCCATAGGAATCATTCAACCTCTCAACAACAGAAAAACCCACCACAGAATCCCCATAAAAAGTCGTTTGTACAACATTAATGCTTTGAATCATTGAATGATGAAAATGCAAGTCATTACGCCCCCCATAAGTTTCTAACTGAGAACTAATCGCAGTCTCATCTATTTTCTTCCACCCACAAAGCATCTACTCTTCCCAGTCGAAGCTGTCTAAAGCCCCCTCAAATTCCTTCTTAATGAGGGAGGTATCACCCTTATAAAAGACTAAAACGTTTTGGTGCAATCTGCCAACCTTCCTCTTTTTTTTCATAACACCGCCAGATCGCATAGCCAAGGTTCCCACACAATTGACTAGTATTATTTCGTTCCAGAATTTATATCCGGCCCTAACCATTATATCAACTGTTTTTGGAACCAGTGATATCAAAGAGTCGTGGGGTCCCCTGGCTTCAGCTACAACCACTACGGCAAAGCGATTTTCCTTCAGTTTACTATAAGTATTGGTCAGGCACTTCTTATAGACTTCAAAAAAACCGTCGTGATCCATGTTCGAAATATCTTCCTTAAGGTCGCTGTACTTTTCAAGATCGGCATATGGGGGACACGTAAAAAACATATCCATACTGTTGTTTTTAATATGCTTGTCCATATTAAGGGCATCATCATTTATATACCTTGCCTTAAGTCCATCCTTCTTAACCCTCTCATTATTTAGGGCGACCTGCTCTTCCCTGAGTTCTATTCCTGTAAAATCCATTCCCACCTTGCCGGAAACATACCCGAAGACGGTGTCTCCAGCAAAACAGTCAAAAACCTTAAAGCCCTTTTTTCCAAACCAAGTACATAAAATTTCGGCCAAAACAGGGTCAAAAACGGAGGCTCCGCCAACAATGGAGCTTAGGCTAGATTTGATGAGGGTGTTTTCTCTGGTTTCACCGCTGTCTCCAATTTTATCTTTCCACCACCTTTTTCGATCTTGCCAATATCCCTGTCTGGTATCCAAGATACTAAATGGGGGGGCAATTAAACTTTTAGCCAAACCCCCTTCACTGACTTTTTTTAATCTTGTATAGGCGGCGGAAATGGTAACCTTGCCGGATCTTAGGAGGGCCTTTAGGTCATCATCCCCATTCTTATTAATGTAACAGGCTTTATGAATAGAGTCGTGGCTTAGTCCGGTTTTTTCTGCGAGCAAATGGAGGGTATTTACTCGTTTCTTAACTTTTTTTCCGGAACCAGCCAATGATTGGTTTTCCTTGGCCATCCTGTCTAGGATGGGTTTTATTTTTAGGACAAGTTCGACTTTTTCATAGGGATGCAGGTTTCTGCGGGCAAATTGATTTGCTACCATAAATTCCTTCACATCGTCTATACTGTCGAAGGAGTATTCTACAACTTCAAAGGGAACTCCAATTTCGGTACATATTGAATATCGATTGTGACCATCGACAATAAGGTTGCGCTCTTTCCAGAGTACAAGAGGCTCCCTACATCCGTGTTTCAATATATTTTCTTTTAAGTTCTCCCGATCCTCTTTTGAAAGGGGGGTAATAAAGTTTTTAAGTTCATCCAAGACGCCTAAGGTTTTAGTTTTTTTCACATGAATAATCCGTTTTATACTATAATATACCCCCATGCACGCTAGTGGTGTATATTAAAGTATGAAAAATAGCGACTTGTTAGAAATTTTAAACAAAATAGTTTCCCAAGAAAAACTTGCTGTTGGAGCGTGTTGTGTAAACGGTGAATGTTCTATTATGCCTCCACAGTATTGTGAAGCCTTAGGGGGGGAATATCAGGGAAACCATTCTAGCTGTAATCCAGACCCCTGTAATGGCGTGGGAGCATGTTGCTATGACGATGGATCTTGTCAGGATAATATGTATGAGGGCGATTGTGTTAGTTCAGGGGGTTCTTATCAGGGAAAATCCACCGTCTGTGCTGATGTTGATTGTGGGGGCGGACAACCTCCAGTTGGGGCTTGTTGTAACGGAGATTCTTGTTCTATAACAACTGAGCTTAAATGTTCGGGGGATTATTTAGGAAATTACACTGATTGTTCTGGTGACCCGTGTATGGATATTTGGGATAAAGTTGGGGCCTGTTGCCATGATGATTTTAGCTGCTCCCAAACAACGGAGGATTTATGTCAACCCCCCTATGGTTCTTGGGCGGGAGAAGGGGTTTCTTGTGAAGAAGCTGACTGCGGGCCTCAGCCTTCAACTGGGGCGTGTTGTCTCGATGATGGTTCCTGCGAGACCAACTCCGAAGATGCCTGCCTGCTGCAAGGCGGGTCGTATTCCGGCGATGACACGACCTGCGACGATGTGACTTGTCCACAGCCGACTGGCTCATGCTGCGGGTTTACTGAAAACATTGATGGTGAAGAGGAATATGGATGTGAAGACGATCTAACGTTCTTAGAATGTCTCAAGGGAAGCGCCCTCAATAAACCGAGATCTTGGCTTGAGGATTCTTTGTGTTCAGAAATAGATTGCAATATTAATAACGAATACCTCCGCGATGGATTTGTTTTTGGTTGTGGGGATTGTTTGGAAAATTCTCCCGACGGCTGTTGCTGTTTTATAGGTTCAGGAGACACCCCAACTCACGGGGGCGTTACTTTTGCAACAATTCCACACTACAAGTTTTGGAATACTGGATGCAGCAACGAAGGCCCTACAGCTTTCATCGACGATCAAAATGAACCTTGGTGTCAAGATGGAGGATGTGAAGAAGCTTCGTTTTATATAAAAGGATACCCTTGTATTAATTTTTGTCCTGAGGGGAAACAGTTGCTGACTCAGTGTGGAGGTTGGTATAGAGCTTTAGATTTAAGCATAAAACCCATATCTTGGGACTGTATTTCCGGATCTAATGGGCAACCTTGTCCAAAATGTATTGGACCCCCTCACTCCGAGAGAGGGTCAATAGCTTTTATTATGAACAGAATAGCAAAAAATTTAAAGAACAAACCCTGATGGGGTATACCATACTATGACACCAAAAGCAAAACAAAAAGAGATAGCCAAAAAGGCTTATTCAAAAACTTCGTCCAGAAGTAAAAAAATTAACCGAGCCTACAAAAAGAAAGATCGCCGGTGACTACTATTAAAAACATAATAAAGGCTTTAAATAAAATAGCCCAAAAACCCAAGGAAGATAAAAGGCCTGGCATTTCTGAATTTCCAGAAAACACAAGCCCTCAAACTGTTGATGATGGGCTTCTTACTTGTTCTGAATCACCGGTTCTTGTTTGTTACTGGGGCTGGATAGACAATCAAGCGCTGTGTCATGGTGATAGCGCCACTATTCACACAGAAGGTTCTATAACAAACCCTCAAGGTGAAATGAGGCCACTATATGGAACCGAACCACACGCTGAAGACATTTACGATCCAAACGTAAGCAGATGGATAACTGTTAACCGAGGAGATAGGATTAGAATAAGGTTTGTTGCTAAAGGTAGATCTCACTCTTTAACCCAAGAAGACAACCTTCCCGATTTTCCCCCTTGGATCGAAAGAGATATGACCTTGTCTTTTTTGTTTGGGGACGAGGCTTTTAGTTTTGAGGACGGCTTTGAAATTAAAGTAAATGGCGTTGCCATTAGACCCAACAACAATTACGCCGTTCCCTTAGGCACTCTTTTAAACGCTGGCGATGAGGCCATTGTAGAATTTCAAGTTCCAATGAACGCAGAACTTGGATATGACAACAAACTCTATCTTAGGCATGCGGGATCATTTAACAGCGCACCTGATAGAATCTATAAGAAGACTTGTTTTCAACCCGGTGGCCGTTGTAACAACTGCAGTAGCACCATGTGGTTTGGAATTCGAATCACAGAATAAAACTTAAAACACAAAGGTTAAAAATGAAAAAAAGTAAATTCAACAAAATCTTAAATCAGTTAGCGAGAGACGCAAAAACTCCCCCAGAGGGTTGTTGTTGCATAGACTTAGTCTCTAGGCCCGGTGTAACAAGAGAGGACTGTGGACGCAAGGGCGGAGTTTGGCTGACGGGAGTTAGGTGCGAAGATAAACCCTGTGAAAAGAGTCCTAATAATACTGAACATCGAGGTCTTTTTGAAGCAACAGGCCCTTGTCAAGGATACGTAACTCAAACAGATAGTTGGATTGACAATAATCCTAACTGCGGATCTGGAGGCACTATTGCCCTTAGAGGTCACAGAATCAACCAGCAAGGCGAAATGATTCCTCTTATGGATGATCTTCAGCACGGCCAAGATGGTTCTGGAAGCCATCCATTCCATGTTTTACGAGTTCATACAGACCCAGGAGATAAGGTTCTTGTTCAACTAAAGCATTTAAATCCGACTTCCACGGCAGGGTTTGGAGAACTTCTTTTAACAATGGACTCATTATGGCCTAGCATACTCTCAAGCATTCGAGTCAATGGACACGCCGTTAGAAACGAAAGCGGATATGATGCTCTATTTAAATATAATTTGGGAACCATTGAACCAAATGGAAATATTAATATTGAATTTGAGTTACCCGCCAATGATCTGACAATTCCTATTGAGATGACTATTGAAGATTTGTCAGACGAAGATTCCGGCGGACCCCATGGTCTTTATTGTTTAAACAAGGGTTTTTATAGCTTTAGCGTGTCAGGTTATGCCGATGGAGGGACTTCTTGTCCCGAAGCTCCCCCCGAAGGAAGCCCTGTAGCATGCCATAAATGCAGGCGTGGGAAACTTGAGGTACAATTCTTTCATATTTAAACAAGGAGTCCACCAAAGTGAAAAATAACAGACTAACAAAAGCAATAAATTCCATTTTTGGAGATGGTCTTAGCATAGACAATAGGTCTTCTATACCCATCAAACCAACCACTGATCTTGAATACCCTCGCCCAGTACTATTTCGCGGGGTCTGTTGTTCTCTTCAAACCCCATCTCCCTATGCCTCTTGCCGCGACGATGTCACCAAGGAAGAATGTCTTAGTTTTCCCGGCATTTGGCACGAAGGAAAAACTTGCCCAGAAGTTCGTTGTCCCAATCCACATGAAAAAGGAGCTTGTTGTACAGATGAAGGCTGTTCTATGAGTACCATAGGGGGCTGTGATGGTTCATGGATGGGTGCTGGTACTGACTGTAGACCTTGGCCAATGGCTGATGGATGTCCCCCAGACGATCCTGATTGTTGTATTCCCAAAACAGATATTTGTGATACTATTTATCCGTGCGATGGAGCCTAGGTTTAATTCTAAGAAAGATTTTTAAAGAATGAAAAAAAGTAAATTTAACAAAATCTTAAACCAGTTGGTGCAAGACTCAAAAACTTTTCCAGGATGTTGTTGCATAGACTCAGTTTCTAGCTTTGGCGTAACAGAAACGGACTGCGGACGCAAGGGCGGAGTTTGGATTCCGAATGTTTCGTGCGAGACCAAGCCTTGCGAAGACCCTTCCGGTGGCACTAACAGAAACCAAGGCGGAGCCGGTCCCGACACATGTTTTTTGGATGGAACTCCTCCTTATTGCAA
This sequence comes from Candidatus Poribacteria bacterium, assembly GCA_030748495.1. Classification (GTDB taxonomy): domain Bacteria; phylum Poribacteria; class WGA-4E; order WGA-4E; family UBA9662. The sequence continues at coordinate 1,979 of JASMLX010000143.1, read as the reverse complement.
TGGTGAGTGGATAGACAATCAAGCCATTTGTGCTGGCGGGTACTCAACTATTCACCTTGAGGGTTCTATAACAAATCCGCAAGGAGAAGTGCGACCTTTATATGGTGATACTCCACACGCTCCTCCCGGCACCGACATAACTAGGGCTATATACGTTGATCCAGGGGATCGTATTAGAATGCGGTTTGTTGCAAAGGTGAATTCAAATCCTGCAAGCCTAGAGAAGGAAACCGTTTTACATCACGACGAGGAGATGATTTTATCGTTTCGTTTTGAGGAGTATTTTGACCCTGAGTCGGGCTTTGAGGTTTTGGTAAATGGACACGCAGCTAGGTTTGATGGAAATTCTCCAATTAATGACATCCCCATAGGCTATCTTTCGGGCGGTGGCGAGGCTACAGTTGTAGAGTTTGAAGTTCCAATAAACGCTGAATCGGGATATGACAATCGATTTGTTCTTAAGCCTACCGGTAGCGTCAACAATGCACCAAAGCGAGTTTACATTAAATCTTGTCGAGTTCCACAGACCAGTGAGACATGTTATATGTGCTTCAGTTCTTCAAACTTCGGACTTTTTATATCGTAAAAACCAAACTATGGTGTATAATTAGTGTGAACAAAAGCTAAATTTTAAGGAAATAATAAATGGCTGTTTTAAGATTTAATACCAACAAAGAAGAAGAAAAGATAGAACAAAAACCTATTACATCAAAAAAGGTAAAAAAGAATTCTTCCACAAAAAAGTCCTCGGTTAAAAAAAAGGCGAGCGGCGCTCCTAGTCAGGACGCTATTCATGATACGGACCTTGGGACCGTTAAAGTTACAAAAAAGCCGAAGTGATAAAAATTGTGAGAGGTTAGTAGGCGGCATTCGCTTAAGCGGATGTCGTCTATTGTGTATACTACTGTAGTATAAACCATGTCTAAATTTAACAACAAAAAAAGAGAACTAAGGGCCGAGGCGGCTGCCTTTCCTAAGTATGAGAGGGTTTCAAATAAAGATCCAGAAGGTTTGCAAAAATGCAAGGAGCCTTTTTTAAAAAAGGCAGCTAGGGATTTAGAGAACTGCAGGGGTATAATTTCTCACTCAAAGAGAAGGCAGTGTATAGCAAAGGTGGCTAGGCATGTGTGTGAAAGGCATAATAAGTGTGCTTTGGATTTAAATTACAGCGCTTCTGTTTTATATTGCTCTGATTACGTAAATAGGTCGGTAGAAGTGTATAAAGACGAGTTAGCTCCAAAGATAAACTCTATGAATAAAAAACACGCCAAATCTTTTTCTGACCCCACGGAATTTAACACCTCAATTCGTGTTGGAAATCAGACATTTAATGTAAAAACGTTTTCGTCAGAAGTTGAAAAAAAGCGGGGTCTTATGTATAAAACTTCCATGAAAGATGACCAAGGAGGTTTTTTTATCTTTGATGAAGAAAAACAACACCCCATATGGATGTACAACACACCTATGCCCTTAACCATTGTGTGGATTGATTCAAATATGAGGGTTGTGGATATACAAAACGGCGTTCCTTGTATGACAAAACCATGTTCGGATATTACATCAGACAAACCTGCTAAGTATATTCTTGAAGTTAAAAATGGAGTTTTTAAAGGCATGATTGGAGATATTGTTTCCATTAAAAATAAACTATCGCGCGTTCTGTCTCGTCTAACGGGATCTATAGAAACAGAAGAGCCATCCCCGCCAGGAAAGGGTAAGGGGTCTTGTTGTTATTGGCATGAAAACGATAGCGACCCTTTAGTTCCAGGTAGCTGGGCGTGTGCTGAAAATAAAGACTGGTTTGAATGTGCGGCCCGCGTTGAATATAGAAAAAACTTTTATTGCTGGAAAGAGGGCGAAAACTGCACTCTCGCATGTTGGGAATTCGATAAAGTCCCCGGAGAAATTAGCGACCCTTGCGCAGAAATCCATAGACGCTAAAGCTAGTTTCGTTTTTTCCAGCTTTTTTTATTAACAAT
>JASMLX010000142.1 GCA_030748495.1 Candidatus Poribacteria bacterium | reverse complement strand
GCTCGAAAAAATCTGGAGAACTTGGGGTGTGAGGTAGATGAAGCGGTTGATGGTAAGGATTGTTTGACCCAGTACCAACAGAACCAATACGACCTGATACTAATGGATTTACAGATGCCGGAAGTAGACGGATTCCAAGCCACAGAACAGATCAGACAATTGGAACAGTCATCTGGACTGAAAAGGGGGGCGATCGTGGCATTAACAGCAAGTGTGGCAGGAGAGGTGTGGGAAAAGTGTCAATCAGTAGGGATGGATGGATATGTGGGTAAACCGTTTCAAGCAGAAGAACTGATGGAACAGTTGAAGCAAGTGATGGGTTGATCCCTTACATCTGGTTGCCTGCCAAGAATTCCATCAATTACCTCTTTCAGACTAAAAAACCATTCTGATTTCTAGATTCCCTATCTGCTACTTCTAAAGTTTTTTCCTACAGATTCAAAAAGATGTATTAGATGCGTAACTCTCCATCGGCTCGGATCAGCCAAAGGCCACTGATCGACCTGACGACGGAGCGAATTGATCCTTGAGTTGGGGTCGTACTGCTGGGATTCGGTCGATAAGCCTTTGCCTTCATTGAAAACGATCTCTTGCTGGCTGGTTGATTCCTTTTTCCGTTTCTTCAGTTTTGGGACCGGTGTGATGAACTTGGCCGGACGGCGGTTTTCAATGACCCGTTGGGTTGGCTGGTTCTGCTCGTCCAGTGAAGGTGGAACAAATGGTGAATATGGAATTAGGAACTTTCGCCATTTACAATTCCACATTCACCACTCTGCTTTACATCTCTTCGCCGTGCAACAGGAACGACCGGATGTCGTAACGGCCGGGGCGTTCAACCGGTAGGTCTCCGTTATCGATCATCAGTTCGAGGGGAGAACAGTAGGTTCGGACCGGCATCTGAACCACTTCGTGCATTCTGGCTGACTCGTAGATGGCCATGATGATCTCTACAGCGGCCATACCGTGTTCAGCCTGTCCCCGGTGTACTGTTCGATCCTCTATCCAATCGACCAGTTCCCGAGCTTGAGCCACATGCTGATTAGAACCGTCAGAGGGCCGATCTTCCCAATCAGTTGCTTTGTTATTTAACAGTCGTGCTCTCTGTTCAGTTAAATCGATGATACCGTCGGAACCGTAAATTATACCGCCCTGGTAATTGGGGCCCGCAATCTCCTGCAGCAGCATTCCAATGCAACCGCCTTCAAAGCCGATGATACCGGCGCTTCGGTCTTCAATCGGTGTCTCCCTTTCGTACCGCTCGGTCTTGCGCTCTACATTACCGATGACCCATTCTGCTCGGGGATCACTCAGCACATAGCGCATCATATCAAATAGATGGGAGCAGTCGTTAAGCAATCCTTGGCCGCCCCGACACACAATCTGCTTCGGTTCACCAATCGCACCTTCAGCGATTAATTGACGCGCATCCGTCCAGGCGGAGTTGAACCGGCGTTGGTGGGCAATGGCCACTTTAACGTTGTTTCGTTGGGCCACCGTCATCATCTCGTTGCATTCGCCGAGTGAGGTCGCCATCGGTTTTTCGCATAACACGGCTTTGACTTGTTGAGCGCAGGCGGCAATCGTCATCGGGGCGTGAAGTTTGTGCCAGGTAGCCACACTGATGATGTCTAAGTCCTCCTGAGCTAACATCTCACGAGCGTCGAGGTAGCGGTTTTCAATACCGAACTGCTGACCGAAATTATCGAGTACGCTCTGAACTGGGTCGGAAGCAGCCACCATCTCTACCTCATCAACACCTTGATAGCCTTGAGCGTGGGCATTAGCAATCCGGCCGGAACCGATAATTCCGACCCGATATTTTCTTTCTGACATTTTAGACTCCTTTTATAGAACTCTGCCGAAATGATTACAGATTTTACATCTACTAATTTTACAACTGCTATGGGTTAGCTTAACAAGTAATCCTCTCACGGTCGTACTGATCAAAGTTTATCAGCACTCTGTTGAAAAGAATCTGAAAAACGACAGTTCTCAGACTTGACATTTTGCTTTTCGCCCCTCTAAACCATTCTACTCAGCAGTAGCTTTCCCCTTCCGGCTTAGGGGTTGGTGTTTGGATTTCTTTTTTGGCAACCAACTGTTGTTATGCAAGTTGAATCGTCCCTGCTAACCTGAATTATCCAAACAACAGAGCTGTCTCCCTAAATTTTTTGTATGACTGACTGCATTATAACACCTTCCACTACCTATGCAAGAGGTCTGATGGGTTTTGTCTTGTCTGTTTTCCGTTATCTTAGAAGCGTTTTGAAAAATGGTTCGGTTCCAGCAATAATGCGTTAATTTAACCAATTGGCCGCTGAAACAGGTTATGGATCTCCAGGTCTGTATTTGCCCCTTCAGAATAAGCCTGGCGGAACAGAGAACGTCGTTTCGGCGGCATCTGGTCGAGTAGTTCTTTAGGTGGTTCCCACCAGTGGAATCGACTACCAATTGAGTTATATTGGTTGAAGATAGGAACTCGGTCAACCGACTCGTTTTGCCAAGGTTGCGCACTATGGGTGGTAGCCTCAGAAAAGAAAAGAACGGATCCTGCCGGACACTCATAGCTATCCCACAACGAAGAGTTAATGTCACGAATCGACTCCGGTATTTTGTAAGCGGCCTTGTGACTGCCGTTGATAAACAGCGTACCACCTTCGAACTTTTTAACCGGGTTGAGTTCCCACACCACGCGAGTTAGACCTGAGTATCCTTTACCCGGAACGTTTCGGTAGATGTGTGAATTGCCCGGCAGTCGCCATAAACCGTTGCCGTTATGTGGCCCAAATTTCCCCATCCCTTTCTGTCGATACAGCAGGAAACTGGTCTCAAACCGAAAACCGTAATATTCTTCGCTAGACAAAGCGGGATAGGCCAAGAACTCATTGCAAAAACCGACCACAACAGGATGGTCAACCAGCTTTTCCAACGGCCCGGCAATGGGAGTTTGCTGATGGGGGGGTAGAGACCCTTTATCGTTCACCAGTTGATAACAGAACTCCCTCATCTCTTTAAGGTCATCTTCACTTAGCAAGTCAGGGATCATCAACCAACCCTGCGTGTCAAAAACAAACTTCTGTTCTTCAGTCAGTGGCACAACGGGTTCGCCATCAGCATTGGTAGTAGTGAGTTGGTTGGCATCTTGTGGCAGTTTGCCCCAATTGCCCCAGTTGTTATCGAATATGAAAGGATCTTGATTGGATGGCTCTGATTTTTGTGTTTTCTCTGACATGTTTTTTGGTAACTCCTCTTTGGTTTGAGAAGAATGCAAGACTTAGATATGGCGAACTCCAAGTTTTATACTTTCGGTTGGACGCTGGTCGGTAGCCAAATAGGCCTCGACACAATCTTCAAAAGGCACGATGGGGTGAACCAGTCCATCGGCAACCAGTTTACCCTCTCTCAATAGCTCAAAGGCTTCAGCGTGTAGACGTTCTGTACTCCAACGGGGTGCGTTTCTCAACGTTGGATTAACATCGCGGGTAGAAACGATCGTCAACTGGTTGCGATGCCACTCCCCTTCCAAACTCAAGATGCTGGAATCCCCGACGTAGTAGGCGGCGGAAACGATTCGGCCAGCATAACCGGTGGAACGGATGGCGTCGTTCATACCGGCATAGTTCGCACTGGCCTCAATCGAGATATCGACCCCCGCATTGCCTGTTTCGTCCCGGATTAGTTCCCCCGCATCGTCAGCGATGGGGTCAATAACCACATCCACACCGTGTTTGGCAGCCAGTTCTCGACGGATGGAAATCGGGTCAGAAGCAAAGACACGACGTGCCCCTTGTAGTTTGGCTTGTTGTGCCGCCATTTGACCAATGGCACCCAAACCGAAAACAGCGACCGTACTACCCAGCATGATTTCGCTGGCTTGAATGGCACAAAGGGCAACTCCAGCCGGGTCGCTATAAACGATCGCTTCCGGAGTCATACCAGTCGGAACAGCCTTGACCTGACGACTCTTGAGTGTGTGCGTCTGTCGAATCGGTAAGTGGGAAAATACTTGGTCGCCAATCTGCCACTGGTCGACTTCAGAGCCGACCTCAATCACCTCTCCAACCGCCATGTCACCGAGCCGTGTCGGGTACGATGGCTTAGCTGGTAGCCCATGATGAATACCCCGTTTTCGATCAAAGGGCGAGGTATAGTCTTTGGTATCAGCCCGAAATGAACGTAACCCGGAGCCGTGCTTGGGTGATGAAAAAATGGTTCGAACCCGAATCTCGTCGGCTTCCAAGTTGTGTTCTTCATATTCCTGCAAAGCGGCTTGGCGGGGGGCAGTGGCAATTAACTCTTTCGGCATCGGTTACTCCTTGGTTATAACTTTACTTGAAATTCCATCATACTATGAAGCCGTGGTGCGAACGGATTGGGAGATCAGTTGCGTTCAGGTATCTGGTCGGTTGCTGGTCGTGGAGTGGTAAACCAGTGACCAGATGGATCCTGACCACGAGCAATAATCGAATTTTGGTTCCAGCGATTCAAGGCCTGCACATCGGGCGGAATGAACCGCAGGGTCAAGCCGCAGCGACGGCGGTCTGAGGTGTTGGGTTCAGAAGCGTGTAGCAGTAGGTCTGAATGGAGGGAGATTTGGCCTGCTTTCAGATCTAAAACCACTGGCGCCTGGCCGTAAACTTCAGGGTTAGTCACCGTTTGGCCGAGGACATTTTGTTCCTCAGCCTTACTCGGTTCAAATGCGATTTGACCGTGTCGATGTGACTGAGGAATGATTTGCATGGCACCATTCTCCATATTAGCATCGTCGATGGCTAACCAAACGGTTACCGTTTTACTGGGTGTCAACGGCCAATAGGAGGCATCCTGATGCCAACTGACCCGCTGGGTATCGCCCGGTATCTTACAGAAATAGTGGGTGGCCCAACAAACCAGGTCTTCACCCAGCAGATCCTGAACATAGTCCAAAATTCGGTTGTCCATAACCAGATCGTAAATGCCGGGACACTTAGCCTGCCAACCGTTAATGGAGTAGTTGTTCCAACCGAGCGCTATCGCTTTTTCTATCAATTGGTCGAAGTAGGCTCGGTGCTCTGCAATTTCGTCGGCAGAAAACACGTCCAGCGGGCAGATATATCCCTTCTCGTTGTATTGCTGTATCTGATCCTGACGTAACTTTTGAGGGTGGTCGTTTTTAACAGGAAAGAACTGCAGTTTCCGATTTAGTTCAGGTAAAGCATCTGTAATTGGCATCATAAACTCCTTTTTCGTTATAACTCAGCAAGATAGTTTGGTCCCTATTCCCAGAACCTGCTCCATCTGCCTGTTATTGGATATTTCTCCTCCACCCTAGCCGCCGACAGAAAACCGACTCAGGTGGCCACAACACTCCAGCCGGATTGTGCAAGTAGTGGTCCAAATCTATAAATGTAGCGTGGTGCCCCCTCTTGCCTTGGGAGTCGTTCCACCTGCATATCTCTATGTATTCATCATAGCAAAAAACTGGAGGCGTGGCAAGACAATTAGATTCAGGAGGGCATTTTTTTTCTGGAAGGGTAAAAATCAGGAGGCGGGAGATTTTTTCTGTTTCAGCGTTTAATGGCCTTGTTCCACTCACTCCTGGAAGAAGGCTCTGGCTGTGGGATAATTTTCAGGCATGCATAAATCGGATTGATCACCTGCAGTAACAGGGGGGCCTCGATTTGAGTTTCAGTGTAAGCGTGGGTGATGGTTAACTCGGCAAATTGATGTCGTCGAATCAACTTCTCAATATGTGTTTTCTTGTTCAGCAACATCTCCCGTAGATCTCACAGATCCGAAATTTGGCAGTTATCGAAGAGTACTCTCGAGTGCTGTCAACGGCACACCTCAATTGGTAAAATTGTGTATGCTCAGACCAAGACCACATTGCTACCGGGTCGGGAATAACACGTGGGTGATTGGTTCTCTAATGTTGTTCCCACGAAAGCGGATTTTTAACACGCTTAAGATTTAATTTCAATTTCGTTGGAGGTGGTATCAGCACTGGCTGGTGGGCGGAGGCCAGGGTCACGCCACAGGGAACCGTTGCTAGCGTCAGTCTGGCGATCTACCTTAGTCCAAGTCGCGCGATCAGACCCAAATAGGCTATAATGGACTGTATGCTATACGACAGTATCTTGAGCTTGTTCGACAGTGAGTTCAGAGAATTAAATGGCCGATATTCCTCATTCTGACCACGCGGTTGGCAGAGGGAGCGTCTCTAATACCACTGACGAGGAGTAGATGAATAGATGGCGAAGAGAGGGGTGAAAAGCAGATGCAGATGATTGAGCAGCTAAAGTCTGAAGGGGTTAATAAGATCAAAGTCGGTATTTTCGATGTCGACGGGGTAATGCGGGGTAAGTATATTAATCTGAAGAAATTTGCCTCGGCGCTGGAAAGCGGATTCGGCTTTTGCGACGTGGTGTTCGGTTGGGATCTGGTCGATGAACTCTACGATCAACCCACCGTCACCGGTTGGCATACCGGCTATCCGGATGCGCCGGCACAGATCGACCTGAATTCTTGTCGTCAGATTCCGTGGGAACCGACGACCCGACTCTTTATCGCCGACTTTGCTGACAGCAACGATCAACCCTACCCGGTCTGCCCCCGGCAACTGCTAAAAACCGTCCTGCGCCAAGCGCAACGTATGGGCTACACCGTTCGTACCGCTTTTGAGTACGAGTTCTTCCTGTTCCGGGAGACACCGGCCACCGTTCGTCAGAAGAAATATCGAGCGCTAACCCCCTTTACGCCCGGTATGTTCGGCTATTCGATGATCCGCAGTTCGGCCCAAAGCGAACTCTTTCACCTACTAATCGATACGGCAGAACAGATGGACTTTGAATTGGAGGGCATTCATACCGAAACCGGGCCCGGCGTCATCGAGGCCGCCATCAGCGTGGATGAAGGCCTGGCCGCCGCCGATAAAGCCGCCCTTTTCAAGACCTTCATCAAGGTTGTGGCCCAGCGAAACGATCTGATGGCCACCTTTATGGCCAAGTGGAGTTCCGAGTATCCGGGGCAAAGTGGACATCTGCATCAATCGCTGTGGGATGATAACGGCAATAACGCTTTTTACGACCCGGACGCCGACCACCAGATGAGCGCAGTGATGCAGTCTTACCTGGCGGGACAACTGCTATTGATGCCGGTCGTTTTGCCGATGATCGCTCCTACCATCAACTCCTACACACGAATGATTAAAGGGTTCTGGGCACCGACCCACGCCAATTGGGGGATTGAAAATCGAACCTGCGCTATCCGCGCCATTCCCGGTAAGACGAAGAGTCAGCGTCTGGAGTATCGACTGGCTGCCGCCGATGGGAATCCCTACCTGGTAATGGCCGCAGCGGTGGCCTGTGGCCTCTACGGAGTCGAACACCAACTTCAGCCCCCGGCTCCGGTGACCGGTAACGCCTACGATCTGCCCAGTTCAGAGACCAATGTAGAACTGCCCAATACGCTGGCTACCGCCACCAAACAGTTTCAATCCAGCCAGGTTCTGCGGCAACTATTTGGCGACGTATGGGTGGATCATTTTGCCTTGACACGTCAATGGGAGAACCAGGTTTACTGGAGTCATAAAACGGGTGAGCCGGACTGGCATTGGATGTGCGATCGCTACTTTGAGATTATTTGAGAGGAGCCCAAAGGAGTATATGGATCATGATCCAGTATAATTTTCCAACTATCATCTATTTTGGTACCGACGCCCTGTCGTCGCTAGGGCAGCAGTTAGCGGTTAAACAGCACCAACGCCTGTTGATCGTCACCGATGCTGGATTGGTCAGCATCGGCTTGATCGAGCAAATACAGCAGCAGATTCAATCTTTTGACCTGGAGACAGTTGTTTTCGATGGTGTTCATCCCAACCCGACCGAAGCCGATGTTGAGGCCGGTGTCGATTTTTACCAGAACGGTGGTTTTGACGGCCTGATCGGTATCGGTGGCGGCAGTGCTATTGATGTGGCTAAGACTATCCGTTTGATGGCTGTGCATCCTGCTCCCCTGTCACAGTACGAAGAGGCCAAAGGTGGTACCGATCTAATCTGTAACCCGCTACCTCCTTGTTACGCCATTCCCACCACCGCTGGCACTGGCAGCGAGGTCGGTCGCTCCAGCGTGATCACGCTAACGGGCAGCCAACAAAAATCGATCTTTTTTCATCCCACGCTAATCCCCGATATCGCTGTCTTAGACCCAACCCTGACCACGAGCCTACCCGCTCACCTGACAGCTGCTACTGGTGCAGACGCCTTCAGCCACAGCTTTGAGACCTACTTGGTCAGACTACAACATCCGATGGCTGACGGAATCGCCCTTGAGGGGATGAAGATGGTGGCTCAGTACCTGCCGACTGCAGTTGCGCAGGGAACCGACCTGGAAGCTAGAGGTCAGATGCTACTGGCCGCCACTATGGGGGCAACCGCTTTTCAGAAGGGCTTGGGCGTAATCCACTCGATGGCCCATCCACTCTCGACGCTGTTCGATATGCATCACGGACTGGCCAACGCCCTGCTACTGGTTGAGGGCACCAGCTTTACGTTGGAACGTACCGTTGAAACCGATGATACCCTCTTACTGGCCAAGCTTCAGACGGTTGCTGACATCTTCAGTCCACAAACTCCAGTTGAAGTGACCGAATTGCCGCAATTGATAACCGATTTTCTACGGCAGATCGGCATCCAATCCGGTCTGTATCACCACGGCATTTCGTCTGAATCGATTCCGGCTTTAACCCGGCTGGCCTACCAGGATCCGTGTCACCAGAACCATCCTTTCCCTGTCACTGAACCGGAGATCGAAGCGATCTATCATCGTGCACTTGGGAAGTAAGAATGGTCGTGGAGTGTGAATGTAGGGACGGACGTTCCGTTCGTTAAATAGTGCTATCGATAACGGAGTCGGGGTGGAATTTAGAACGGGGGTGCAGCCATCAGCTTGATTAGCGATTTGTATGCTCGGCCTAAAAATGTGGGTTATTACGTTCGGTTCAGGGCGAATCGGATCACGATTTTGGTCAATGATGAATGTTGTCAATACCAGAATTCAGCAGGGACCAATTACTCGTTGCCACTTCACCGCTACATACACTATTGTACAAAATATTTACAACAGCGCACTCTGTAGCTTTATCGAATGACCTCATGTTGCGGGGCCCTCCTCGTTAAACTGTGGTAGGTCTCGTTGAGGAAACTCGCGGTATGGATATTGAGCCAGTGCCTCTTCATTCAACGCCAATCCTAGTCCCGGTGCAGTCGGTAGTTGGATGTAGCCCTTTTCCACCGTGAGTGGGTTAATCGAGATCGCATCACCGCACTCGTTAAAGTTGACGAAGTACTCGGTAATCAGGAAGTTCGGCATCACCGCGCATGCCTGTATCGTTGCGGCCAATCCTACGGTTGTACTGTTGTAATTGTGTGGTGAGATGGCAACCAGGTACGGTTCGGCCATGGCCGCGATCTCTTTCAGTTCCAGGATACCGCCACAGTTGCAGACATCGGGATTCAGGATATCGGCGGCACGTTTTTCAAATACTTGGCGAAACTCCACTTTGGTATACAGTTCTTCGCCCGTCACCACCGGTAGGTTAATCGACTGACGCACTTCGGCTAAAGCATCCAAATTACGTGCAGAGACAGGTTCCTCGTACCAGAATACTTGAAACTCTTCCATCATATTCGCCACACGGACAGCAGGATCAGGCGCCAGCCGTCGATGGACTTCGATCAGTAGGTCCACGTCAGACCCAACCGCTTGGCGTACAGCCGACACATATTCGACAGCGGTTCGTTCATCATCACGGCTAATGTGGGTTCGCCACGGTCCTGGGAAAGGATCGAATTTCATGGCTGTGAATCCCTGCTCAACCAGTTGAACAGCCCGTTCAACCGACGGCGCAATCGTACCGCTACTCCATCCGTTGGCGTAGACCCGAATTTTTTCTCTGCAGGCGCCTCCCAACAGGTTGTAAACCGGGGTATTTAATGATTTGCCCACAATGTCCCACAGCGCTTGTTCTATCCCACTGATGGCGCAATAAAGGTCCATTGAGCCACGCTTGCCAGCAAAATCGTGATAGGCCATAAAGGTAAAATGCTTGATATTGAAGGGGCTTCGGCCCGCGAGATAGCGTCCAAGTTGATGAACGTGAATCTCGATGGCCCGGTCGCGATCGGCTTGTGTATAACACTCACCCCAGCCGTGGACGCCTTCATCTGTCTCAACCTTAACGAATAACCAATTCTTTCCTCTGCCGGGGCAAACGAGAAACGTTCGAACGTTTGTGACTTTCATTGGGAACCTATTCTCCTTACTCCTTATCAGGCTGATACCTCTTTGTTGATACAGGCTAGGCTACAGTAGATGTTGCTGTGACTGGCTGCGTAAATTCCAGCTATAGTCGCTGTCTCTTATGTTGAAAACCAGTTTTTCAGGCTTGGATATAAACCGCAGTAGCGTTGGTAGTAGCGCTCGTATTTTTCAATCAGCTCGGTATTAGAACAAATCGTTTGACCCAGGGCAACTGTTAGGTCGCAGGCTGATTCGAAGTCGTCAAAGACGCCCACTCCCACACCCGCAATGATGGCAGCGCCCAGGGCGGAGGCATCTTCTACTTCCAGAATTCGTAACTGTTGACCGAAAATATCGGCCTGCATTTGCCGCCATAATTCGGACCGTGATCCACCTTCACCAATATAAATTTCACTAATCGGCAAATTGAGCTGCTTAAAGCATTCGAGAGAGTGTCGAAGATCAAAGACTACCCCCTCCATCAGGGCGCGTATCATATGTGCCTTGGTATGATGGAGCGTCATTCCAACCCAGCCGGCACGCGCATTAGCATCCGGACAGGGAGTAGCTGTGCCCTGAAACCAGGGCATGAAGAATAGGCCGTCGCTGCCAACCGGTGCGTTTTGGGCTGTCTCAATCAGTTCGGTAAAACTATCTCCAAACTGGTCACGAAACCAGGTTAAGCTGGCCCCACCTGTATAGGAGCAACCGAGCCAAAAATATTTACCCGGTATGGCATGACACATCGGCCAAAGCTGATTGAAGGCGGCGTCATCGACTGTTTCGGCATAGGTCAGTACGTGCCCCGCTGTGCCAATTCCAACACTGACAATACCCGGCTTTACGATGCTGCTTCCAATGGCCATGCAGGCCATATCCCCTCCCCCGGCACAAACGGGAGTTCCCACCCGCAGTCCTGTTTCTGCTGCCACATGCTTGGTGATCCGACCCGTAATCGTCGATGACTCGACTACCTCGGGAAACAGGTTTTCTTCAATCCCCAAAGCCTCCAGTATGTCGCCGCTCCAGTTGCGGGTGTATAGATCTAGAACCGCTGTCACCGAGCCGTCAGTGACTTCGGCTTGAAATGTACCAGTTAATTTGAAGCGGACCCAGTCTTTGGGAAGCAGGACATGGTGAACCTGAGCATAGAGATCCGGTTGATTCTCCTTGAGCCAAAGCACCTTGGCCAGAGTATTGATCGGATTCAAGACGTGCAGGGCACGGTCCCGAAGGAGATGGCTAGCCCGTTCATTAGCCTGGTCACACTGTTTTTGCGATCGTTGATCGAGCCACAGAATAGCTGACCGAAGCGGATACCCGTCAGTATCGACAAAGACGGCTCCATTCATCTGACCGGAAAGAGATACTCCTTTTATATCGCTGGTAGAGAAAGGAGATTGATCCGACTCGAGATGGTGAACGATTTGGCGCACGGTAGAACAAACGGCCTGCCACCATTCATCGGCCTCTTGCTCAACCCAGCCTGTGCGTGGAGTAGATATTTGGTAGCTGGCACTTGCACTGGTAATAACCTGACCTTCCTCATTCAGCAACAGGGTCTTGGTGCTGGAGGTGCCGATATCAATGCCGATAACCAGAGACATAGTCTGTCACTTGACAATTATTCGGTCGCTCAATCGCCGGCTAGAAACCGACGAGGGTTATGGATTAAGATATCATCAATAACCTGCTGATCAATGCCTTCGGATAGAAGACGTGGAATGAACCGGGTCAGAACAAAATCGAGGCCGGGACCTCCACTATAACTACGCCAATAGCTTGGCCGGCCCAGGTCGTTGCCCAACAGGATCTGTCGACCGAATCCGGCGCCGATCAAACGTTTGAGGAGATTAATTCGCAATTCATCCGGTCCGTACTTAACTTTGCCAGGACAGTCATAACCTAGATAGGCTCCCGTCTGCGCGATTCGTCGATGCTCCCAAAAATCGGGATTACGGTCCAGGTGACTCAGGCAAACCCGGTGTGGTTCAACGCCATGATTGCTGAGATATTCGACCTGCTCGAAGCCCATCGTTCCGGCTTCGGTATGGGTGATAACAGGAACATCCGTCTCTTTTTGTACTTCGGCCGCAATCCGCATTAACTTCTGATCGTAGTCATTGAAAGTATTATAGCCTGTACCGCCTTTCATAATTCCAGCCTTGACGCCGGTTCCGTCGATTCCTTCAACGATATCCTGAACGCAGCGGCGAACCAGGTCAGACTCATCCGAGTACCATACCGACTGATCGCACAGGTAGGGTTTGTTAAAACCCGTAATTACAATCACGTTGGCTTCAGGTACTAGATCTGCAACCTGCCTGATACCCTGTACATTTCGACCGAAGTCGATGGCTGACATTTCAATAATCGTTTTCCCACCCGCTTGTGTCCACGAACGTAGCTCGCGTGCCGATTTCTCGACGTTGTTAAGTCTAAAATCCGGATCTTCACGTAACAGCCAGGGCGGTGCCTCGAAATACAGGTGTTCATGATAATCCACCACCCCCAGATCTTCTCCCGCAATTTCACCTTGTATTGTCATGACTCTTCCCATTATGTTTTCTCCTCAGTTTCTGTTTAGTAATAAATTAAGAAGGTTGATTGGATTTGTCACTTGGTAGATCCAGGAACACTCTCCACACTTTCACAATATTGGTGACACAGGCGTTAAACCATCTTTCTCCTTTTTCCGCTGTAGCCACGGTGGCATCGCCGAAGACACCAGACTGACTCAACGCCCCCATCGGTAGTGCTGACATCTCATAATCGAGAGAATGGGGTGGATACTCACAGACCGCTCTGGTCATGTCTACCAGGTGCGGATGCAGATGTAGCATCAGCGAGGTCTCAAACTCCTCAGCGTGAAAATTCGTAGGTCGCCAGGTAGGCGAATCGGCATCGGCCATAATCTGGCTTAGATTAGGATAGAAGACGCGAAGAATTCGTATCGAACTATGATCGACTAGTTCACGAATGGAGTACTTGATTGGTTGCGGATTAGCACCGTGTGTAGTCAGAATCAAAAGAGCTTGGCATCCATTCCGATCAAGGCTAAGAACAATATCCTTGATCATCGACCGAAACGTATCGAAGGAGAGGGTTAAGGAGCCCGGATAGTCCCGCCAAACCCAGGAGTAACCTATGGGTATTGTCGGTAGAATCATGCCCAGGCTCTGCTTGCCAACCTGTAAGGCCATGGCTTCTGCGATCAAGCTATCCGTATTCTGTGGCAAGTGTGGTCCATGCTGCTCTGTGGCACCTAAAGGTAAGATCGCAAAAGGGTAACGTTGCAAAAAGTCGCGACATTGCTGCCATGTGGTAGTGGCCGCATCAATATAATTCTCTGTCATGCATCTTACCTCAATCCAACCCGGTGTGGATAAATCTACACCTGAAATCGAATTCCTCGACTGAGCTCAGGGCTCGATACTATCAAGGGTAAATTTTATCTTAAGCACAGTCTAAAGCAATCGAATCAGATTTTCAACTAATTTCTTATCAAGCGGGCACCCCTTGGGAAAAGGAAGGATTTAGGTAGGGTGTCTGAACGGTAATTTATTCGATTTTGTCTTATTGGTAAGATGAGCATGATATTTTGTAGGGGCCAAGTAGTACCGATTTGTTGGGCATCAAAGCTATCACGCCTTTTTCTTCAGTAATAATGTCAGGATTCTAGGGTAGATTTTATTGTCGTATTCATGCTTCCATTCATCCATTTTCAACAATTCAAATCCAACTGATTGACCAAGTTTAAGGTACTCCGAAACATTATGAATATATGCAGGAATTCTCTCAATAACACCATCTTTATTAAAATTAGCTTGTGTACCTGTGTATTGTCTAAATGGATGCAATTCAGAAATGAAGAACAAACCATCAATCTTCAGACTGCGATACGCCTCTTCAAAAATATGGTTAAGATCTTCAATATGTTCTAGAATAAGATTACATGATGCCAGCTCATATCCATCAGATTTGGTTGGCCAATCTTCCGTAAGATCTGTCTGCGTAAAACTCACATGAGGATTATCTATATTTCTCTTAGCCTTTTCAAGCATTCCCTCCGAAAAGTCCATTGAAAGTACATGGTTAGATATTGTTGCAAAGAAATTAGTATTTTTCCCTGTGCCACATCCTATTTCTAGCATGGAATTGAAGGAGTGTGTACCCAAAATTGCTTTAGTAGTTGTTTCGTCTAGATCTCTAGTAAGATTCTCATCTGAATCATAATCTTCCGACCATTGGTTGTATTGTTCTTGCACTAATTGGGTTGTCATAAATAATCTTTTCGCCTAATTTTTGGATTCTTCCTTTGTGGGATGCCTAACCTTACCCTAAATCTGCCCTTTGGGCAAAGGGGAGGTCGCGATCCCAGGTCATCGGAAGAGATTAGACTGACAGCCAATTAAACGGATGAGCAAGAAAAGATAGCCATCATCTTTTCAGCCAGCTAATAAGCAAACTGGTCGAACCGTATTGCAAATTACGTGGCTAGTATTTGTGCAATTATCTGATGCTCCCATGAACGAGCCCATTATTGATTCGCAAAAGTTTTGGTTTTGTAACCTCAATCCCTGTGGCTGAGGTTGCAATTGACTTAGGTTAAACTAACATTTAAGGATAAATGAGAATGATGAAAAAGGCTATCGTTTTTTTGTGGTTTTGGCCCTCTGTTTATTAGTTACTCTACCAAGCTTAGCCTTCGAAGTAGACGATGTCATCGGAGTTTGGCTCTTTGACGATGGTAAGGGGGATACAGCTAAAGATTCTTCCGGTAATGGCAACGACGGTAAGTTGATTGCCAAACCAACCTGGGTGAAAAATGGAAAGTTTGGAGGATCCCTTGAGTTCACAGCAACTAAAACCCACAATGTTCGTGTTCCTTTAACATACAGTGATTCACTGACTGTTGCTATGTGGGCCAGTTATACAAATTTGGCCTCCAACAACATTGGTCTGATCCACATCCAAGCTGGCGATTTGGATAACGGTAATCCAGATACCAAGATTGTGGGAATGTAGGTTGAGAACTCCTCACTGCTCTGGGGGAGAATTATTCCCGCCGGTGCGGGGAAAGTTAATTTCTAATTTCGCCAAGAACGAAAAACTAAAAGCAGATATCTGGTATCACATCGCAATGGTGATCGATCCTCAAACTAAGAAAGCAACTCAGTACGTAAATGCTAAAGCCGTTGGTGATGTCGACGATAAGGGAAAGCTAACCAAATTTGACTTTGCTAATATTGGAAGACAAGGCCGTGAAAGTTGGGATGGCCTGTTGGACGAAGTGATTATTTTAAAAAAGCTATCAAGGTCGACGAATTGAAAGCAGTGATGGCTGGAATTGAACAAAACGTGTTATCAGTTGAGGCGTTGACAAGTTGCCGATAATTTGGGCCAAGGTTAAAAAGATAAGCGTGCGAAATAGTGTAGGTGACTCAGACCCACTTGATCACAAGGCTAACAGCGAAGAGATAGATTGATCAAATGCCGAGATAATTGTCATCGTTTTCATGGCGTAGCCGATCGACAGGAGACTAAGCCATGAAAACCATACAACTCAGCCTGCAAGTTGCCGATGAGATTACTTCCATCGACCAATTAGAACCGTATGTTGACCATCTGGGGCAACAGATTAAACATCAACTCTTGATCAATATGCTGACTCAATTCGATCAATCTAAAAGCCACTCGGATTCAACCCAATCAACCTGTCCCAACTGTCAAAAAACGGGGAGTTATACCCGCCTGATTACCCCGTACACGAGTTATCTATTGCGCGGGTTTCAGTGAGTCCTTGACCGCCTAGATCACCTTGACCACTACAAATGTGATCTCTTCACCTACCATCTAGTCAGTTAGGTTTTGGATAGTATTTCCCACTATCTCTTCCGTTGTCAGATCATCACTTAATTTCGACATGATTTAATGAGAGTAGCCATTGATTATCCATACATCAGCCCTTCCGTATCCTAGGTTCAGTGATATCTGTCGATCATCAATTAGGACTAATTTCCACCTCTAATACCCGGCTTACATTAGACTTGATTTCATTTAAACGATAATTTACATTTGGTTGTAATCATTAACGAGCTGGATCACTATTAGGAATGCTTACCTGGACTCAACTTCGCAATCGTTCTTCTCGTCTTATCCGTTCATTAACTGGTTTAAATCGAGGCCAGATAGAAAAACTTCGGCCA
>JASMLX010000141.1 GCA_030748495.1 Candidatus Poribacteria bacterium | reverse complement strand
TGCATGGCAGGAATTCAGGAACAACAAAAAGGCGAAGGTTAATTGGCAATTCACAGCAAAGGATGCCCGAACAAAACCAAAACGCCTTTATCCGACATTAGACCCTTTGCATGACACTAGTAGGATTCACTCTCAAGTGGGTAAGGTCAATGTAATCAATCTTGGTCATTTTGTCAAGTGTCGTGAACTTTAGACACATAACCTTGATCGTATCGGTTATTGAATCCTACGGCCACAGATAGTGATATATTCTCGTTGATGACCTTCATCCCACAATTTGAACCCACATTCACCTGATATTCTTTGGAAGTGGCAGTCCATATCATACAGACCATTCTCTCCAAATCTCTTTGATCCCACAGTAAAAATCACTGGGTGTAAAGTTTTCTACTTGAAATCAGATGACTTGACTAGACTAACAAAACTTGATTTTCGTGTCAGGCCCTTTCGTGTTGGCTAACTAATATTATACAATATTTAGTCAGACGTAGATTCAGGATTGGTATAACTGAGTGTTCGTACATAGTGACGCCTGAAAGCGGGGGTTGTCTATCGACAACTGAAAGTAGTATAGTTGAATAGTGTCTCAACAGAGGTGCGCAAACTGTGACGCTGATTTTTCGAGGCAGCCATCGCGGAACAAATATGCTCTCAACTCGGTGAAAGCAGTGAGTTAAAGGAGATTTCGTTATGCCGATCGTCGATACACACGCCCACATCTATTCCGAGGATGTGGAACGGTACCCCCGGATTCCCAACCCCTATCTACCCCCTGCCGGACGCGGGACGATTGAAGATTTGAAAGCAGAGGTCGAGCGGAACCGTGTCGACCGGGTGGTCGTAGTACAAACCTTTACCGTCTACCGACACGATAATCGCCTGACCATCGATACGGTGAGGCAAAACAGCAGTTGGACGACCGGCGTTCTCAACCTCGACCCTTTTGATGCCCGGTCGATCGATTTGATGAGAGAGTCCCGTCAGGTCGGTGTCCATGGCAACCGTGTTTCCGAAGGGTGGCCAACCGACGACACCGTACGGCCGGAACACCGCCAACTATGGGAAGCAGCCCAGGAACTAGATATGGTGATTTGTGCCCTGTTGAATCCGCCTAATTGTCACTCGCTGGCTAGACTTCTCGAGTCCTTCCCGGATGTTCCCGTCGTCCTGGATCACTGCGCTAATCTGAACGCTGCTGATTTTCCGGACTCAAGCAATCTGCGAACAGTACTGGAATTAGCTCGATTTGAGAATCTCTACGCCAAACTCTCATTTATCGTCACTGGCTCAGCAGAAGAATTTCCCTGCCGGGACATGTTTGATCTCACCCGTCGGATTATTGAGGCCTACACACCCGAGCGGTGTATCTGGGGAAGCGATTTCCCAACCGCTTTGTGGATTCCGAAAGTGACCTACCAGCAGCATTTGAATATATTCGACCAGCACCTGGGATTATCCGAATCTGAGAAGAGTCTGATATTAGGTCAAACAGCATTACAACTCTGGTTCGCTCCTGATCCGGCTAACTAAGAGGTTAGGTCAAGGGTAGACGCTAACCTTCGGTAGTGAAAGCGCCTCTTTGGCTTTTAGTCACGGCTGTCCACCAACTTAGCAGCGACTGTCACTTGACCTGGCTCCAAAGATTCTAATATAATTCCAGGTGGTTACGTGGTTACGTGGTTACGTGGTTACGTGGTTACGTGGTTACGTGGTTGCGCATGTCCAGGCAGCCATCCGTCATCTCTTTAGCGAAGCAGCTGCGACCGTAATTGAGGCTGCACATTCGGGCGGTCAGGTTCAGAAGGGGACTGGATTGGAGAATCAAGATGCAATACGCCAACTTAAATAGGCGGACATTCCTCTCTATGATGCGGGCGGGTGCCGCCGGAGCAGTTTTACCATCAATGGGTTTTGGTGCCCAGTCTAGCAAGACAGCGTTCGATTCGAGGGGAAAAATGAAGCAACCAAACGTGCTATTTATTATCGCCGACGATCTGGGTTGGTGCGACCTCGGTGCTGAAAGCGCCGGCTTAGAAGAGGTCGGCGACTTAGGAAAGATCGGCAACTTCTATGAGAGTCCGCATATCGATCGCATCAGAGCCGAGGGCATGCGATTTTCACAAGGTTATGCAGCCTGTCAGGTCTGTAGCCCATCACGGGCCAGTGTGCTGACGGGTAAATACACACCCCGGCACGGTGTTACCGATTGGATCGGCGCTGCCTCCGGTCAGGCCTGGCGTAAGGTTAACCGATTCAGCAAAATGCTACCACCGGAGTACGAGCACGGCCTTCGTGCCGACGAAATCACCTTATCTGATGTATTTCGTCGCTCCGGGTATCGCACCTTCTTCGCCGGAAAGTGGCATCTTGGGGATGAAGGTGCTTATCCTGAAGATTTCGGATTTGAGATCAATAAGGGCGGTTGGAGCGTAGGATCACCGAAGGGGGGCTACTTTTCGCCGTGGCAAAATCCCAGGCTGATACCAGGTCCAGATGGTGAATCTCTGCCCCTCCGGCTCGGACGAGAGACTTCACAGTTTATAACCGAACATAAGGATGAACCGTTCTTGGCCTACCTATCGTTTTACTCCGTTCACGGGCCGATACAGACCAGCAAAGACCTGTGGGAAAAGTTTCGGCAAAAAGCGGTGGCTCAAGGAGCGCCGGATAAACGTTTCACCTTCGACAAGAATCTACCCGTGCGACAGGTGCAGGACTGCCCGATCTATGCAGGCATGATCGAGGCGATGGATAACGCCGTCGGCCTGGTGCTCGATACCCTCGACCAACACGGACTGGCTGAAAATACGATTGTCTGTTTCACCTCGGATAATGGAGGGGTCTCGTCTGGAGATGCCTTCTCTTCATCGATGCTGCCGTTGAGAGGTGGTAAGGGACGGCAGTGGGAGGGCGGTATCCGGGTGCCGTTCTATTTCCGGTATCCAGGCATGATCGAGGCCGGCTCGACCTGCGATGTGCCGGTATCGGGCATCGACTTCTACCCTACACTGCTGGAAATGACCGGAATTCCCGTTCCAACGGAGCAGGTGACCGACGGCAAAAGCATTACTTCGCTATTGCGTGGTGAACAGGATCGCGAAATCGCCGAGCGCGATCTGTTCTGGCACTACCCGCACTACGGTAATCAGGGAGGAGATCCTTCATCGATTATCAGAAATGGCTCCTGGAAACTGATCCACTACTACGAGAATGACCGTGATGAACTCTACAATCTGGATACCGATCCAGGTGAGCAGAACGATGTACTAGCCGAACACGAGTCGAAGGCAAAGGTATTGCGTCGACGATTGGACAACTGGCTAGTCGAGGTCGATGCTAGGCTCCCTGTCCCCGATCCGCAGCACGACCCAGAGCAGGAGAGGGAACGCCTGCACCAGTTAGAGCACGAGTTAATACCGAAGTTGGAGGCACAACATGCCGAGTACTTGGATCCGGGTTGGCAACCGAACGAAGACTGGTGGGGAAGTCAGGTAACGATCGACTGAGCCGAACTAACACCAGAGATAACCTGAAGGCTCTAGTTTACCCTCAACTACGGCCTACCGACAGAAATAATGCCTGAACAGTAAGTTCATCTAAAATCACGGAGGTTTTTACATGATCATCAAACAGATAACACCGTTTCTGGTGGATCGTTTTCTTCTGGTCCGGGTTTACACTGATCAAGGGATTGTAGGTAATGGTGAAGCCGGATTATGGGCGCACCAGAAAACGGTCTATCACGCCATCCAGGAACTAAGCCAGTATTATATCGGGAAAGATCCAACTCGAATTGAACACCATTATCAGGCGGTTTCCAGAAACACGCATTTCATGGGGGCAGTTCTGAATGCCGCCATTAGCGCCATCGACGTCGCTCTGTGGGATATCCTGGGCCAATCGGTCGATCTGCCAGTGTACCAGCTACTTGGCGGTAAGTGTCGGGACAGAATTCGGGTCTTTAACAATGTTAGCGGGAACACCCTTGCCGATCTGGCCAAAAGTGCCGTTCAAAACGTTGAGAACGGTTTTACTTCGCTGCGGGCATCGCCATTTTTTCCCGGTTGGGAAAGCCAACCTTCAACCCAAGTAATCTCCACAGCAGTGGAAATTGTCCGTACCATTCGGCAAGCGGTCGGAGATGAAATTGACTTGGGTCTTGAGATCCACCGGAACCTGGCACCGGACGCAGCTATCGTTCTCGCTAACGAACTGCTCCCATTCAAAATCCTGTATTATGAAGATCCGCTGGCTCCGCAAAGCGTGGACGCGTTGGACTATGTCGCACGCCACGTTCATATCCCCATCGCAACAGGTGAGAGGTTTTATAACATTCAGCAGTTCAAGGACCTAATCGACCGGAAAACGGTTAGCCTGATTCGGCCCGACGTATCGCTGGCCGGCGGTATTACCCAATGCAAGAAAATCGCCGCCCTGGCAGAGGCCTCCTTTGTCGGCATTTTTCCGCATCTGATGGGAAGCCCGGTCAATATTGCTGCTTTTGCTCAACTTGACGCTTCCATTCCTAACTATGTGTTGATGGAAAGCAATACTGGCGCGGATGCTTTTAACGAAATCGTTATTCAACCACTTGAGCGGGATGCCGGATACCTGGTTGTACCCGATAGACCAGGAATTGGTGTGGAAATCGACGAATCAAAACTGGAGAAGTTTCCTTACAAGCCAAGCCAGATCAGCGGTAATTTCGGGGCAGACGGTGCGGTGACTCACTGAGCCAATCCACCAGGTTCTCGGCTCAGGAAACAATCTATTCCCTCACAGGTAGTGCCCCCGGTGCTTATCAAGAGTGCTGTTCGGTTCATCCTGCACCGTTTCCTGTTGAACCTCCTAAGAGGTGTATTAAACTATTCAGTTTTGTTGGTGATACAGTTCTCGATCCCTTTCTTGGCAGTGGGAGTACGTTAATTGCTCGCGCCCAAAACAATAGGAAGGGGATAGAAGTTGAAATAATAGACGAAAGATATTGTGAATTGGCTAAAAAAAGATTGATCGAAGAAAATATGCGGCTTTAATCGGGGTTATCACCAAGATAACAACAGCTAGGGATTGGAGCTAATCAGGGGTGCAATCAATTTAGGCAGCGAAACGACAAATCGCCATCCTGAACCGGCTCAGGCCACTATATGCTAACATGGCAACTGTCCGACACTCTGGACTTAGAACCTATCCGTAAATAAATCCTGCTTTTCGGTATGTAATTATAGCCGCTGCCAGGTGTAGCAATGACAGGTAAGTTAGGTTGAGTTTTTCATCGCCGACCAGGATTTTCCTGAACCGGTTGAATCAGGAATGACTGACTTCGACCACCCATCTTCTAGATTTGTAACCAGGGTTCTTTTTTTGGTATCAATTTCCTCCCCCCTTGATTTCACCTGAGGAGTCTAGCCTTTGGAGATGATTATCTGTCAAGCCGAATCACCGTAGTAACCTTTATCGGCACATAGGTGCTGTTCAATATCATCAGGTCGTTCAATGACGATTTCCAGTTGGGTAACATCATGCCGATTGGCTCCGCTTACGAACAGTGACAAGGGGACTCCACAGCCGTCGACTAACAAATTTCGCTTGCTTCCTTTTTTTCCCCTATCGGTTGGATTCGGACCGACCGTTTCTGGAGCTAGGGCAGCTTTTACCGTGGCTCCGTCGATGCTTTGCCATTTCCAGGAGATGCCCTCCATTTCATCATATTCAGCCAGTCCTGCTGGCCAAAGACTAACCAAAAAACCACTTTCCGCCCAGCGAAGGAAATGAGTGTGAATCGCACTCGAACTTCCAAAATCTTCCTTTGGCAGGGCTTTCCATTGGCAGCCTGTAGGCAATACATAAACGATTCCGGCCAATATTTTGCGGGCTGGCATCGGTTTTCTCCCTCCACCGGGTTTGCGCAGGTATTGCTGGTTTGGATCTGGCTTAGGTGACGGGATTAATGGCTTAACTTTTGGCCAGAATGAATCTGATACTTGCCATGACTTCACTTCTGCCATATCGCCTCCATGCTATCTGGTTGAACATGGTACCTATTGAAAGGCAAATGAGGCAAAGTCTCAAGTTATTTACGGATCAGTTCTAAATCTCGCTCGGTACTGCAACGGCCTGCGTGCCGTCTTCGTGGCTGATTGATCTAGAAATGCCAATCATATGACAATGATGTCCCTCGATGAGGTAGATGTTTCAGCTTAATTGGCTGTAACAGATTGGATATTTCCTGCTCTGGCAATTTCTGATCAATTTCTGCGTTGATTCGTTTAGCTGACCTGTAGGCATCAATCGGAGGCCAAATTACTGACCCGGCCAGGCCAACCATACTAGCCATAAAAACGCCCTGCCAGAATTGATCACTCCCAATTTCTGGCAAGTATGTATCATCCAAAGGGTTTGAAATCAAAGCCGAGGCTAAAGAAACATAGCGAACTAAATTAAACACTGCACCTTTCTTGCGCTCACCATTATAAAAGGCTAGCAGCTAAGAAAGGCTTCTTCTTCCCTTTAACACTTCCGCCCCCACTTCTTTTTCATCCTCACCACACCCCCCAAAGGCCAACAGCACCAACAACACCCAACTAAACTTCCGCATCATACCTCCAATAGGTTCTTGTAATCATAGTCTACTTGCTTCTGGGACTCCCGAACCTTTTTGCCAGGTCCATCTTGGGCTACCGACCACACTCACACCCACACATCAGCAATTAGCCGAGATACGCTCTCGCTCGTTACTGAAACGGCTAAAGGCAGCTCTAGTGGCTAATCCTTAATCAAGTTGGGTAATGGAGACTCGTCATCGTCAAAACGGATAGTGGTGAGTGTACTTCTGCTACCGTCTTGAACAGTCTTAACATAGAGACGCTTATGATCACTAGATCCATCAGCGGCCAACAGGGAGCGGCTCTCTATCAGCCAACTCTGCTGTCGGTTAATGTAATTCTGTTTGCGGTTCGTTGCTTCGGTCAAACTTTTCTGCCGAAATCCGGCAACAGCCCTGGGATTTCAGACAGTTCGGCCAACAAGAGATATGAAATTACTTAGAGGAGATAGTGGAACTAAATCCAGCTGTAGACTGCCGACCGTAAGACTAAGCTCAAGACTGGCCAGAAGCAACCGAGCAGAGCCTCACCTAAAACCAACCCAATAAAGAAAGGAAGTCCCCGCCGATAGGCCTTGACACCGCCATACCAGAGTATCAACCACTTGAGAACCAGGGCGATAACCATCGGGAACCAGATGATATCGGTAGTTCCCGGCGCGACACCGATGACGTAACCGGCTGGAGAAAGTGGGAACCAGGCCAGTCGAGAGCGAAAAAAAATTACACCCAGATTGAGGGCTAAGGTCAAACCCAGGACTGTTATTGCTACTTTATCCGCCGGTTTAGGGTTAATCAACCAAGAGGAAAGAAAGTTGTAGGTTTCTGCTCCACCTGCATGGATTTGCTCGGAACCGGCCGCAACCCCTTCTTTATAAATGGTATATGGACAGAGAATCAAGCTAGATCCAATTCCCACTATGCTGGCCAGGATCAAGACGATCAACATGGTTCGATTCCGAATACCGGTTCGTTCCGCTAGTTTAAAGGATTCCATCTGCTCTGGCATCGGGTGAGTGCGAAATGAGGCGTAGCTGGCACCACTGAGCCAATTCATTAGAGACAACAGGGTCAGGTTTCCAGGTCGAAGCCGTCGTGTACCCAGCATAGATATCATCAGGTACTGTGGGGTTGCATAGCCGATTGCATGGATTGGGGGACCCAATTCGGCTCGCATACGTGTCAACCCAACAACGATGGCCAGATAGATGGTGATAAAAATAGCAAAAACCCAGAATGACATTCCACTGCGGAGACAGAAAAGCATCAGTAACAGCAGACAAAAACACAAGATCAAGACCATGGTTCGGTAAGAAATCGGCTCAGCCGACTCTTCCGCTGGATTAGGACGAATTACATGGTAGAGAACCGTTTTGAAATGTTTCCTGCCGCTCCAACAAGCCATGACCAGTAAGGCAAAAAGTGCGCCTGCCCCTTGTTCTCCCAGGAACGGATAACCGGGCAGAGTGACGATGCCAGTTGCACTTCCCAATAATAGTTGCACCTTTTTCATCAGGTAGAAAAACACACAGGAAAACAACAAATCGAAAGGAAGAATGAAGGCAAAACCAATGAGGTAGGGATGGAAACGTAGCGGGGTGCTGCCCATCGCATTCCATGGCTTTTGGCTGAAGTAGATGTTGAGGTCGTATTTCTTGACCGGAATAACAGGTAAGGTCGGAAAGAAAAATTGGATGCCATTGAACAAGTTTATTCCAGCGGCAAGGCCAAAGCCGATCCAGAGGAGCCGGTTCCTAAAGATTGTCCCCGATTGGGCTGTAATTAAAAGCGGGATTTGAACAATCGGATAGGCCAATTTTTCACGATTGACCCACTGTTTCCTGAGAATAGCCGTCAAGCAAAGAAAAATCGCCAGCAGTAGGAGAACGACAACTGACCAGGATAGGATAGGGGTAATCCATTGCTGAAAGTAACCATCGGTAAAAAAATTGACCCCACCTTCGTAGAAGTCGGTAACGGTCTTGGGCTCGGAGACAACCAGCCATGCCGGCAGATGGTGAAACAGCAAGGCTTGCCAGTCGTTTTCTGGCGTGGCAAAACGGAAGGCATAGGGAATTAATCCCATCAACCGTGGTAGAAAGTCGTGGCCAGAAAATGCGCTGCCAACAGCCAGCATGGCATAGATAACCAATAGGTCCTGTTGCTTCAAGGCCGAATTGGGAAAAATAGAGCGAAGACCCATGTTTAGCCAGGTCATTGTCAGAATGGCAAACATAACATTGACTGACATGGCCACGGTGGTCAAATGGGCAGTATGCCATATCATTTCGACATAGGCCAGCCAATAAACGTTGGCTATGATCAGTAAGAGACCGATAAATATAGCCCAGTTGTTGATTTTGACAAAAGATCTTCTGTTGGCCATTTGCGCCATCTATGGCTAAATCGTGAAAATTAACCCTATGAATAGGAGGTGTTCTTGAGCCAGGTTTCAACACAACGAGGAATCCGCTGGATGAAGCTGGGAGTTTTAGGGGTCGAAAAGTTGCCAGTGGATGTAGGATTGTTGGCCTAGCAGAAGCTAGATAGATCGTGGGCTCTGACTGCGACGGCGAGGGCAGATTTCAGGGATTGAACTGCCAGTTAGAAGATCCAACACACGGTATCGGCGTTGTAGTGCCAAGCGATACTTAGTTACTCGATTTATTTAGTTGTCTGGCAAACTACAAGAGTCCTAACGAAGAAAATGGGTTGAGTGTTGACTTTGCAGAACACGAAGGAAAAGGAGAGAAAATTAGTAATTCGAAAATTCGTAACCCGTGGAAAGATCAGCCTGGCTATTATTGATGGTAACGACCACTAAAGTTTTCTCATCCGCTCCTATCCAGGTGCGGGTTTTGCATTTGTCAGCTCTGTCTTGCGAATCAATCTGCTGATACCCTGGTGAATGTATCGAGAATAGTGAGCTGCTATCCAATATGCTTTGCGTGGCATCGAGTAGAACATGTTGGCATCAAAGATACGGCCTATGCTAAATGGGCGGGTAACGCTTGGGAGTGGTGTCAGGATTGGGGTAGTAGCGAGCAAATATCGCGGGTGTTGCGGGCTGGTTTTTGGTTCACCTCTACTAACAGCCTGCGGGTAGCTTACCGCAGCAGCAACTCTCCGAAGTCTAGGAACTACTACGTCGGGTTTCGATGTGTGTCAGGATCGAATTAATTACTTCTGACCCGTGCGGAGCACCGGCCTTTACCAGCGGCGTTAGCCGCGTCCTTTGCCACTGATGGGTAGAGACTGTAGTTGATTGTGGTTGTTGTTGCATCTTGGTAGCTCTGATCATCAGCGTTTTCTCTGGCATATTGAAGGAGAATTTCAGCTATGGCCAACTGGAAGTTGGACACATGAGTTCCTTCAACTCGTAGGCAACAATACTTTCAATCTAAAGAAGAAGAAATACAAACCAGTGGTGAAGTGACCTCGACCGTGAGCGAGTATTAGCCTAACCATATGCTCCCTTCCCGTGCCGACCAAGCAACCGTTGCATCCTCTCGTCTGTTCCTTCCCAAACGTATTCCGGCATTCGGTAATCAATGAACGGATAGAGCCTCTGTCCGATGATTCTCTGGCTGTAGACCACCGATCCAACGTATCGTACCTGTTGCGATTGATTGGGTGATCCACGATGCCAGACCTGGTTATGAAACATTATGGCATCGCCGGGCTTAGAAAAAAGTGAAACGGCTGCCTGACCATTAAAGGTTGGATTCTCACTAGAGTTCGGGTTGCGCCCGGAGAAGTGGCTGCCGGGAACTACTTCCGTGACTCCATACCGGATGGAGGTCATATCGCTCAGAGGGAAAAGGATGTTGAGAACCAAACAGGGCGGAGGCACACGAGGGTCGTGCTTGAGAACGTCATCTGGTAGCGGGAAATGAACCCGGTCATCAACATGCCAACCACCTCCTGCACCGGGCTCATACCGTAGTGCATTCTGTGACATCATATGGCAATCTTTCCCGAGAATGGCTTCCGCAATGCTGACAAATGGTTCGCGAAAAATGAGATCACGATAATTGATGTCGTATTCGAACATTCGCATCAGGCTGATGCCGCGGATCTGATCTATGTCTTCCTCATGCATTGCAGGATCAGAATACTTGATTTGGATGACTTCTCTCAGAATCCTTGTTTCCTCTCGGGTCAGGATATCCTCCAAGAAGCAGTAGCCGCGGTGATAAAACTCCTCGACGATTCTCGTGGTTTCTTCTTCGTTGAATGGTTGGGCATCATTCCGAATGACGCTTTCCTTAGTTTTCCACATTTCTCAAACTCCTCTCTGAGGCGAAACTTCAATCCAGTCTTCAACCCTGTTCTTTCCTATTTCATCTCAAATACAAAAAACTGCTATCTTCATAGAAACGTAGTTTCTTGGCTCTATTTCGTGATTTTAATGTCCTGACGAAATTATAGCAATAGCGCTACTGAGGTTTGATTGTCCTCAACCGTTGTTTGAATTGATGATATAATTGGACCGTTTAGCCTTGAAGCTATTGTAGAATGATTTACGCCATTCAAATTAGTGAAGGCATAGTTCCCATAGAATCGTATTTCCCAACTGATTGACGAATTGTACTGTAAGATGACCTTTGAGTTATCTTCCTGAAGCCCTTTCAGCATTTTAGATGCCAAGGGATATGGATATCACGCCAAGAGTTCGATCCCATAGACCACGGTCTTTCAAACCACCAAGAAACCTTCGCCAATGGACCTCCTGCTCCGATAAAGCAACCGAGCACCAGAGATTGAGACCAGCATAGGAATCCTCATGGCTTCAAAAGTCTCTTTTCCCTTGTTGAAGAGTTTATGCTTTCGCGGCCTCCACCTGCTTACTGGTCAATGGGTGCATAATACCTGCTCTTGTCGGCCAAACGCCAGGATCCTCCTTGATCCAGTCACATAGTTTCTGGGCATATGGTGTCAAGGTTTCCCAAATTCCATGCGGCATTGATTTTGTGAAATCACAAGCCGGTCGCCAAGGAGCCGCATACTCGACATTTGGTAAAGCTCTGATCTCTCTGGATAAATTGGGTGTTGCTCCGTGCCAAGCGCGGTTGTCCCGAAAAACTCCGGCGCCGGCCGGCGCGCCCACTAAGGTGGAATGCTTCATCCACTCCGGTTCATCTGCAGGTCGCGGGGGGGATTGTTGTAAAGTATGAGTGCCTGGAATTTGGCGTATGGGACCATTCTCCTCAGTCAGATCGCACATCAGGAAATTAATCGTCACCATAGGCGGAGTCATTTCCATAATCAGTTTTTGGGTGGGTACATCTAATTCGTCCGAACTGTCTGTATTGAGTTCAACACCTACTAGTTTGGCCTGCTCAATGCGACTTTTTGTGAGATGTTGTGCGTCTCTGCCATCGGAGTGCAGGTGTTGATACTCGATCGCACCTGGTAGGCAGAGGTCACCACCGGAACCCCAAACCCGGTAGTTGGAAGAGCCAAAGATTTCTGTGACGATAGGGGTTGTGGTGGGAAGATCAACCATACTGGCCCAAGCTAGATCATGCAGCATATGCCTTGAAGCGGAGGATGTGCCATAACTGTATCGGTGGGGTAGACGTCCGGTTTCAGGCACGTATTTTCTGCCTCCTTGATCGGAGATGGAAAGGATTTCTCTGAGTACCCGGGCACAACCTTTTCTCCAATACGTCAGTTGTTCAGTATTGAGCAGATCTCTCACCACCACGAAACCATCACGATGAAAGATCTTGGCTGCTCTCTTTATTTCGTGTGGCTCACAGATTTCGAGACCTCGAATACCGTTGTGTTCTTTTAAATGTGAGCGTAATGCTTCCACTGTAGGATCATCATACACTCGACGATTTGGTGAATCGGGGTCAGTTACTCTACCAAGATGATTAACGTTTCCGTCTGCGTCTACGGTTTCGTTGGGTGGGGCATTCTCATCCCATCCAACTAGCGTGTCACCATAGACTTGAAGGGATTCCAGTCCTGGTGTTAGCCCAGGTTTGTTGATGCCGGCCATGATTAATATCTCCTTCTCCATCAATCAGTGCGATTTTAAATTTCGCGTTTGTGTTACGAATCCTAGGCTGGTGTTTTTTACGCGGCCGATTGGATGCTCGTTGATACCGATACATGGTTGAGACCGCGAAGTATCAATGGACTATCAAATCCCCGCTGTTGGATAGTAATGGATTAGTGGGCGAATGTAACAGGATTTTTCCGCGACAAGTTATCCAATCTAATTGTCATGACCAGAAGCTTTAGTCTAACCAATGATGGGATCAAACCAATGATCGTAAATTCTTCACTCGGGATTTCCCGTCTGCGGTTTGCTAATATGATGCAGACATAATCCTAATCGACTTAGTGGCCAAAAGTAGGCTGAGTTCCGGATCTGTTTCTAAATTCATGGCCGCAGTTGCGGCTAAAGACTGAGCCATAGCAATCCGGGCTATTTCTTGTGCCTGGTTACGTCGATAAAAAGCGGATACTGCTAATCCTAGAACTAGAACAAAGGCAACCGTAATACCTGACATCACCAACCGTTGTAGCCGATTCACAACAGTCCGACTAAAGGTCAGATACTCTTTATGTAACTTTGCTGGTTGGGGATCCTTAGAGCCGCTTTGGGCTAACCATCCTTCGGCTGTTTGAAGTTCTTGTCCACGCAAGCCTGCACTTCTTCGACGCTGATTCTGATCCCAATCTATAGCTAGTGTCAACAGACGTGTATGTTCCTTGACATACTCCAAATCAGTATCCAGAGCACCGATCAGCAACTCAAAGTTAGCCTCAAAGTCGTCTTGCTGTCGCAGAAAAACCCAGTTATGGGCCGTCATGGCCGAGTGGACTTGATGATCTTCCACCTTTTTCCACACCACTGGTACTAGTCGCTTGTTGTGCTTGACTGCATGCTCGAGCTCTAAGGTGCAAATTTCGGAGGCCACCGAATCAGGACTGATAATAAACAGGAAGGAGTCAGCCGCTTCAATGCCACGGTAGATCTCGGCTAACCAATCAGCGGTGGGTGGAATATCCTGCCAATCAGCCCAGGCTTCACGGTCACGGGCGGTTAGTTGAGCGAACAGGTGACGAACGAAGTCGATGTCAGGGCGAGAATAAGAGATGAATACGTCTGACATGAGTTACCTTTTGACTGATTTGTTACTTGGCCAGCAACTGTCAATCCAATACCCCATATCTCTCTTTTTCCTCGGCTGTCAGTTGACGGGTAACTCGGCTTTCTGCTATTTGCAGCAGTTCATCCATGTCTGTAGTGTAGACTTGGACAATACCATCTCCGCCTGCGGTAGCGATTCTTTTCCCATCTGGACTATAGGCCACTGAGTTGACCGAACTATCATGGCCTTTGAGGGTCAATAGTTCCTGACCTGTATCAGCATTCCATACCTTGGCTGTATGATCTATACTCCCCGTCACTATGCGCTGGCCATCTGGCCCCCAAGCCGCTGACATTACCCAACTCTCATGACCTGCTAGAGTCTACAGTTCCTGGCCTGTATTTTCATCCCACACCTTGACTGTTTGATCATAACTACCCATCACAATTTGTTGGCCGTCTAAACTCCAGGCTGTTGAATAGACAGGACCATTATGGCTTATCAGATTCATCAGTTCCTTGCCCGTATCAGCCTCCCATACCTTGGCTGTGTAATCCCAACTCGCGGTCACAATCCGCTGACCATCTGGACTATAGGCCGCTGAATTTACCTCACCATCATGGCCTTTGAGAGTCAACAGTTCCTTGCCCGTAACAGCCTCTCATACCTTGGCTGTCTGATCACCACTAGCCGTCACTATACGAGCACCATCTGGGCTATAGGCCGCTGACATGACCTTACCATCATGGCCTTTGAGAGTCAACAGTTCCTTGCCAGTCTGATCAGCCCAACACAAAAAGTAATTTGTATTTGCAAGTAGCTGATTTGACAAAAAAAACTATTTGTGTAATATTATTATTCGCAGGTCGGTTTATTCGTACTTTCACGGGGAAACCGAAATCCAGACTTGCGAACAAAAAATACTGGAGGTTGATTTTAAATGCATAAGCATCAGTTATTTATCGTTTTGATGGTTTGCTTAGCGATTGCCACCATGAACATGGCTATCGCGGGCGTCACTGGTACTGTTCTATTCAGGGCTGACTTTGAAAACGACAAAGGTGATAACGATCTAGCCAAATGGGTGCCAGATAACAAAGGCCAAATTTGGAAGGTTGAAGATTTTCCCGGTAGTGGCAAGGGGCTCAACCAAACGGTCGAAGGCTGTGGAATATCTGGAAACACACCACTACCTGGGACCGAGGAATTCAGTGATGGTATTATTCAACTCGATATGTCTTGGAAAGATGACGACAGTTGGGGCGTAATTCTACGGCAATCCGCCGCCGACAAAGGCTACCTGGTCGTTTTCGGCTATAACGAAACGCCCGCTGTCATTGTCGCCTTACTAGATGAGGGTTGTGCTGAAACCGGAAAATGTCTGGACCAAACGGGTTGTGAAAATGGTGGCAAGGAAATGGTACAGAAAGAGCACGGCCTCTTTAAAATTGGGGATGATGGAAAAGGTACTGGCACTCAGGATCTGAGTGTAGCCTACACTGGTGTTATCGAAGCCAAAGGCGACAGCATCAAAGTCTGGTATCATGAAAGAGGTAAAGCCAAAGGCGACCCGGTAGTCGAGATCACAGATACTACCCACAAAAAAGGACAAGTTGGTGTGTGGCATGAAAGTCAGGGTAACTGCATGATCGATAACGTGGTGGTGCGGACTTTTGATGCTGATACCGCCGTTGATGCGGAGGATAAACTGGCTACTTCCTGGGCTGCTATCCGTTCTGCTTACTAGGCCCTACCTACAACTTACGAAAGAAGTGAGGTGTCAAAAGGCGACACCTCACTTCTTTACACTTTACAATAGTCAGTATTATGTAGGTGTAGTCGAATAGATAAGGAGGGATTGTCAAATGAAAAAGAGCTTAGGAGTCTTGGTCGCGTTATTAACTCTGACCTGTGTTCTTTCCGCTTCAGCGCAGGTTATTTTCTACGCTGACTTTGAGTCGGCTAAAGCGGTTCCCAACGCCGAAGTCAACAAGGATGGTAAATACAAGGGACCGCCAGGGACAGTTTGGGCCGTCGAAGATTTTATCGCGCCTGGCGGCGGCAAAAAAGGCCTGAAGCAAACGGCAGAGGGCTGTGGGATTTCCGGCAATACCAAACTTCCCGGGGTCACTAAATTTACCGACGGTATTATCCAGTGTATCTTTTCGTTTGCAGATGACGATGGATTTGGTGTCACCTTTCGAAAGAAAGGCGATGATAAAGGTTACCTGGTTTCCTGGGGATATAACGAAACCACAAAAGTGATTATCGCCAGCTACGCTGATGGCTGTTGCCCAGACGGGCAATGTCTGGATCAGTGTGGATGTGAAAATGGTGGCAAGGAACTGGTCGGCGAGGATCACGGATTGGGAGGTGGTCTACCTCAGGACAACAAAACAGCCTTTTTTGGGCGAGTCGAGGTCAGAGGCAAACAGATTCGGGTCTGGTACAAAAAACTAGCCGATGTCAAGGGCTTCAAGCAAGATATGCCCTCCAACAAGTTGGGAAAACCTACTGCTGAGTATGCAAAAGCCGACTATCAGAGTGCTGGCACAGTCGGTGTTTGGCACGAGAGTTGGGGCATGGGCATTATCGATAGTATACTGGTCACCGGGCCTGGCTTTTTCTCTGTCGATGCCAAGGAGAAACTAGCTTCTAGTTGGGGATACGTTAAGAACGCATACTAGAACGGGTCGTTGTGCTAACAAGTCGTTTTAAAGACTATAAGGGGCCGTGAGTATCCACTCTCATGGCCTTTTTTGTACCACAGGAAAAAGTCACAGCGAAAGTTTTACTTTCTTTTCAGCCAGTGAAGACGAAAGCCTATTAATAGGTTTTTGCTCACTTTAGCCTGATAATGAAAACGTCATATGCATGCGAAATAGTGTGGGTGAATCAGATCCGTATGGCCACAGGGCTAACAGCGAAGAGATAGATTGATCAAATGCCGTCATAATTGTCATCTACATAAGCAGTGTCTTGGTGGAAAGGCAATTGATTTACTAGTCTGCCGCCGCTTAAAATTGAGAGATAGAACTATTGGCCAGGGTGGAAAACGGCTTGTG
>JASMLX010000140.1 GCA_030748495.1 Candidatus Poribacteria bacterium | reverse complement strand
CATTGTTGGTCGGTGATAAATGGTTTCTGTTTAGCCATCAAAAGTTCCTTTTTAGATCCAACTAAAACTATACCTAACTCCTTTAGATGCGCAAGTTTAAATTGTATTTAGTTTTGAAATAGCTTCTAATATTATTTTTCTTACTTTTCTAGTTGTGCCGGCGTCAACCTTGATTTTTCAGGTCATACGTGGGGAGATTAACCCAATCTCTCATCAAAAAAATTACAGAAAAATCATCGCCATTGCATTTTTTCCCTGCCCCCTTGTCGATTACATTCGTATCATCTTGGTGACTTGGGCAGTTGTTATTGCCACTTTAAGTCGTCAACCCTTTCATTATCAAATTTGTTGCTTGCTCACAGTTAACGTGATTCTCGATGCGGTAGACGGTTTTCTGGCTCGTCGTTACAACCATCAAAGTGGCTTTGGTATGGCTTTAGATCTGATCGTCGATGTGTCGACTGCAACGGTAATCTGGTATCTATCAAGCATCAATCTCAGCTTTATTTTTGTGCTGGTTGAATGGGTTGGCGCAATTACTATTTTATACTCTTCTTTTTTTAAATCTAGTACTCATTGGAAGATGTCGCTCAACAACTCAAACAGTCGCTTGCTCAAACTCTACTTTTCCAACAATCAGAGAAATTGGCTGTCGACTTATGCCGTTATTGCCCACTTTGTTTTCCCGATGGCTTATGTCATCCGCCAACCACAACCATGGCTACTGACCATTACACTTCCTGGACTACTCCTGTTTGAGTTTGTGACAATTTATCTGGTCATTGTGCTGATAAAACAGAAGAATTTTGAGCCGAAACCAAATTAAAAATATAAACACCAACAACCAATGATGGCTGGTATTGGCTCCGTGCTTTCCTATCCTAACTAAATAAACCACTATAGGAAATAGAAGAGAAAGGCCGGTTGAACTCTCAAGGCCACAAACAGTCTCAGGCTTGGACAGGGAAATCCAGACGCAGGTTATCTAACCCGCCCGCGACCGGGATGATAGAATTTTTGAAATCAGCTTTACTATGGTCAAAGATGTGGCCGACAATCCGATAAGCTTTTGTTATCACTGTGTTTTGCCAATTCTTGCCGATATTCATATCGGTAGAAATCATCGAGTTTCACCACTCAAGCCACAATAAAGATAATCTTAATTAAATCTTTGGAAAGAGGTGTGAATAGTTAGGCTTCACGATCCGGATTCACTGGATAGCAATTGATGGAAATCACTGCCAGAAGGAGCCTAGAACACCCGCAAGTTAAATTCGGGAATTACTGCCAGCAGGTGGTCGAAGATATCGGCTTGGATACTCTCATAGTTGGCCCAAACTTGATCACAGTATGAAGATATACAGTTCGACAGGCAATCCGTGTTCAGTCGGTTGTCTATGCCTGACCAGAAAGGTCATGCTTTGATGGATGTCAGGATGGTTACGCAAATAAGCCTCAGCATAAGCTCGAAATGTACCAACGTTGGTTAAAGTCTACCGTTAACCAAACTCACCTGATCGACCTGATTGGCGGCATTGTAACTATCGATCTCCTCCTGTTTCTGCTTAATATAGTCGGCAATATACTGAATCTTGGCAAATTGATCCAGCATCTGCTGGTCGCAGAACTTGATAGCCACGCTCCGGCCTCAATCTTCTAAGTGACTTTGTTATCTAAGACCACGCTCTACCAGGGTTGAAATATTATCCACTTCTGATGTGAAATGCCAAGTGTTTCATCGATTTTACAGGTGTAACTTACCGTCCCTGATCGACTGGTATCGATTGTCATAGTTTGTAACAATACTTCTTCTGCCGGTTAAATCCCTCTGGTTTTACTTCCACATATAATGGCAGTAAAATCGAGACGCAAACGCGATTCCTACCGATAAAACTCCGTGTTGTGCGATTGTCCTTAGACACCTTAATTTTCCAGTCAAGGAAAATTACCAAACTGTTTGACCAAATTAGACTATCTGCTCAACATTCTGCAATGGACCTAATTTGTTGGAATATATGGAAGGCATATGGAAGCTAATAAACAAATATCGATAATGGCAAAAAAGTTAAGTGGCTAGTATAATAAAGGTGAACTGGTGATATCTATCGGTATCGGTCGTCTCGACTGTTACCACTGTGAAACAGATCGGTTAAGGGAATGGTGGTACATTCCAGGAGGCGACACCCAATAATTAGATGTAAACTGATATAATTGTGGATATTGTTCCCAAGTGATATCGAGCACAACCACCTTTGAAGACGATCAATTAGGAGAAACTGATGGCAAAGATCAAAGAGATTCAATGCATTCGAACAAGATCAAGTGGAACATGGGTAATCGTCAAAGTTATAACAGATCAACCAGGGCTCTACGGTATCGGTTCTGCCAGTGATCAGTACCATGCCGAAACCGTCATTACAGCCATAGAACAAGGTGTCGGTCCCAGGTTGATTGGCCGCGAGGCAAGTCATATCGAAGACAATTGGCAATCGGCTTTCACCAGCGGATATTGGCGGAATGGGTCGATTCTGAATACCGCCTTGGCTGGCATCGATATGGCACTTTGGGATATCAAAGGAAAGGAAGCCGGTATGCCGGTCTATCAACTTTTAGGTGGCCCATGTCGTTCGGCGGTCTCATGTTATGCTCACGCCAGTGGCAACGATTTAGTTGCGCTGGAAGACGATGTGAGACGCTACATGGAGGAAGGATACCAGGTTATTCGATGTCAACTTGGCGGATACGGCGGTGGTGGTTTCATTGATCAGAGTGAGGCGAAACTACCCAAAAATGCCTGGCATAAACCGCATTTCTTTGACGATGAGGCCTACCTTGAGAATATTCCGAAGATGTTCGACTATCTGCGTTCAAAGTTGGGGTTCGAACCGAAACTAACTCACGATGTCCACGAACATCTACGCCCACAGTGCGCAGTAACTCTATCCAAACTCCTTGAGCCTTACCGCCTGTATTTTCTCGAAGATGTACTTCCACCTGAACAGATCGCATGGTTTCGCCTGATTCGGCAACAGTGTACAACACCGCAAGCTATGGGAGAGCTTTTTATTAATCCTCACGAATGGACGCCTCTTATCACCGAAAGGCTTATCGATTTTGTCCGGGTCAGAGTGTCAAAAGCAGCAGGAATTACCCAATGCCGCAAAATTGCCAGTTTGTGCGAGTGGTTTGGTATAAATACTGCTTGGCAAGAAGGTGGAGATAACGATCCGGTCAATCAGGTAGCAGCAATGCACCTGGATTTAGCCAGTTGGAGTTTTGGCATCCAGGAGGAGAACCATTTCGGTACAGAGGAACTAGATGTTTTTCCAGGCCACGCTATTCTTGAGGGGGGATACCTGTATTCTAATGACCAACCAGGATTAGGTATTGATATCGATGAAACAAAAGCGGCCCAGTTACTCGATGCGGAACAGGCAAAACGCCCTCATCATATGGCTGAAGATCGACGGGTAGACGGAGCAGTTGTGCGACCGTAGAGACACTTTAGGGAGCGAGAGAGGGTGTCCAGGCCATTACGGTACCGAAACTAGCAAACTCGCTGTTCTGACCAGAGGTTAGGATGCGTGAACCTTGGACCACCACTTTGGCCTGCTGGCTGCTGATTTTATAGCTGGTCGGCGCGCTTTTTTGAATTAGCGGGTCGCCATTATCGTCGCGTAGTTGATCCAGACGGAAATGAACCGATTGATACGATTTAACCTCAAATTGACAGGAGACGGGTGTTAAGTCTAAGTCTTCGTATAGCACCTCCAACCGACAGGTGGTATCGAAATCGGAAGTATTGGAGAGGCACATCGATTCGTGCGAAAAGTAGCCGCTTCCCTTGGCTTCCCATATTTTTTCCTGTTCAGTCAGTTCGGCCATAAATCCGTCAGGTACAATCCAGACGTAGGCCCCATCACCCGCAAATCGGTAACTGCCGAGGACTTGAGCAATAGTGGTGGCAACAGCCACTGCACCGTCGAATTTGTCGAGGGTTACAACTAAGAATCGAGGGTGTAAATCTATTTCGTCCGGAACCACCGTTCCCTCTGCTAATTGACCGTTGACATTGAGTAGCAGTCGGTTATGGCTCAACAGTTGGATTCGTCCTAGTCGGTTGGCGGCTAACCAATCGCCAAAACTATCATTCAACAAGGTGGTGACGGTATCTAGTTCGAACCGCCCGACGGCTTGTTGGTAGGTTTCAACTGTCGATATGAGTTCGTCGAGTTGGCTAACGATGTTTTCGGTGGTAAAACACATTATGTATTCCTTTCCCATGTAGATTATTTTAATGAGGATATCGATGACAGCAACACAAGTTATGCAAATCAAGCAAGCTCTGGAAGCAATGTTTAATCACGTCAGTGCCAGAGAAAGTATTGCCCCAGCCTTAGTCGAGATTGAGCGGTTGCGGCTGGAGGTTCAGGCCACCGCACCGGTTCAACTCAACCACTATTTAGAACGTCGTAGCTACACCAAAGCCCTCGACTATCTGCAAACCGGTATCGTGATTGAAGATCCCAATCAACCTGATTGTGACTCAAAACAGCTCTAATCCGGTGAATCTGGTGTAAGATCTAAAGTGGCAAAGCGGTAGCCGAGGGCCTTGATCTCTGCCACAATCGTTTCTCGCATCTGAATCGCTGTTTCAAAATCTAGATCGGACAGGCTAATTTTCAGAATTCTTTGATGTTCGGTTAGCCGCATCTTTTCAAATCCAAGCGAGTTCAAAGTCTGCTTCGCCTGTTCTAATAAATCTAACTCTGTCTGAGATTGATTTGGTATAACATCTTTCATAATTGAGTAATCCGCTGATAGATTCGTAGGTAGGCCTCAGCGATATTCTTCCAATCGTATTGCTGTACCCTGCTAACGCTGGTTCCTCCCATTCGGCGGCGTTGATCAGGCTGGTTGATCAGGTTGGTTAGCTGATCGGCGATCTGTTCTATGTTACCGGGTTCCACTAATGCCCCATTTTGTCCAACAGCGACCAGATCCTCTATTCCCTGTACTCTGCTGGCCACAATCGGAAGTCCCGCCCCCATTGCTTCCAGCACCACCAGCGGCATCCCTTCCGCCGATGAACACAGGGCAAAGATATCAGCCTGTCGGTATTTATCAGGTAGATCTGCATAGTCAACTGAACCGCTAAAACGGACGTATTTTTCAATTTTTAAATCTTTGACCATTTTCTGCAGTTGGGCGCGGTATGGACCGTCGCCAACGATGTCGACCTGAAACGGATTTCTGACCTGACTAACTATTTTGGGTATAGCCTGAATCAGGAATTGAAACCCCTTGCGGGGGATTAACC
This sequence comes from Candidatus Poribacteria bacterium, assembly GCA_030748495.1. Taxonomy (GTDB): domain Bacteria; phylum Poribacteria; class WGA-4E; order WGA-4E; family UBA9662. The sequence goes on along the minus strand of JASMLX010000140.1, from coordinate 12,066 downwards.
GTCCGATGGTCAAGATCCTGACAGGTTCGGCATTAGCAATTCCCGGACTCGCCTGGGGGCAAGCTCTCTCAGGGCGGGAAAACCGGTCCAATTCCAATCCGTCGGGAATAACATTAATGGTGATCTCTGGATCTGTGGCTAATGCCAGTTCGCGCAGACCGTCGCTGCAGGCCACTACCTGTTCAGCTTTATGCCAGATGGATCGGATAATCGGCTTCAACAACAGGTAGAGCCAGCGGTAGTAAGGTGGATCCGGATTCGGTCTCGGAACGTCTCTGCCCCCTAAAAAGACGACATAGGGTAGATTTTGGATTCGCTGTAGCCAGTAGGCGCAAGCACCAGACGGAATACCGAAAAAGACCTGTACCACATCTGGCTGAAAAGTTTTGGCAATTGATTGACCGTAATAAGTCGAACTGATGACGTAAGTCAACATTTCGTGAACGGCACAGACATCCCGATTTTTTCGCCACACGGGCACACGCCTGATAGTTATCCCCTCTACTACTTCAGTAGTTGGTAAGTCTTCAAACTGCGATGTTACCAGCGTGACCTGATGGCCGGCGGCCACAAAGTGTTTACCCAGAAAATAGGTGACCCAACCTCCGCCGCCGCCAATGGGCGGAAACTCGTAGTTGAACATTAAGATCTTCAATGGAACTCTTGCATAAGTCAATAATTAGGGCCAAGTTCAAGATCGTAGATCGAGAAAAAGTTGATGATGCGATCCGATCTATTCCACAGTTTGTCTTACTCAGTGTCGATAGAGAGGTTTCACCGTTGCCGTAAGTTTTTCAAAGACATTCCTCGGCACCTCGGGAGCGATGTTTTCTCTCCTACCAAGCTCTTCGACTTTCCGTTTTCGTTCTTCCGATCTCAATCGGACCAGGGGTGAGATTAGCGTCGGCTACGCCTAATCTCACCGGATACATCGCCACCAATCTCGCCGGTTCCTTTTCTGGGGGCATTAATTTCCGCCATATTAAAATCAAATCTACGCCTAGCTGTGTTATTGCGTTCGTAGATCTCTTGAATTTGGTTGCCTTCGTCCACTACCACGCTGATGAATACGTCACTTCGTTTGGGGACGTACCTGGCGGAAAGGGTGATCGACTTTGCTTCCAGATCCATCGGCCACGAGAGATGAGGAACCGTTACCTGGGCAATACGCTTAGCTGACGATGTGCTGCCATGAAGGCCGGCTTCCTCGTAAAATCCGACCGTAATTTGCCTGGCCGTTGCCGTACCAACATTGTGAATAGTGACCTCCAGTTCACGATTCCATATCGAGTACCAAATTTCATCAGCTACTACGGCCAGGTCCGACAATGGCTTTTTCCCTCTACCGCGTTCTACCTGTCTAATTTCAACGATTGTGGTTTGTTTAGCCGCAAACGGTATCTGAACCTGTTGACCCAGTTGATAGAGGACGAGAGTTTCATCCATGGCGACTGAATCGATCTCATCATCAACATCGTTGTCTACACCAGCACGAATATGATATTGCCCATTGATTTCCAGTCGCCAGGGGATTAGCCCAACTGTGTCCGCTTTCTGGTCGGCGTCTTGTGAAGCGAAGTTGTAGATTATCACCTTCAACTGCCGGTCGTCGCTGTATTTGACAAAGGCGGCAAAATTCCTGTTCACTCCAGCGTAGCTGACGCTGAAATCGTTTAATCCGCTGGCTCCGCACATCAGCAGGTAAGGGGCAACAATCCCCGGAAATATTACACGGTCGGTGGCTGAAGCTTCAGTGGTCATCGTCGGCCACCACAATTTGACCCGTTTACGTAACGTGTTCATCCGCTTTAGCACGTCTCGTTGATCTGTTAGTATTGCTGGCAGCCCAGTTTTGACGGCCATTTTCTTCTGTAAAATTTCCCAGATCTGGTCAGCAGCAGGATGACCACGACGACGGCCTTCTGACAATACTTTCCCGACCCAGGCCTGGCTGCCAGGTTCGGGTGTCGGTACAGGATTCGACCGATGCTGATCCGCTAGTTCTCTCTGAATATGGAAGGGTTGGAAGTATTTTTCGTCCCCGGTGATCTCATATGCTAGTGTCATTAAGTTGATCAGGTAGGCTTTGTAGGAACCCCGAATCCAGTCGTGGTTAACGGTTCCGCGTGGATGGGTGCCGGTAAACCAATTTGGCGAACCGATGCCTCCCAGTTCGCCTCCCGGGAACCCAACATCAGCCGGGAAAACACCTTTTGGTTTTCCTCGATCTGTCCGCATAGCATCGTTGAACCAAGCATCGGCCCAGCGAGTGAAAAGTTGGCCAATCAGTGGATTGTGGTTATAGCGGTAGACGGCTTTGGCTGGTAGCGCGGCTCGCCAGTTGATAAAGGAATCGTTGGCGCGTTGACCTTCTCCGACAGACATTGCACCCAGAAAATTGCTGCGGAAATGATAATCTCCACTTTGGTTCTGATCCATCCAGAGGTTACGCATTAACTCAGCGGTTTTGGTTGCCCGTTCAATCCAGATCGGGTTGCCGTAATCCAGCGTTAGCATCAGCGGTAGCGTATCTCCGGTCCATTCGGCAGAGTGTTCCGCATCGGCCAGACCGCGGAAGAAGCCTGCTTCTTGATCAACGCCACTATATGTCCACATTCCATCGATTAATTTAATGGCCATATCGACGGCTTTAGACGAAGCCCCTTGACTGATAAATCCCATGATGCCGAAAAAGCTAACGATCTCTACGTCGTCTCCCCAACCGCCACCAACACTCCCGTCAGCCTGCTGTTTGTTAGCCGCCCACCATTCGCAGAGGTCCAATAGTAGACCGTACGCCTCCTTCTGGGCCACGGCCCATTTTGGTGCGTCTTCCGTTCCCTGCAGATGGTTATTAAAATGCCAGTCCTGGTCAGCGGTCCATTGATTAGTCAGATAGAATCTGGCAAACCGGTCGTTGGGAAAATCCTCTGACAATGTTTTCCAGGCAGCCTGTGCATCTCCGCTGCAATAGACCCAGCGGTGGGGATCTAGCATTTGCAGCGCGCGTCCCTGATATTGCAAGGCTTTGTAGTAAAGGAGATCCACCGGTCGTATCAGCCGCATCATTGACACAACCTTTCGGTTTTCCTGGAAATGACCTTCTTCACCACGTCCGCGATTGATAAATCGATTACGTGCCCTGGTGAAGATATCCAGAGAAGATGCTCCTTCCCGGGCCCAAATATGGTTAGGATCCTGTCTTAATGCCTCCTCAATGGCCTGTCTGGTCCGGGGCAATAATCGCTTTTCATCTGACCGACGGATTTCCGGGTGTCCTAGTAAGGTCAGGTAACCTTCAACCCTTAGGTCAACAGAGGCGAATTTATTTTGTAGGTGCTGTTCAGCCAGTTTCAGTCTCTTTGCGTTGACGGTTTCGACGAACATCCGCTGTAGACGGGAGGTAGGCGTAACGACCACTAGACCTCCATCTTGCCACCTAATCAGTCTGTCCTGGTAAGGAGTAATTTGGACGGCCAAGACGCTATTGCGACTGAAGGCACTTTTAGGGTCGAACTTCAGGTGTCGTTCCGGATTCCAAGAACTGCGCCGGTACGACTCAGGCCGTTTATCTTGAGGAAACCACTGGTCGTATTGGGCTTTGTCAGCCAAGTATTTCGTTTCATCACCAAAAAAGCGCAGTTCGATCTTTCCCTCTGTTGCATTGGTGGTAAAGGATATCCTCTGGTAGAGTCCGGTCGATTCAGGGGCGTTGCGACCAATAATGTGTTTGGCACTTATTCCAGAAGCAACCGTTAGCCCGTTGCAGTCCAAAGCCATGGATTCCAGTGGAGTATGTAGATCTCCGACCCAGACGTTGACCCGGTATTTTCCAGTAGGCAGATCAACCCGAAAAACCATCGCCTGTTCCGAGGAGACGCCATCCCGTGTTATGTCCGTAGCGTGAGCGTTGTAAAGGAAGTCCGGCCGATGGCGGTTGCCGCTGTGCTTTAACTCTTTGATCGGCTCGTTCCGATCAAAGGCCTGTTGGCCGTCTGATAACCAGCCATATCCGACGTTTTTGTCGTAACTATCAGTCCCGGTTATACGCACTGTAGACTTTTCCACTGGGCTGGTTTCCGTACCAAAATCGAACTGGTGTATAGATCGTATTTGATCAGGTGTTCCCGCTACCGAGACTATAGTAACTCTGAACAGTACGAAGCCCAATACCAGCAAAACAATACGAAAAGTTACACCTCTACGCCTCTCTGTTTTCATAGTGTTTACCTTTTTCTTCCTGATATTTGTGGCCAAAAGTGGACCTTATCGGAGATGGCGGTCGGCGAAATCGAGATAACGCTCCCAATCGTAAAGGGTAACATTGTGTCCGCCGCTTCGAACATGGTAGCCGATTTGGCCCATTACCGCTTGGTCCAAGTCCGGCATCTGATTGGCTGGAAGCCCATCTGTACCTAACAGCCGATAGACAGAATCCGCATGTTTGGCTGCCAGAAATTCTCCTTTTGGGTCTGCCCACAGATCTTCAACTGCACTGGCCACATAAACTGGACGTGGAGCAATTAGGGCGATCAATTGGTGCTGGTCGATGGGGAGTTGATCTTCTTTCCCATTATACCGATTGAAGTTATGGCAAAACCAGTGTGGGAATGACCGATTGATCCGTCCTACAGTTTCGCCAAACCGGCGCCGAGAGAGTGCGGCACCACCACAGCCGGAGTTATTAGAAATGACCAGGGCGAAGCGCGGATCCTGCGTTCCCGCCCAGAGAGACGTTTTGCCCAACCGTGAGTGCCCCATCACCGCAATCTTGCTGGCATCGATATTGGAATCGGTTTCCAGGTAATCCAGCGCGCGGCTCAATCCCCAGGCCCAGGTTCCTATACTCCCCCAAGCATCAGCCGCTCTTTTCTCTCGGTTGGGGTCGTTAAATAGTGGATGCACGCCATTTTGAAATCCGTCGTCAAAATCTGGGTCTATGTCCCCATAATAGATAGTTGCCAATGCATAGCCTCGATTCAAAATGGTCTCAATCGCCCAACGATCGGCTTGACCACCACGTCCCTGCTCTGAAGCCCGGTTATCGCTTACGCCTAAATCTGCGTTATTGCGCATCCAGGCCTCAGTGATGCAAATACCGGGATCAGCGCGCACTGTGTGATTGCCGTTAAAATTAAGTCCCAGAAAAGCCGGTACAGGTTGGGTTGCCGCTTTGGAACGATAGATCAACAGGTTGACCTCTGGAGAAGCCTCGCCAAAGCGGAGAATCACCTGTTGTTGAACGATGGTCCCATCCTGCGCGTTTAGTACCTCAGCGAAGGCCTCTACCTCCATCGGTAGTTGTATCTCAGGTGTTTTGCCATAGACCTCGGTTTCAAACAGTTCTAATATCTCTGCCCGTCGGGCAGGCCAGTCTGAGGCTTGAGCCACAGGTTGCCCATCGGCAAAAGTAAGTAGGTCCGGCAAGGTGTAGCCTGGTACTTTGGCTTCGTCGTAATTCGGTTCTGTCGCTATGTAAGCCATTAATAACAAATTGGCAAGCATTCTTCTTTTCCTCGATCGCTTATTGATATACCAAATCTAGTTATCCTGTCAATGCTTATTGCCAACCAGATCTAGATTTCCCTTTACATTCCAACCAAATCTCATCATAATAGCTGACGAAATCGGAGATTAATATCAAAAGCCGAATTTTAGCCTTTCAAGCCTTCGGGCAATCCTTTTTTATTTTCTTTTGGCATCTACTGATTCTAACTGCATTTGCCGATAACACTGTTCATTTCGTTGATGTTTCAGAGTCAGTGGGGATCAATTTCACTCACGCCGGCGGAATCGACAAGAAGGTGATGCCGGCTATTGTCGGTTCCGGTTGCGCCTTTGCCGACTACGATAACGATGGAGATCTGGATCTATACTTGGTCAACACGGCACAACCCCATCCGACTTCAGATCAGCCCGGCGGGAGTGCTGGTTCTCGACCTAAAAATGCCCTTTATCAAAATAATGGGGATGGCACGTTTACCGATGTCACTACACAATCCAAACTCGGTGACGATGGGTGGGGAATGGGATGCGCCTTTGCCGACTACGACAACGATGGAGATCTAGATCTATATCTCTCCAACTATAAAGCCAACGTCTTCTTTAAGAATCAAGGCAATGGAATCTTCAAAAAAGCCTCCTCCAGTGCGGGTGGTATCGGCGATGAGCGATTCGGATCTAGCATTGGCTGGGCTGACTACGATAACGATGGGTTCTTAGATCTATACGTCGGCAACTATCTCGATTACGGAAAGATTCCGCAAGGGAAAGAGACTTTTTTCCCCTACGACTTTTTCGGACACGCCAATATCCTCTACCTCAACCAGGGTGATGGCAAGTTCATGGATGTCACCGACAGTGCGGGAATCAGCGGTGGGTTTCACATGACGTTAGGTGTGGCCTGGGCCGACTACGACAACGACGGTGATGCTGATCTATATCTGGCCAACGACACCGACCAGAACATTCTCTATCGTAATGATGGTGAAGCTACTCTAACCAATACCAACATTATGGATGAGCGCAGTCACACCGGTGATATTCGAGGCGGAATGGGTATTACCTGGGGCGATTACGACAACGACGACGACCTGGATCTATTCGTTACCAACTGGCTGGACGAAAATAACGTCTTGTATCGTAACAACGACGATGGTACCTTCACTGACGTTTCATCAGCGAGCGGTATCTTTGAATCCGGGTTAGGTAAAACCTGTTGGGGTACTGAGTTTTTTGATTATGATAACGATGGTGATTTAGATCTCTATATTGCTTGTGGGCATATTGATCCACCGACCTGGGAAATGCCGGGTGGCCAGGAAGATATCTTTTTGCAGAACAACGGTGATGGCACCTTTATCGATGTGTCGAAACAGACTGGCGTTGCCCAGTTGGGAAAGATGTTAGGGCGAGGCGCCGCTTTCGGTGACTACGATCAGGACGGCGACATCGACATTTTGTTGCTGAATGCAGGAGAGAAAGCCGTCTTACTTCGCAACCAGGGCGGAAATCAAAATCACTGGTTACACCTGAAACTGATCGGTACCGTTAGTAATCGCGATGGCGTTGGCGCGCAGGTTCGTTTGACAGCCAATGGCCATACACAACTCCGAGAGGTAATTTGTGGCAGTAGCTATCTTTCTCAGAGCAGCTTGGAGTTGGAGTTCGGATTGGGGAAAGCTGAAGAAGTTGACCGTATCGAAATTCGGTGGTCGAGCGGTATTCGGCAAATCCTGACAGAAATCGGCGTTAATCAACACCTGCAGATCATCGAAAAAGGTAACCTTTAGTCATAAAGTCTTAACTTTTCATCAATTTCATTGACACATTATCTGATTCGTGATAAGATGCTTAGCCATAAGTGGCAAATCTTCAAAAGTCATCTTATTCCAAAATAGTTGAAACACCAAAGATCTAGAACTGCCCCCAAGTTTGATCAGGGGGATGGGCGGGAGGTAAAATGCGTTTGGATAAATTATTAGGTTGCTTAGTGATAATTAGCTTGTTAACCTCAACCAGCTTTGCCAAGGAAAAAGTTTGGCGTGTCCGTGGTGGCATAGCTCAAGAGTTTAAGGATGCTAAAGGCCAAGTTTGGAACCCCGGGCAAAGTAAGTATAATGCTAACGCCTGGGGCGGATGGATCAAACTCCAACCCAAAACAGCCCTTGTTGGTAACTTAACCAAGGAAGCCGTGAAGAAAGCCAAGAAAGCTGGCTACGACATGGAACTATTTCACTCTGTCTGCTGGGCTCAATTTCCTGACACGGTTAAGGTGGATCTAAATACGGGAAACGGTAAATTTCAGGTGACTTATATGGTCGGTGAACACTGGTCGCCCAATAATCGAGGGTACGATATCTTTATCGAAGGCAAAAATGTCCAACCTCTCTATGTTACTCCTGGAAAAGACGAAATCGATATCAAGATTTACGAAGATATCGAAGTCAAAGACAAAGTGATGAATTTTCACTTCGCAGGCAATAAGAAAACAGGTAAGGGCGATCTCAATGCCATGTATAGTGCCCTTGAGGTAGTACCAGCCAAACCCGTTGATCCCAAGAAAAAGCTGACCACTCAGTGGGCCAAAATGAAAATGGATCGAAGCTAGAATCGTGTTAATTCACTCTGAAGGAGAAATTTAATGAAAAAACTGCTGATACTATTGACCTTAGCACAGTTTATGATCTGTGCAGTACCGATCTCTGTTTTAGCCAAATCGACTGAGAAAAAGGAGATTCGCGTCATCGGCGGCAAAAAGGACGATTTCAAAGATTCCAAAGGTCGTATCTGGCACGGCGGACAACAAACGGAGAAAGCTTGGGGGGGTTGGATTGAGAAAGAACCCAGAACTGCCGAAGTTAAAACTCTGACCGATGCAGCCAAAGCGAAGGCGGATAAAGCCGGTTATGATCATGCTATCTTCCATACCGTCAGTTGGGCTCAGTTCCCCGACACTGTTAAAATGGCTCTTAAAACCGGAAACGGCGTCTTCGATGTCACCTATCTAGTGGGCGAGCATTGGTCACCCAGCAACCGTGGGTTTGACATCTTTATCGAAGGTAAAAATGTCCAGCCGTTGTACGTCACTCCGGGCAAAGACGAGATCGACATCAAGACCTACAAGAATGTGTCGGTAACAGATGGTGCCTTGAATCTTCACTTTGCAGGCAATAAAGAGACAGGCAAAGGTGATCTCAACGCCATGTTCAGCGGCATCGAAGTTATTCCGGTCGGGAAAGGAACGGCGGTCAATCCTAAATCTAAGCTAGCGACTACTTGGAGTACTATCAAAGAGCAATAATAGACTGATCTAACACTAAAGTCCTAGAAGCGGTTAAATTTCGGTTTGACCGCTTTTTTTATGTCGATGCTTTCAAGTAACAAATCAGTATCTTTTTGCCTGTTGGACAGACAAAAGATGGTGACTCATAACTCCCAAAGGAAATGCGTTTTTGAGTTTCGGGATAAACCATCTACATCCTGATTTGTGGAAGCAATACTACAACTACCAAGCATGGGAGAAGCGGTTGAGGCTAGACGATCTGAACAGCCGCAAATCTGGTTTCCTTTTCAACCACAGCCATAGGCAACTCAAACCAGAAGGTGGAACCAGCCTCCAGTTGACTCTCAACCTCAATATGACCACCCATAGTAGTGACAAACTCCCGGTTGATAGCCAGACTTAAACCGGTACCGCCATAGCGGCGGGTAGTGCTCTCTTCGGCCTCGGTAAAGGCCTCACACAGCCGTTCCCGTTGATCCTCGGCAATGCCGATACTGGTATCGGTGACTTCAGAGTGTACGCGTTCAGTATCCAAGGCGGTAACGCTTACAGTCACACCGCCTCGCCGGGTGAACTTGATGGCGTTACCAATCAGGTTAATCAGGATTTGCCGTACCTTCTGTTGGTCATCCTCTCGTGTCGCCTATAGATCCAAGCTCAACTGCAACTGCAGATGTAGATCCTTAGACCTGGCCAGTGAACTCAGTTGGTCCACCACCTGCCGACAAGTAGATGACAGATCGAAAGGTTGGGTGCTGTAAGTCATCCGACCGGTTTCCAGACGAGAGAAATCTAAAATTTCGTTGATCACGCCTAGCGAGTGGTCGGCCGAGTTGAAGGCCCGTTCCACGTCCTGTCGTTGGATTGGCGTTAGATGCCTTGGGTTTAACAAGGTTAAAGAACCGATGATACCGTTCATGGGAGTGCGGATTTCGTGACTCATGCGCGACAAAAACCGGCTCTTGACCTGGTTGGCCTGTTGGGCTTCCTCTCTAGCGGCCTCGGCTCCGGCCTGCAATTGCTCTGCTGTCAGTTGGGCCATTTCTGCTTCCTCCTTGGCCTGCTGTAGTTTCCTCGTCCGTTTAGTCACCGTCTGTTCCAACTCTCGTTGGTGCCAATCCCGGGCGATCAGTAATTCTTCCAGATCTGATTGCACTGCCTCAATCACGCCGGCCAGATCGCCTAAGGCCGAGTCTGAATCCACTTCCTTTGTCCGCCATAACATCTGGCCTGGTTGTTGAGTTAAAACGTCCGCTTGTTGCCGGTATTGACTGACCTATTGCCGCAGTCGGCTGTTCTGTTCTATTAATTCCGACTTGCTCCCTTTGGCTGCGGCTGACTTCTGTTCCACAATTGCCGGGCCATAAAGTTGTTGCAGTGCTTGATCCAGATTATCAACCAATGCTGTTTTCTGCCTCGTGGCTGCTGATAGAAAGCTATATAGCATCTTTGCCAATCCCTTGTTCCTTTTTGGTGGAATCACAAAGCTGAGATCAAAGTCGGATTGACGCTGATTAAACTTTTTAGCTGCGGCTATCCTTGTGGTATGGGAAACCGCCGTAACTTCAGTCGTATTTCCAATGCGAGACCTGATCCCTCCTAACTGCTCGATCCACCACTGATAATGGTCGCTGATAGATTGAAACCGTATTGCTAATCTTCGCCATCTCTTTTCCGGCTTGAATGCTTAGATCGACGTACTACCCGTTGGTCTCTAAGACGCTGAAGAAGCTCTTTTTTCAGCCTACCATGGGCGTAACACATCATGGGCTTGAACAAATAAACATCGATAGACGGTTTCGTGTGACACCTGGCAGCCTTTTTCGGCTGGATATTTATTGGCAGCCTAATAGAAGTATGATAGTATAAGTTAATTTGACGTTGATAATTTTGAGATGATCCCTAGGTGATTGGTGAAATATAGATATGAAGTCGATTCCTAGATTTAAGTTAGATGCAGTTGACCCTGACGAACTGACCGAATTCTATGTTGAAAACGGCTTTGTTTTAGTTGAACGGTTAATATCTCCGATGGAATGCGGAGATCTTCGGGCAGACCTGGCCAAAATTAATCGTGGTGACTATGACTGTCCAGCCATCGATTCGGTTAATTGGCCCTTAACTGATGAGCGATTGCTTGGCCGTTATATGTATATTGGTCAACCACATGCCTATAGCTCAACTATCCGTAAGTGCGTCACCCACTCCGGCTTGTGTCAGATTCTAGATCTGATCGTCGGTGCAACTGTTCCATTTTGGAATGGAGCATACAAATGTATGCAAACGATGTTTGTCACTAAAAAACCCGGTGGAAATGGTAGCCCTTGGCATCAAGACGAAGAGGCTATCCCAACTCGTGATCGCTCATTAACAGGGGTTTGGATCGCTTTGTCTGATGCAACTGTTGACAATGGTTGCTTATGGATTATTCCTAATAGCCACCATTCGGGCATTCTTTACGAACGCTATTCCCACAACTTGCCAGATGTAGATAGTATGCCTATTGCTAGAGGGTTTGAAGATCAAACGGCGATTCCGATTGAGATGAATTCCGGCAGTGTGCTATTTTTTTCCGGCCATTTACTACATAGCTCTCAAAAAAATGTTAGCGACTATTATCGTCCAGCTTTGGCAATTCACTACTGCAGTTCAAATACTTTACTTCCTTGGGGAGGTGAGCGTAACTATCGTGGTATAATTCCAGTAAAAGGCGAAGACCCGTATCGAGATAAAGGATATGTTATGCCAATCCCCTGGGCTAAAGAGAAGTAGTTGTACAGCCAATGCAAATACCCATAAGCGAGCGAAATAGTGTGGGTGTGGGAGACTTAAGCGGTTTTCTGTCCTGGCCAGTAGTTCTGCCACTGATCATTGAGCATCAGCTGTTTGAAAACCAACAGATTATCAGCACCTTGCCGACTCCAGTTCTGTCCTCTTAATTTCAAGCAGCGGCAGACTAGTAAATCAATCGTTTTTTCTACCAAAACACTACTGATGAAACCGCTTTTTTTGACTGGAATTAAAGTGACTGACGAAAAATTATCACCAGTTAATTCCTAGTATAGTTAGTTGGCCAATCTCTTCTGATAGAGAAGTCAGTTGTTGGCTGCTCAAATCTAGTATCTTTACTTTGTCCGCATCTTTTAAGGCTTTAGTTAAAGAGTAATAGGTTTTCATTTATTCTAAATTCCTAATGTTATAAGCCATAAGCCAATAGAAAAAGGGTTTTATTGAATGAGCAGAAGCACCAAATAATTAGACAGGAACATCCGTTGACCACA
>JASMLX010000013.1 GCA_030748495.1 Candidatus Poribacteria bacterium | reverse complement strand
ATATCTTACCGATTTTCTTTTCCGTTAAAGGCATTCATGGTGGCTATAATACCATGTTGGACAAAGCTTTCAACCGCGTCGACGGCCGTTGCGATGATGCCTTCTAGTTGGTCGGCTTCATCCTCAGAAAAATCGCTTAATACATGATCAATAAAAGAGTCGATGGTCGGTTGCCCAATACCCACCCGGAGACGGGGAAAGTCCGTAGTCTTCAAATGCTGGATAATCGACTTCATCCCGTTTTGTCCTCCCGCGGTACCTGACCGCCTGATACGGAAGGTACCGAAGGCCAAATTCAGATCGTCATAAATGACTAACGTCTGCTCTGGCGGCACCTCATACTGATCAATCAGTTGGCCCACAGCCTGGCCACTATGGTTCATAAAGGTCAGCGGCTTAGCGAGAACTACGCTCTGTCGGTATAAGTCCTGACACCATACAATCGACCGGCACAGATTCTGGGCCAGCGAGTTAGAATGTCGATCTAATAGATGATCGATAACGCGGAAACCGATATTATGGCGTGTGTGCCGGTATTCTTGACCGGGGTTGCCCAGCCCGACAATCAGGTTACTGAAAGACATAATCCTTAACCTGTACGTCTAAGGGCTGAGAAGTATCGAAATGACCGGCAATACTTTCGACCTCCCGACCTTCGATTAGAATCTGAACTTTCTTGATCTGCTCAGGAAAGTTCAAGTGTACTGTTTCGAGGATGGTTTTCAGGGTTAAATACTCGGCACTTGAGCCACCGATGTGATTTTTAACCAGATGGTTTGAGAAGTCGAGATAACCGGTGGCATGTTGATCGACGTATGCTTCGTTGAGGTAGGTGCCGGCTGGAATCGCTGAGGTACCTTCCGGTAGATCTAACAAGGTTGTCGTCACCTGTTCCAAGGCAACATCTAAAGCAGCGGATAATTCGACAGTCGATGTCCGTCGCACCAGATAGGTGGTGCTATCGCCCAGTACAAAAAGACCAATTTGTTTGGCCTGGGAAGTTGGTTCAATCATCGGATCTACCTTTGGTACCAGTTCTTGTCGACGGGGTGATAAGGCTGTTACCGTTTGCTTTGAGCCAGGTTTAAGCCACCAGACCAATACCACTAATAAGGTTAGCACCACGACTCCCCAAATGATAAGTCTCAATGGGAGTCGTGTCAGAGACATTCCTCAGCCTTATAGCTCAGACTGTTCCAAAAATTGACCGATCGCATCGGCAATCGCACCTGCAATAGTTTCACGGGTTTTCTCATTCTGGAGTTTAGCTTCGTCTTTTAAATTAGATAGGTATCCCAACTCCAACAGCAGTGCTGGCATATAAATTCCTGATAGAATCGCTAGCGGATTTTCTCGGATTTGCACAACGTCATTTGAAAGTAGCCCTAACCGACCCTGTATAATTTTAGCGACCTGTCGGCTTTGTTCTAAATAGTCATCTTGCAGCAGAGGTCGGAAAATGTCAACTTTTTCGACTTTCTGGCTTTGGGTTCGCATTTGCCCTTTCAAGTTGTTAATCCAGATCTCCATCCCTGAGACTGCTGTAGAGAAAGACATGTTACAGTGAAGGCTAAGAAAAAATGAGCCCTGATGTTGAGTCGCAATTTGAATGCGTTGGCTGGGGCGAAGATCACTGTCATCGATTCGTGTTAGAATAACCGAAATTTTCTGTTCTTGGCAGAGCCGTCGAATTCGTTTGGCTAGATCTAAGGTGATATCTTTTTCCCGAATTCCGTTTAGACTCTCACCGCCAGTATCGTTGCCACCGTGTCCAGGATTGATGATGACCACTTTTTGTTGTCTGTTCTGATACTGCTGGCGATCTGGCTGAAGATGTTGTACCTGTTGTCGCTTTGAAAACTCAATTTGTGCCAGCGATGAATTAAAGGTTGCTTGGTGACCATAGATCTGGGGGATCAACCGGGTAAAAAAGGTGAGGGGGAGATATGGGTCACCATTAACCAGTGTAACAGTAGTGTCCAGTTTGATTTCGGTAGCTTGTGGTTGGAGTGTAGCAACTGAAGATCCGATACGGAGTACAATCTGCTTTCCGCGTAGATTTAAGACCAATTGCCGGGTAAGAGAGGCGTATTTATGAGTCAGGTTGGTATCAAAAACGGAACGCAACGTTTCAAGGGGAAAATAGATTTCCCCTTGAAACGTTGCCGCATCTACCGTGGAGATTAAAGCTCCGTTAGTATCGACAAAGCGGATTGACTTCAACTGCCCTTGCCCTGATAGTGGCAGAATCAGGTAGATGAAACAAAGGGCAAATCTCGATCTACCAAGCCAAATAGACCGATAATTCTGGGATGTGTGGCAAGTGTTATTCTTCGGTTGGTTCCTCAGCGGACTCAGCGTCAGTTTCAGTAGTTTCTTCACCTTCGACACCTTCTTCGCCCTCAATCTCCTCTTCGTCCTCTTCTGTTGTAACCGTTTCCAGAACCACTTTGGGTTCGATAACAGAAACTATTTGTAAGATGGGGTCATCTAAAATCTCGATGTTGTCATCATCAATTTCCAAATCTGACACTTGGATACTTTGACCAATGTTTATATCGTCCACGTTGACCTGAATCGATTCCGGCGTATCGAGTGGCAAGCAGCTAACATTCAACTGGCGACGTACCATAGTTAAGATACCGCCGTCACGAACACCTACTGCTGAGCCAACAATCTTTACATCCACCAGAGTCGTAATTTTTTCATCTAGCGAAACCCGCTGAAAATCGGCGTGCAGTATATTTCTTTTGACCGGATGGTGTTGCAGGTCTTTAATGATAACTGTTTCTTCTCCGTTCCCGATTACATCGAGATTGATCAGAGCATTTGCCCCATGAGATCTCAGAAGCGACTGAAAAACATGGTCGTCAATTTGTAGGGATAGTACCTCTTGGTTTCGTCCGTACAGAACAGCTGGCACTTTACCGTCCCGACGCAAAGAACGCGCGGCACCTTTCCCTGATGTACCACGGATTTGAGCATCCAATCTGGTTTGCTGCATAGATCAATTCCTCTAGTTCTTAAACTGGTATTTTAAAAATATAGGTGAAAAATAAACAAGCCGTAGCTTCTGCTACGGCTTGTCAGTATGCTGCTAAATGTATGCTGGGCGGGTAGGATTCGAACCTACGTATGCCGGACCCAAAACCCGGTGCCTTAACCACTTGGCGACCGCCCATCAAGCAACTTCGAGACCTGCTGAGGTAGTTCGGGTGCAAAGCGCTGATTCGCACTGCAAACTGCTGGCAAGTTGCTGGGCTTGTGATTTATCTGCTGCCAGTGCAAATAGGGTTGCACCACTTCCCGACATCAATGCACCATAGGCGCATCCCCGAACCAATACCTGTTTGAGACGCTCCAATTCCGGATAATTCGCAAAAACAGGGGTTTCTAGCCGGTTGAACATGTTAGCTCCGAGATTCTGAAGTTTACCATGTTCAATGAATCGGCTCACGATTCTAACATCCCTATTCTTAACTGTCAATGGTAATTTCAACTGTTGGTAGACCCAAGGTGTCGAGATATGAACCCCGGAGTTAGCCAGTACTACCTCTACTTCTGGCAACGGATTTAATGGGGTCAACTGGTTGCCGATACCTTCGCCGAGTACCGTTCCACCCATAAAAAAGAACGGCACGTCCGCGCCTAGTTGGGAGCCAAATCGACGTAAGTCATCATCTGAAAGTCTTAGATCGTAAAGATGATTCAGGCCGAGTAGAACGGCGGCTGCATTTGCACTACCACCTCCTAAACCTGCGGCCACCGGAATCCGTTTCTGGATCCTAATCTCGATTCCATTGATCTGTGGATAATGAGTTTGCAACAGTGTTGCGGCCTTCCAAGCTAAGTTGTTAACATCGGTCGGAACAGTAGGATGGTCACACTGTATGTAGTTCTGCTCCGGCCGTCGATGTGTAGGGCGAATGACAAGCAGATCATGCAAATCCACCGATTGGAAAACTGTCTCCAAGTTGTGGTACCCATCTCGACGCTTACCAATGATCTCCAAAAAAAGGTTGATTTTGGCATAGGCACGAAGACGAATATCATCCATAAATACAGACTTTTAGGAAAAGTTTAAAGACCTTTTATGAGCCTTCCTCACTTACCCCTATTTTCGCGGGGACTTCATCAGTTTCGATATTTTCAACTGACCTGATGATAGTCGAAAGGTCATCTGCCAATTCAACCGACTCCGCGTCTTCACCTTCAACATAGGTTTCAACCATTCGGTGGTTAGTAACTCCTGTTCCAGCTGGAATCAAATGCCCCATTATCACATTTTCTTTCAAGCCTTTCAGATAATCACTTTTGCCAACAATAGCGGCTTTGGTTAATACGCTGGTGGTCTGCTGAAAAGAGGCTGCAGAAATAAAACTATCAGTACTTAACGAGGCCTTGGTAATCCCTTGTAATAAGGGTTTAGCCTGGGCCAAGGCAGGACGCACGGCTATCTTGGTATATCCCATCTGCTCAATCTGCATGGCCATCTCTCGCTCGATTAGTTCCCCTTGGCTCAGTAGAACGTCACCATCTGGACTCTCAAGTTGCAACACAAGCTCTTGTTCGCCATCTTGATTGACAGCACCAACAAAGGTTCGGCCATCAATTTGAGTTGCAATTGTGCCTTCATCTTCTAGTCCTGCGATCTGATCAAGATGTTCTTGAGTAATTGTGTCGCCAGCCGGAGCAATAACCTCACCTTCACTATTTCGTAGATCTTCCGTTGGTTGGTCCCCAACTTCAATACCAGACGACTTGACGATATAACCCGACCTCGCTCGCTCGTTAATTGCTTCGAAGCGAGTCCGACTGATCTCTTCTTCTTCCAGTAATTCAGTTTCGCCGGTGTCGGTAATCGTCACTTTATCCAGCATCTGATGAATAATAACCTCAACGTGTTTGTCGTTGATCCGTTCACCTTGCGCTCGGTAGACGGTTTGAACTTCGTCGATCAGATAAGCCTGAACATCTTCTAAACCTTTGGATTCCAAAATATCGTGCGGGTTAATAGGGCCATCGGTGAGAGCATCGCCTGTTTTGACCTCGTCACCTTCATCAACCAGAAGGTATTTGCCCACCGGAATACGCGCAGATTTACTCTCTACCCCCGTCTCCGGGTTGACAATCTTTAGAATGTGCATGCCACGACTGATGCCCTGTAACTGAACCAGACCGTCGATCTCAGCGATGAAGGCAGCGTCTTTCGGCTTCCGAGCTTCAAATAGTTCTGTGATTCGAGGTAACCCGCTCACAATATCGCTACTCTTGGCGGCTTCTTTCGGCAACCGGGCCAGGGTGAAACCCTCCTTTACTTTTTCGCCATCGGCGATAGAAAGGTGAGCGCCAACTGGCATCAGGTAACTCCCAATAATTTCGCCGTCATTAGCCTGAATGTCAATTCGAGGTGGAGCATCCCCTTTATACTCGATGATCACCCGCTCGGCCAAGCCGCTGGTTTTGTCTTCACGAACAGTTCGGCCTTCAACAATATTTTGGAAGACTACGGTTCCTGGTTGCTTTGTCAAAATTGGAATTCGGTAAGGGTCAAATTCCGATAGACTTTGCCCGACGGCAACTATTTCCTCTTCTTCCACGAATAGTCTGGTTCCAACCGGCAAATCGTGTCTTTCCAAAATAACCGTTGTTTCAGGATTGACAATCTGCAACTCAGCGTTCTGCTTGGAGAGTACTACCCGTTCTTGATGACGTTCGAAAATTTCCTGAGTAATCGAATCGCCTATGTGGGCAATAACCTCGCCCTCACTATTTAGGAGATCTTCTGTTAGTGGCTTTCCAACTTCACCGATAATAGACCGATCGACGAACTCTACCTGGGAGTAACGCACTTTACCTGCATTGCTGGCAGTCACTTGCGATTCGATTACATCCCCAGTAGCAGTTCCGCCTGTATGAAAAGTTCTCATTGTCAATTGAGTTCCGGGTTCACCGATAGATTGGGCCGCAATGATCCCGACGGCCTCTCCCAAGTCCACGGGTTGCCCCGTTGATAGATCTGTGCCGTAACACTTGGCACAAATGCCTTGAGGGGCCTCACAACTTAGAGGCGAGCGGACGGCAATTCTAGTGTAGCCATGTTGCTCAATCTGCTCGGCCAAGTTTCGGTTAATCAGTTGGTCTTGAGTTGCCAAAATTTCACCATTCTCATTGTGAATAACAGTTGAGATTACCCGGTCTGTTTCCTGATCAATGACACCTGCAAAAGTTCGACCAACAATCTGGGCTGAAATTTTAACTTCTGCCTCCTCACCAGCCGACTTGACAATATACCCGCTAGTGTAGCAATCATTCATGGTAATCATGACATCCTGTGCCACATCGACCAATTTCCGTGTTAGGTAGCCACTACTAGCAGTTTTGATAGCCGTATCGGCTAATCCTTTTCGAGCTCCGTGTGTGGAAGTGAAATACTCCAGTACCGACAGCCCTTCACGGAAACAGGATTCAATCGGGTGCTCAATAATCTCACCTGACGGCTTTGCCATCAAGCCTCTTAATCCACTAATCTGGCGGAGTGAGGATTTTTTACTTCTAGCTCCAGAATCGGCCATAATGTGAATAGGACTGAAACCTTCAATCTCATGTTCACGACCTTTTTCAAGTTCGCTAAAGAGTGCGTCTTCAATCTGATCAATCCGGTCTAGCCAGACATTAATAATCTTGTTATATCGTTCGCCCGGACTAATCTCCCCTCGACTGAAATCGCTTTCAATTTCCTGTACTTCTTCCCAGGCATCCTGGATCAACCGCTCCTTTTCTGCCGGTATAATCATATCATCAATGCCAATTGAAATACCCGATAGGGTCGCATAATGAAATCCAAGTTGCTTCAGTTCGTGTAGGAATTCAACAGTCCGTCGGTTACCCAATTCCTCAAAACAACGCGAAACCAATTGCGATAGGTCCGGGGCATGCATTTCTTGGTTGATAAATGGAACACTGATGTTGGTCTCTTGATCAACAAACTTGAGTTCGTCAGGAACAATTTGATTAAAGATTACTCGACCGACTGTTGTGCGAACTGGTGTTCCATTCGTTTCCTTGAAATGAAGGTCAACTGTATCATGAAGGTGTAGTTGGTCGCTACCGTGAGCTAACAACACTTCATCGTGGTTATCAAAATATTTTGGCCCTTTATTCATCGGGGGCCGATTAGCTTCCGGCACGCTTTTAGTTAAGAAACTGCAACCAAGGACGATGTCCAATTCGGGTACCGCAATTGGTCCACCATGAGCCGGTTTAAGGATGTTACTCGTCGCCATCATTAGCAGTTTGGCTTCGACTTGGGCTTCCGGCCCAAGTGGGACGTGAACGGCCATTTGATCTCCGTCAAAATCAGCGTTGAATGCGCCACAAACTAGCGGGTGAATCCGGATTGCTCTACCTTCCACCAACTGTGGTTCAAAGGCTTGAATACCCAATCGGTGAAGTGTTGGTGCTCGATTCAGCAACACCGGGTGATCCTGAATTACCTCCTCCAACACGTCCCAAACTTCGGGCTCAACCTTTTCCGTCATACTTTTTGCTTTTTTGATCGTTGGCGCATATCCCTGATCTTGCAACTTATGAATAATAAACGGTTTGAACAACTCAATGGCCATCTCCTTAGGTAGGCCGCACTGATGGAGTTCTAATTCCGGGCCGACGACAACTACGCTACGGCCCGAATAATCGACCCGCTTACCTAATAGGTTCTGGCGAAAACGCCCACCCTTCCCTTTCAGCATATCCGACAGCGATTTGAGTGGACGAGTGCCCGGGCCGCGAACCGTTCGTCCGTGCTTACCATTATCTAGTAGTGCATCAACGGCTTCTTGTAACATCCGCTTTTCGTTGCGAATGATAATTTCCGGTGCACGTAAATCCATCAATCGCTTTAGCCGATTGTTGCGGTTAATCACCCGTCGATAGAGGTCGTTTAGATCGCTTGTCGCGAAACGACCACCATCTAGTGCTACTAGAGGACGTAAATCTGGTGGGACCACAGGGATAACGGTCAGAATCAGCCATTCTGGTCTATTGCCCGAATTTTGGAATCCATTGACTAACTGTAGCCGCTTAGTTAGCTTCTTCGCTTTCTGCTTACTACCTGTTTGGGCTAGTTCAGCTCGTAATTTCTCAGCCTCTCGATCCAGATCTATCTGTTCCAACAGTTCGCGAATTGCGGCTGCTCCCATATCGGCACGCCAACCGGTTGGATAAAACTCCTTATATTTTTGGTATTCATCTTCCGATAAAACTTGTCTGACGGTTGGTGGTTCAATTCGTTGATCCGTCTCCTCACTCAAGATTGGGGGTAAACCCTCATCGACTTCCAGTACAATATAGGATTCAAAGTAGAGGATACGCTCAACCTCACGAAGCATCAGATCCAAAAAGAGACCAATACGGGAAGGCAGTCCCTTAAAAAACCAAATATGTGAAACCGGCGCTGCCAGTTCTATGTAACCCATGCGCTCCCGTCGTACTTTCTGTTGCGTCACCTCAACGCCGCATCGGTCACAGATGGTCCCTCGGTGTTTAATCCGCTTATATTTGCCGCATTGGCACTCCCAGTCTTTGGTCGTACCGAAGATGATTTCACAAAATAGCCCATCTTTTTCCGGGCGAAAGGTACGATAGTTGATCGTTTCCGGTTTCTTGACTTCACTGCATGAGCAATCGGGCACAGTGCCTGGAATAATTCCGTCTGTTATATGCCGACATGCAGACTGCTTTGCCCATGTCTTGATCAGTTCTGGTGAAGCGATGCTGATAGAAATTGTATCGAAGTCATTTAGATTAGAAGATCTAACTGTATTCAAAGTGCAAGCCTCCGACTCTGATAGTTATAGTCCCCAACCGAGTTGGGGACATAATTTTTGTGCTTACTAAAGAAATATTGAGAGTATGAGAATATTGGTTCACTATCCAGTGGTCTGAAATAGTGCAGGCTAGGCAAGCTAAAGATTACTAACAACGGCCGCCACGGCTAACAAGTCGACCTAAAAACCAGCGATGTATGAAAAGGTAATTTCTGGCCTTTAACCAGAATCATTGGTTGCCGCGTTGTGATCGTTTTTGCTCTAGGGAAACATCCAATCCTAGGCTTTGTAGCTCTTTGACCAGAACGTTGAATGATTCCGGTGTGCCGGGTGGTGGCGAGTTCTGCCCTTTAACCAAGGTTTCGTAAATCTTACTTCGGCCATTGACATCATCCGACTTAATCGTCAGCAACTCTTGCAAGGTGTAGGCTGCACCATAGGCTTCCAGAGCCCAGACCTCCATTTCACCCAGTCGTTGCCCACCCTGTTGGGCTTTCCCACCCAAGGGTTGTTGTGTTACCAGTGAGTAAGGGCCGGTGCTTCGGGCGTGAAGTTTATCATCCACCATGTGATTCAGCTTCAACATGTAAGCGTAACCTACGGTGGCTTCTTGATGGAACGATTCACCTGTGCGACCATCATATAAAGTAGTTTTTCCGGTTCTCGGCAAACCGGCCTTTTCAAGCAGATCCCCTATCTCATCTTCTGTGGCCCCATCGAAAACCGGTGTCGCTATTCGCAATCCCAACGCCTTTACCGCCCAGCCCAGGTGGGTTTCTAAAATCTGACCCACATTCATCCGGGAAGGGACACCCAGTGGATTAAGCGCGATGTCAATTGGCGTACCATCTTCCAGGTACGGCATATCTTCAACCGGCAAAATCTTGGAAACCACCCCTTTATTGCCGTGTCGCCCCGCCATCTTGTCGCCCACGGAGATCTTACGCCGCGTAGCAATATAAACCTTGACTAGCTTTAGAACACCGGGTTTCAGTTCGTCGCCTTTTTGCACCTTATCGATTCGATCGTTCCGTTCCATAATATGGGCGTTGACCCGGACCTGTGCCAATTGACGAATTTGCTGAACCCGTCCCATGGCTTGCGGATCATCGACAATAATCCGATCTAGCAACCCTGTCTGTTCTAATATCTCCTCCGTCAGCAATTCCCCGGCTCTTGCTAACACTTGTGTCTCATCGTGAAGGTTACTGGCTAAAGTCCGGCCTCGTAGAATTTCACGGATTTCTTCGTTTTTTCGCTGGTTAATCAACTCGCACTTGCGAGCACACATCTTCTCCGCCTCTTTAGTTTTGGCGTCCTCGCGGAGTTGAGTCTGTCGGTCTTTATCTGTCTCTTTTCGGGAAAAGACTTTAACATCAATCACCTTTCCCTCTACACCTGGTTTGACATAGGTGGAGGCATCCTTGAACTCTCCCACCTTCTCCCCAAAAATGGCGCGCAACAGCTTTTCTTCCGGTCCTAAATCACTCTCTCCTTTGGGGGTAACTTTGCCCACCAGGATAGTGCCAGGCTCAACAGTCGAACCAACCCGAATAATCCCCTCGTCGTCCAACTGACTGAGAGCCTCTTCTGCTAAGTTGGGAATGTCTCGTGTGATTTCCTCTTTTCCCATCTTGGTCTCGCGAGCTTCCACCTCAAATTCATTGATATGAATGGAGGTATAGACATCTTCTCGAACCAGTCGTTCACTAACTAAGATAGCATCTTCAAAGTTATATCCTTCCCAAGGGAGGAAAGCGACCAACGCATTACTACCGAGGGCCAATTCACCACCATCAGTAGAGGTCCCATCAGCTATCACTTGGTTAGCCTCAACTCGCTGATCAGGCTTAACGAGTGGTTGCTGATGAATACAGGTGTCGTTATTAGAACGTTTAAAGTTCTGCAATTGGTAGATATCGTACCCCATTTCGGAGGAGGACAGCTCACCACCTTCGACATGGAAGGTGTCATCTGTTCGGACGATAATCTCAGCCGCCGAGACTCTTTCGACAACACCATCATTTTTAGCTAGCACCACAGCACCAGAATCACGAGCCGCTTTCGCCTCCATGCCTGTGCCGACACAGGGAGCTTGGGGCTTAATCAATGGTACAGATTGACGCTGCATATTACTTCCCATCAAAGCCCGGTTGGCGTCATCATGCTCCAAAAACGGAATCAGAGCCGCCGAAACCCCGACGATCTGCTTAGGAGAAACGTCGATATAATCAACATCTCCAGGAGTAGCTCGTAAAAAGTCACCACTCTTTCGGGTCATTAACGTCTCACCTTTGCTGTCCGGCAGGAGTCGATCTGCTTCATCAACTTGGCTATTAGCCTGAGCAATGGTATACCGATCTTCTTCATCGGCAGTTAAGTATTCGATCTCGCTAGTCAGTTTGCCATCCACTACCCTCCGATATGGAGTCTCCAGAAAACCGTAGTCATTGATTCGGGCAAATGTTCCTAGCGAAACAATCAATCCTACCGATGGACCTTCAGGGGTTTCGATCGGACAAACCCGACCGTAGTGAGTTCGATGAACATCCCGGACTTCATAAGTAGCACGCTCTCGATGCAACCCGCCTGGTCCTAAAGCACTTAAACGACGTTTATGAGTTAACTCATCCAGTGGGTTGATCTGTTGCATAAATTGCGACAGTTGACTAGAGCCAAAGAAATCCTTCAAAGAAGCTGACAACGGCTTTGAGTTGACCAGATCCAGCGGGGTCTTGGTTTCTCCTTCTTTGTTCTTGATCGTCATCTTCTCACGACTCGCGCGAGTGACGCGGAGTAATCCGACCCGGACCTGATTCATCAGCAATTCGCCGACGGCCCGAACTCGACGATTCCCTAAATGGTCGATATCGTCCAGAGTGGCCACACTATTTTGCACATCCAACAGATGCTTCAACGTCGCACAAATATCCTCTTTTCTCAGCGACTGGACTGTGGGCAACTCGCTAGCCTGATCTCGCCAATTATCCAGGATCTCTGTTGTTAAGATCTCACCTTTAGTAGCTAAGGTAACACCATTATTGCTGAGTAGGTCTTCTTCCAGTCGCTGGTCAATTTCACCAACTCGGTCTTCTTGAGGATAGTAAATGTCCAAATGCTTGAACTTTTGGTTCAGCTTATAGCGTCCAACATCGGCTAAATCGTAACGGAGTGGGTCAAAGAACAGTTTCTCAAACCGGCTTCTGGCACTCTCCAGGGTCGGTGGATCACCCGGTTGAATTTTGCGGAAAATTTCCACTAAGGCCTGATCTTTAATACTACCTTGGGCATAAGGGGCAGACTGACGATCTTTCTCGATAGTGTTGCGTAAAAACCGGGTGGCCTCGGCATCTTCGACACCCAAGACTTCCACCTCCTGTAGGCCAGCTTGCTGCAACTCCTCAACGTCAGTCTCCGTCAATTCTACACTAGCTTCGTATAGGACTTCACCTGTCTCTTGATCCACTACTGAACTGACTAAGACTCGATCGATCAGGTTACCATCGACAGGTAGCACCTCGGTCTTATCGACAAATAGCTTTAGGATCTCCTCATCGGTCTCCCAGCCCAAGGCTCTCAGCAGCACAGTAGCGAACATTTTTTTCTTCCGGTCTAGCCGAACGTAAATCAGATCTTTAATATCAAATTCGAACTCGATCCAGGCGCCGCGATACGGAATGATCTTGGCTTTTAGCAATTTATGGCCGCTACTATGGGCTTCCTCTCCGAAGGTAGCACTGGGCGAACGATGAAGTTGATTGACAATCACCCGTTCACTACCGTTGATAATAAAGGTTCCTTGCTCGGTCATCAACGGGATTTCTCCCATATAGACCTCAGATTGGAGAATCTCTCCCGGGCCTTGGTCATCTTTCGAGTCGTGGTGCCGTAGTTGAAAAGTGATTTTTAACGGAACCACGTAGCTAAACCCACGAGATTGACACTCAGGGATATCATACTTGGGATCACCAAGAGAGTAGCTAATAAATTCGAGGCTAGAAACTTCGGCGAAGTCAGTGATAGGAAAGACCTCTTTCAGGACGGATTGGAGGCCGGTATTTTTACGTTCGTCGGGAGGGGTGTTTCTCTGGAGAAACTCCTCGTAGGATTTCTTTTGGATTGCGATTAGATCTGGCAAGTCCTCAACTTCTCGGATCTTAGCAAACGAGATTCTACCTCGCCCACTAAAGTCCACCTGATTGGGCATACGACCTCACCTTTACGTTTGAAGTAATTTATTTTAATTAAACAACAAAAACTTGTTGTTTAACCGACCAATGACAAAAGCCGAACAGCGTATCATACCATAAGTGCATTTGCCTGTCAAGCTTAATTCACCTTGCCTCGTGCCACATCACAGACAGGCAGTTCACAGATTCGTGAGTTAAAGAGCTTAAGACGGAACGCCCATCCACTCAAAACCAGACAAGCGTCTTAGGTCGCATTACATTTACATGATGATGGTTCATGGATAGTATTCTCTTCCAACCATAGTAGAAGGCTATCCATGAGCTATCCCCCAATTTAATAGCCGACTAGGTTTCTGCATGCTAGCCTCTGGGACTTTTGGATCTGTCTTAAATTCTTCGCTCCATCTTCCATCTTGGACATGTCACTAATCAAGCTAACCAACAATCATAATCTTCGTGCCCCATCTATTATATCGCTGTCTTTAGTGTGACGTCTAACCAACGGTAAAAGCGTGACTAACGCCGCTAATAAGAACCATAACATTCGTACGGTTCAGAGGTAACTAAGGTAAATTTACAACACAACGAAATCCGTAGTTCCTACTATACCGGAGAGTTGGGACTACGCAAAAAGAGCTAAATGTTTAGAGTCGCAGTTGAACTTCAACCCCAAACATGCTAGACTCCATTTCAGATTTACCAATTAGAGCCATGAACAAAAGATACTTGATCCAAAATGTTGAGCAGATTCCGTCGCCGTCCCTGATTGTCTATCTAGATATGGTCAAATACAATATCGACCGTGCCATAGAGATGGTCAATGGGCAAACGGACAAACTGAGACCACATGTTAAAACCCATAAGACACCGCAGATTACCAACCTGCAGTTGGAAGCCGGTATCAGCAAGCATAAATGCGCCACGCTAAGAGAGGCGCGGATGTTGGCCGGTACCGGCGCTACCGACATCCTGGTTGCCTACCAGATGATTGGCCCCAATATCACACGGTTAGTCGACATGATGGATGAGTTCCCCAGTGTGGACTTTCAGGTCATTGCTGATCATCCAGATGCAGTATCTGCTTTGTCTCAAGCTGTGCACCAGAGTCAGAAAACAGTTAAGGTGATGCTGGACTTCAACGTCGGCATGAATCGGACAGGGATTGTGCTTCAAAATGGAGCAACAGACCTTTACCGCCAAATCGAGCAGTCAGTGGGCCTAACCGCTTGGGGTTTGCACGTCTATGACGGCCATATACACGACGGATCGTTAGCCGATCGTCAGCGCTCCTGTCAGCAGAGTTTAGACCTGGTTGAGGCTTTTAAGAAGGAATTAGGTACTGCCGATTTACCCAATGTGGTGATGGGCGGAACACCGACCTTTCCGATCTATGCTGAAGTACCGAATGTAGAAACATCTCCCGGCACCTTTGTTTTCACCGATTCTGGTTATTCGACCCGGTATCCCGACCTAGGGTTCGTGCCGGCGGCACTGCTTTTGACTCGCGTTATTAGCCTACCGACAGACGGTAGAATTACCCTCGACCTGGGACACAAGGCCATCGGTGCTGACCCGAAAGGGGTTCGAGGTCAGATCTTGAATCTGTCTGGCGCAACACTGGACGCCCAGCACGAGGAGCACTGGGCGGTCAATATTCCACCCGAGGCAGAAGTATCACTCGGACAAGAGATCTACGTCTGCCCGACACATATCTGTCCGACTGTCGCCTTGCACGAGTTTTACTACGTGGTCGATGAAACCGGAAACTGTATCGATCAGTGGCAGGTCACCGCACGAACCAGAAACTAACGATTCAGAATAGAGGAGATAAAACTGATGGCTGATGTTCGGACCGACATTAAAGGTATTGATAAGTTTATTTTTGAGGGTGGATTGGATGACAACAAACTACATCTGCATATTTCACAAGTGGATCCAGGTACACGCGCGCATCCTTCTCATACCCACGATGGGCAGGAAATTTTCTACGTTTTTGAAGGCAACAGTGAGGTGGCCGTTGGAGAACAGATACACCAGTTGAGCGATAATCAAGCGATCCTGGTTGATTGCCAGGTAGAACACGGCATTCGAAACGTAGGCTCCACGCCACTCCGCTATGCGGTTATTATTGCTCACTGAAGGCCGGCTACATCTGTGGATGGAGCTTTAGCGGGGTAAAACAGAGATGCTAGAACAGAAGTATTATTATCAACTCCCCGGGCCATTGATCTCCGAGAAAAGAGGTACTGAGAAACAGTATATCGAGGGCAATGATACGGTTTCTTCTGACTCAGGTACCCAGATTCAGGAAGCATCCCTCGAATTATCGCAATCGCCTCGCCAGCAATTGGAACAATTCGGCGCTAAACTAATGACAACGGCTGATCTGCTGTCGGTGGTGACCAACCCCGAGGCTAAACAACCAGACCAAGCCTTAGTGGACTTGCTGGCCTTCAAGATTAGCAATTTGCGTGCCTTGAATGACTTGACCTGCCACCAACTGGTAGAGCAGTGTCCAACGATCTCGATCCAACAGGCAGTTCAGATTTCGGCTGCTATTGAACTCGGTCGGCGAATGATGACAGCACACGAAGAAAAGCCACAAATTGTCTCACCAACCGATGTCGCTCGTTTGATGATGCCGGAACTTCGCGCTTTGCAGAAAGAGGTTCTACTAGTGCTATGCTTGGACACCAAGAATAAGGTCATTGCCAAGCGGCAGATTTTTGAGGGCAGCCTGAACGCCAGTATTGTTCACCCACGTGAAGTATTTCGTTTTGCTATTGAGCAGAGCGCGGCTTCAATTATTTTGGTGCATAACCATCCTTCTGGTGATCCAGCACCGAGCTCAGAAGATATCCGCACCACCAAACAACTGAGGAAAGCGGGCGAATATATTCAGATTCCGGTGCTGGATCACGTTATTATCGGCGACCGTGACTACACCAGCCTAAAGGAAGCTGATCTGGTTTAGTTGGTTTCGTGCTATTCCCATGTGCGTTTTTTCAAGGAAGCATTCAGAGGGGATGATCGCACTTATCCTCTATGGAACCTATATGGATTGGCTTGGTTTATGTGGCCATTCACCCTGGAATAAGTGTTAATCTAAAGGAGGTATTCTCATGACCCTCAAAATTGCTGCACCAGAAAGTGTTGGCCTTTCTAGCCAACGCCTGGCTCGGATCCGCCCGGTGATGCAGCAATATGTCAATCAGAAGCAACTGTGTGGGTTGACCACCATGATTTGGCGAAATGGTGTGGTCGCACATCTGGAAAAGTTCGGTCAGCAAGATGATACCGAGCCAATTCAGTTCGACACCATTTTCCGTATCTACTCTATGACCAAGCCGATTACTAGTGTGGCCGTTATGATGCTGTACGAGGAAGGCTATTTTCAACTTAACGACCCTGTCGCTAGGTTCATTCCGGAATACGGCAACCTAGAAGTTGTAGCCAATCTGGAAAATGGTTCAACTGAAACCGTACCAGCGGAGAGAAAGATGACCATTCGGGATTTGCTCCGTCACACCTCCGGTCTGACCTACGATTTCAACGGCAATGTGGTCAGCGAAATGTATAAGGAGTCTGATCTCTATAATTCAGAATCGTTGCTGGAGATGGCGCAAAAGCTGGCCGGTTATCCGCTGGTCTATCATCCAGGTGAGAAGTGGCACTATGGGTTTTCAACCGATGTTTTAGGCTGCCTGATCGAAGTGATCTCCGGTCAACCGTTCGACCAGTTTTTACAGGAGCGAATTTTTAAGCCGTTGGGTATGTTAGATACCGGTTTTGACGCCGATCTGGATAAACTAGACCGATATGCCGCCCTCTACCGTGCCACCGAAGGCGGCAAATACGAAAAATCTACCAATGCTATAATCGCCCGTTTGGATGCCTCCGGTAAATCGCGCAAAATCTGCTCCGGTGGTGGAGGCTTATTTTCGACTGCCGCCGATTATCTCCGTTTTTGCCGGATGATGCTCAATCAAGGCCAACTCGATAGCGAACAGTTACTGAGTCGGCCCACAGTGGAGATGATGACGCGGAACCATCTGTCTGAGGAACAACATCCCTTTGGCATGGAGGGGATTGGATTTGGGCTCGGCTTTTCAGTGGTGACCGACCTAGCACAATCAGCTATTTTGGGCTCGGAAGGGGTTTTTCGCTGGGGTGGAGCAGCAGCGACGACATTCTGGATTGATCCACAGGAAGAGCTGATCGCCATCTTAATGACACAGTTACTCGGGAATCCGCACCCGTTTTTATCGCAATTTCGTGTTCTGACCTATCAAGCGATTATTGATTAAAACTCCATGATAATAATATCGTATTTTCTTTGAATTTGCGGTATTAATCAATACGGCCCACACTAACCAAGCGTCTGCAGAAATGCAGGAATTTTTCTGTAGTTCGCTATTTGTAATTCTCAGTACATCATCTACTTGCGACTCCACCTACCATTCATTTCCAAAACTGAAAACTCCAGGAGCGGACCAATCAAACAACTTTCTTTTTCCGCTCGTCTGAGGATGGTTTACAATAACCATTGATACTGAATGTACGACTTTTAGATTGGAGTAATTTCAGTGAACACATTTCCGCTCTTGGCAGCAATAGATTTAATCAACTGCTTGAATGTGTCCTGAATGACAGGTTCGATCGCTAAAACATAGATGGTTTGTTGATCTACTAAAGGGGCGACTTTGGGTCGATCCTTCTCTGTGGTGAGGATCATATCTGCCCCAAATCGACTGGCTTCCAATTGAATTCGACCCAGATCAGACTTAGTGTATTGATGGTGATCAGCGAACACCATCACTTGTAAATCGTCTGGCTGTTGGTTTTTCAGCGTCTCTCCGAAACTGGCCGGATTCCCAATACCGCAAAAGGAAAAGATACGTTGGTGCCGTATCTGGTCTAAGGCTACTGTTTGAGATGGCTGATGGATTGGATAGAGGCGTGTGGGACGGTAGTAACTAGTAAAAGCAGGCTTTCCTGATAATTCCATAGCACTGATAAAACCAGACGGGATTTGACCAGATAGTGTATTTAACTGTTTAGATCTATTGATGATGACCCCGGCACGGCGCAATTGAGACAGTGGCTCACGCAGAGGACCGGCAGGTAATAACCAATGGCTACGAGATCGGGGTGCAGATAGATCGTTCAAGCCGTTATTCAAAACAATAATATCCAGGTCTCTAGCCAGTTGCCGGTGTTGAAACCCATCATCTAAAATCAGCACTTGTGATCGGAACTGACGAATAGCTACAAGTCCAGCTCGATACCGACTCCGACAGACCAGCACTGGAACACCTCCGACCGGTAATGTCGCAGATAGTTGCTGAGCCATCATCAGCGGTTCATCGCCGCAGCGTTTGACCGGTGTATTTTCCGAGACGACGATAACCCGGTCTCGTTTTGCCCGAGATCGGTAACCGGACGCCAGAATAGCGACCCTTACGCCTTGCTGATGCAACAGTTTCGCGATATAGACCACATGCGGCGTTTTGCCAGTTCCACCAACAGTAATATTCCCCACGCTAATTACTTGGCCGGGGAGACGTTTCGGTCTCCACCATCCAAGATCGTAAAGGCCATTCCGACAACTGACGACCAAGCCAAAGATCCAACTAAAGGGAACCAGCAGGTGACGGAGCATTACCGATAATCGACAAAAACTCCTGGAATTAGCTTTTCCCATTGAGCCTTCGGATTGGGTAACGGTTTGTTCTAAGAATAAGCGTAAAGACATGGTCTGATCTGCAGGTCAATGCTGCGTGTAAGATAAAACTAGATCAGCCACACGAGTAGCAGCACCTGGCGCCCCAAGTTGCTGACGGATAGTAGCTAATCGTTGTTGTTGGGCGATCCGTTGTTCTGGATTAGCTAATAGTTCCTCGGCAATCGCCGTAACCCGCTCCACATTGGCTTGTCCTTGCAATAGTTCAGGCACAATTTCTTCTCCTGCGATAATATTTGGCAACCCACTGTGCGTCAGTTGTACCAATCGCTGTGAGAGCCACCAGGACAATGTAGAGAGTTTATAGATAATAATCATCGGTGTGCCGATAAGTGCGGCTTCGAGGGTCGCTGTACCAGAAGCGATAATCATCAGATCTGAGGCCCTTATAGCCGCATGAACTTGGGTCGAATCGACGGTCGTAATAGTGGCTGAAAATGGTGAATCGCTTAACTGGTGCATACTGCGCGTTGACTTGGTCGATATCGTAATACCCGGTGCGAGGGGTAACAAAAATTGGCAATCGGGAAACCGACGGCAAAGACGATTAGCCACCTCTCGCATAACCGGAAGGAGAGCATTGACCTCCCGTCGCCGACTGCCTGGCATCAATCCGACAACCGGCCGCTCTGGATCTAGACCCAATTGTGCCCTGGCTCCCGCTACAGTCTCTGTTGTTGGTACAATATCTAAAAGAGGGTGGCCGACAAAATGAGCTTGGGCCCCCGCTTGCCGGTAAAAATCGGCTTCAAAAGGGAAAATGGCTGCTACCGCCGAGACCGTTTGAGCCACGGTTCTGGCTCGGCTTGGTCGCCAGGCCCAGGCTTTGGGTGGAATGTAATAGATGACTGGACATCCGAGTCGGTGAGCAAATTTAGCTAAGTTGAGGTTGAACCCGCTAAAATCGACCAGCATTATCACTGATGGACGTTGCTCTTGTAGAAACCACTTCAGTTTGGCTCTTTTTTGTGTGAACCGGGGAATAGCCGTTAGTACTTCGCTAATTCCCATCACAGCCGAGTCTTCGATATGATAGATTAGCTTTACTCCTGCCGCTTCCATCAGTCCCCCACCCATGCCGTAGAATTCGAAAGCCGACGATTTGTGCCGGATCTGTTTCACCACCTCCGATGCATGCAGATCACCGGAGGGTTCACCGGCGACGATGAGTATTTTTTGCATCTTTGCCGGTTTGGGTTTTTGCCGGTTTCAGTTTGGTAGGTTAATTTAACGATTCTAACTGGCCAGTTTTTGTCTGACGCTGAGAATCGATTTGATGACCACTAAGGCCGGGATGGCTAGAATCACGCCCCAAAAACCGAACAAAGCAGCACCGGCTACCACACCAAACATAATCATTAGTGGGTCAATATCGACTGCGCTACTCATAATTTTGGGCGAAATGAGCGCGTTGTCTAAAGTCTGAATACCGGTAATAGCAACCAGGACAGCGACCATTCGCAACAGGAATCCAACCAGTGTGAAGCCACCCGTTGCAAATCCCATCGAAAGGGATAGAAAAGCAAATATCCCCCCGATAAAAGGCCCAAAGGTAGGAATGGCATTTGATAGTCCAGCCAATAAACCGACAACTAAGGCGAATGGCACACCAATGATTGAATAGACCACAATCGAGATGAGGCTAATGACGCAGATCACAATCACCTGCCCTCGCAGGAAGGATTCCATATTTTGGTGAATCTCTCGTAAATACTGCCAGATGACATCTTGCTGTTCCGATGAAAACAGTTCTACAAACCGCTGAGCATAATCTTCCAGAGATTGAGTGGCATAAATGAAAACGAGCAAAGCTAAAAAGAGGGTGGTCAGGAATCCGCCGAAGCCGATAGCCACAGCAGAAAACCCCTTAAAAATACGACTAAATAGGTCAGTTCCACTCTCGGCGATTATACCGAGGTTGGTGGTCAAATAGCCCTGTATTTGGGTGATAATTTTTTTCCCTTCTAGTTTAGCGAATTGGGTAAATCCTTGAATCGGTTGGTATTTAGAACTACTGCCCCAATTTTCGAGTTGATCCAGAATGCCTTTCTGTTCTTCTGTTCCTGAGACAAATGGTACGACAGATTCCTGGTAGAACTTGATCAATCCTTGACTCATGGCAATCCCCTGCTCACCGATCTGTGGGATTATTAGCCAGATGGCCAAAAACAGAAGGCTAAGTGTCAGACCAAGCAATAGGAGACTAGCCACAATCTTGGGAATCCGCAACCGCCGACCAAACGGCAAGGGAATCTCCTGCATTTCTCCAATAACAAAGCGGAAAAGATAAGCGAAACCGAAACCTAGAATAAATGGCATCATCACATCGACTAAACGGAGAAACAGCCAGAGACTGACGAAGATAATCTCAAAAGTGGCAACACACGTGGGATAGACGTAAGACCAAATGGTTGACAACAGAAATAGTAACAAGACGGCAAAGATGGGATGGAGTATCAGGCCAATCTTTGCTGAACCTGTTGGAGAAAGTTCAGCATTGCTTTCTCCATTGACACCCATATAAAAGGCGTAAGCAATCCAGCATCCTGCCAAGAGTAGGACCACCAATGCAGTGCTTTGGGTTTTGGGTAGATCTACTGATTCGGTTCCTTTCCCGCTGAAGGGTGGATTCAACGACTTTGAGGCCTTTGAAGATTCTGTGTCAGACCGCATCCGTTGAATCTTCAAAGGCTTCGATGGTCCCGGCTCTGACACTATCGACCCAGAAGTTGGCTACTGTTTGGAAACAATCCCATAACCAGCCAACAGTCAGAGTCAAACCAATTCCCGTATGTGCTTGAGCAAAAGGGCATCTCGTTAACTGCCTTTTACACTCACATGGAGTATAAACCGATAAATTCATCATGCTGCTATAGAATTTTGCAGAGGTATGGATGTACATCTGTTCATCTTTACCGGATTGAGTTTGCCAAACTTAAGAGGTGTTTTAATCAGGCGTTTTCTGACCAATCAAAAATGCCACCAAAAAGATCCGGGTTCCCGTCGGCCAGCATTTGGTAGATCCGGGCAGTTTCATCAATTGAGACGGTATGCGAAACCATGGAGGGGATTTTAACCAGTTCCTGCTGGTATAAGAAGAGGAGTACTCTCAGATCGTCTGCGTCAAAATGACAGGAGGTTTCGATTCTGGCCTCTGCACCGTGCAGAAGGCCCCATGGATAGCTGACCATGTCACGTACAGCCATCATTGCAACCGTACCTCCATAGGCCAACATCCGATTTTGGTACAGATCAGAAAGCAACTCCCCGGCACTGCAACAATCGAAGACATAATTGTAGGGACCGCCTTCGATAAGGCGCGCCTCGGTCTCTTTATCATCAATGTTCAGGGTAATATGAATGCCGTTATTTTTAGCCGTATCTAAGCGGTTCTGAAGCTGATCGGTCACGGTTACCTTGGCACCAGCAACTCTGGCCATCTGAGCTACGAAGTAACCAATCGGGCCTTGACCTGCTACGAACTACATTGTCCCCATGGCTCACATTCATCCGCCGTACACTTCGTAGAGCCACGCCAGCCACACCGAACAACGCGCAGAATTTTCGATCGATTCCAGCGGGGAGTTTAACCAGCAGGCTGTTCTGGTCTGCAACATTCCAACCGTTGTGTCCGACGTATGCACCATAGAAAACCCAGTCGTCTACCTTAAAATGGGCCACATCCTGGCCGATAGCGACAACCCTACTTACGTGCTGATACCCGTGTTGGCAGGGAAATTTTCCCTGGCTGTACCCCTGCTCAGAGAGAAAGGCGTGCCGCTCGGTACCGTTTGTAATTCCGGTATAAGCTGTCTCCAACAATATCTCGGTGGACTTTAAGCGGGGCGGTGGCCCCAAATCCCGAGTCCCTACTTTCCCTCTTGAAACAAATTCCAATCCGACCTGACGCATCTCAAAGCTCTCTCTATCGAAGGTCTATTTTTATGATTTAGTACAAATACTCTACAATATTGCTATTGCCCATCTCCATCAAGTGAGCCGTGCCGAAATCCATTTGAAGGTGTACACCACCTTAACTTAGCAGATACCACCTCGCCATGAAACTTGTCACAGGAAATAATAGAGGTAATAGAGGTAATTAGCGAAACTTTTGAGTCTGTTAATCAGACCAACTCAGCGACAAATGGTATCATTGGCACTTATGGTTTTCAATTAAAAACTATAGTTGATGCGAGACAACCGGTAGTGCTCTACCTCAAAGGGTGATGCCACTGAGTAGCGAAATTAAAGAAACAGCTTAGTTTTAAAGCAGACAACAAGTTTGCACAAATATGTCCTTGGGTCAATTTCACTCAGGACAAACTCTCCAATTATATCCCTTCTCTTGCTTACATAGTGTATGCGCCCGATGTCGGTTGGCCAAGGCTACTGGAGCCTTAAAAACAACTGTCATTGAGGGTTGGATGTGGTTTTGAAGGAGGGCAGTTATCGAATTCGCTAGGGTAATGGGGTTCCTAACTTGGTTATCCTTCAGCCAATCGCTTTGAATCTGTTGAGGCTAG
The DNA here is from genome assembly GCA_030748495.1 of Candidatus Poribacteria bacterium. Taxonomy (GTDB): domain Bacteria; phylum Poribacteria; class WGA-4E; order WGA-4E; family UBA9662. The sequence goes on along the minus strand of JASMLX010000013.1, from coordinate 45,305 downwards.
AGAAGCCGGTGAAGGCCAGTAATATCCAACCAACGACTCTTAGTCGCATTGTGATGAGGAATATCTACTCATTGCCCATTCTACTCTGTTTGTTTAATAGCTATTACCATGATGATTGGTTTTAAGTCTGTCGTCATACTAGTACGTGTACGCTTGTTTTGGTTTGACATTATTAAGCAATTATGATAAAGTTGCGACCAAGAGTTCGGGCAATTGAGGCAGCTAATTGATTATGGTCAGAGTCCAATATTACTATTCTATCTTCCTTCTTTGTAGCATTTTAAGTCTTTTAACCGTTGGTTGTGGTCAAAACGACCCCCCCGAATTTGAAGATGTGAATATTCTGTCAGAGTTAGATCAACCGTTTGAGATTTTTGTAGGTCAAACCATCGAACTAGAGGTCAAGGCAAAGGATCCGGATCAAGACGAATTGACTATCGAGTGGACGGCAAGAAACAGCAAGTATGAAGAAGTCGCAACTGTTTTCAAAACCGTGGTAAAAAAAGACAAAGATGAGAAAGAGCAGAAAGCTGACGACGCAGGGACAGAACCAAACAAAGGTCCTAGGGTCCACTTCTCAGCCGAGAAGGCCGATATCTACGCGGTTTCTGTCACGGTCGGTGACGATAGTGGAAACCAGATTCACAATTCAACCTTCATCAAAGTTAAAGCTGTCAATAAGCCACCGGCGCTAGATGGAACCAGCCCGATTACGATGAGTCCTGCTATGCCGCACTACGTCGATCAGGAAATCTTTCTGGTGGCTCAAGCAACAGATTCTGACAACGACACGCTGATTTTTGAATGGGCTGCAAAGGATCAGGAGAACAGCGACGCTGGTGGTCTGATCGAAGAAGGCAGCGGCGCAAGTGCCAAATTTAAAGCTGATACACCAGGCAGCTACCTCATCAGTGTTTTGGTTAAAGATAACCGTGGTGGTCAAGATCGAGAAGCAGTAGTCATTGTCATCAATGCTGTAGCGGCAGCGGAGGAAAATGAAAATGCGGACAGTGTTCCTCCGAAGCCATAGTTCGTAGCCCATCCAAATAAAATAGGGCCCATCGGGACTCCCTTCCGTTTCGTTAAACATCCTATTCTTTCTGGTACTAAGCCGTGAAGTTGTGCTGGTATCTTCTCATTTCTACCTTTATCACGTTGTCTCTTTATGCCCAAAGCCTAACCGGGGATGAAGGGCGTGTCTCGCTCATCAGTCGAATTGCAGATAAGCCCCTTCTGGCTTCTACCATCCTGATCTTTTTGTTTGCCACGATCAATTATCTGATAGATTTATTCAAAAAAGACAAAATCTTAAGACAACTCTTAGACAAATATGTTGTCTTTCAGATGAAAGGGAATATAAGGCATCGTGGAACGATGCGCATCGAATCAACGGGGATTGAGATTGTCTCGGAGGAATCCCGCCAACGCGGTCATGCACCTAGCTACCTCTTTTCAGGTCCAGAAGTCAAACAGATTACTGCTTATATTCGATACTTGGACTCAATGAATGAAACTGAAAGAAGAGAGCGGGACGCGGATCTAGATCGTGTTTTTCACCCTCAATTTATGACTCGCCTCTTAAGGCGAATCCGAAATTTTGGCGTTGCCTTACGGGAGTCGGTTAATAAAACAGTACAAATGATCTGGGGGTCTATCAAAAAATCGAAGGCATTCCAACCGCTGCAACGAACGATTGGTGAAGTTGATGTCGGAAGAGAGATAGACACCCTCCAACAGGACACCTACGAATATGCGATGAAAGAGAGCTACGAACGGCTGATTGAGCGCTTTGTCGGTACTAAGGTCACAGTTCGTTTTGACGACAAAAATAAGAATAAAGGCGAGATACCGAACCGATTCAGTTCATTTGTTGGAGTGTTGAAAGAGTATAACGAGCGTCATATTTACTTGATGAATGTTCAAAAAGAAGGCGCGCAAGGTTACACGGATGAGTGGGAGCAAAAACTTACAGATATCAATAAGAGAAACCCTAATGTCAGAGACGAGCGAGGAATTCGCTGTCGTATTGAAGGGCGACATTTAATTATTGAAAATAACGCTCCTTACGACGTTCAGCTATGGGGGCTTCGATATGAAGGCGATGGTGGAAACGAGCAAAAATTCGATTGGAACCTTGTAATCCCAGCCTTTACGGTAGAACGAATTTTTATGAATCCCGGAGCCAAACAGGAGAATATTGCCCCATTTACCAAGTTATTTACCCACAAGCCCCGGACGCATAAAAACTTTGAACATCTGGTTCTACCTTTTCGCTCCTTTCGAGAGGCTGATGTTGTTTTCCCTCGAGAATATTGTCGCATTGTGGAAAGTGCAGAGAAATACGAGCCAGTGCCTCTTGACATAGAAGCACTGGTTGAAAACCCGCTAGATCCAAAAAGGAGCAAAGACGTAGAGTTTAAAGATACCAATGGTAACGTGGTTAAGGGCATCAATGTAATTCACGGTTACGTAACCAACGTCAATGAGGATCGGATAGACCTACAGGAGATCAATCGCAATTATGGTCGTCGCTGGTCAGTTCAGAATGCCTTTGAAAAAATAGATGACAAACTTCGGACTCCCCGGTTAGAAACTTATTTACCCAATGGCCGACGAAGAATTGTCAGCCAGATCGCATTAGTCAACACAATCGGTCGGAATAATACTCAGCGACAACCAATCGCCGATCTGCTATTTAAGCCTGTTGCCCACCAGCCAACAACCTACCATAAAATGGATTTGCCGATTAAGGTGTTAGCTTTAACCGGTAATGGAACAGATGCCGAGTTCCCTAGACTAAATCAATTTGATTATGTTCGTAACCATCACCTATTGTATCATCAGATTAGAGAGATGAGTGCTGCACCGATTCATAAAGCCCATCTTCTCTGGATTGGGCATGGTGAGATCTACAAAGACGGTTACCATCTCAATATTGACGCGGAGCATAGAATCAAAGACTTTGTTAGTCATGGCGGAATTGTGATTGTCTCAGGTCAAATCCTGAGCAATCTGAGGAGACGGAGTATCGGCTGGATTCCGGAACTATTGATTGGCGAGGAACGAGAGGAGACAGTTCAATTTACGCCGACTCGAGAAGGGAAGCACCTCTTTAGATCGCCTTACCGGATTAAACAGATGAAAATGCACGATACATGGTCGGAGTGGTCTAATAAATATCGTGTCTTTGCCACCGCCAATGGGAATCAGGATGCGGCAATTTTAACGCTTAGATTTCAAGCCGGTATGTATATCATCACTAGCTTGAAGAACCAGACCCCCGAAGATGTGGCCATCAATTCGGATATCATGCATAACCTAATCCACTTCGCTGTCAAGTGGTACGACCAGCAGAATCATTCGGGACTTTATTATTCTTGATTGGTAGCCCTTTTTTGCTTGGGTTGGTAAGGGGACGCACACCGAAACCCTAAAAGTCAAAGTTCGCATTGTCTGTTGTTTCTGCTTGGGATCTCTTAGTTTTCTCTAACGCCCCTGCCGTAGAATTACGAACATCCTTATTTTGATTTTGTTTTGCTTGAATCTGATCAGGAACGGTATTCACTGTCTTTTATGTTATAGAGCCTAATGCTTCTGCGGGTTGGTGTGGTGGTTACCCGTAGTTAAGGCTTTCAGATCTTGCCCCAATGCTTCAAAGGCTTGTGCGGCCTCTATAACCTTTCCGCTACCTGTTAATTCCAGATATTGATTGTAATTTTTACTGGCGGATTTTATTAAGGTATCCAGGCTAAATGGTGACTTTGTCTCCAAGTCATTTCCCGTCTGTTCCTTTTCCTTTTTTGCGATACCAACACCGTAGATTTGCCTGAGCGCACTATCGAAATCGCCTGCAGACGCAAATTCCCCCCCAGCCTGAACAGTGACGACTTGTAGATCTGGTCGAGCCACATTCTCTGGCTTCAAGTAAATAGGCTCGATGTAGAAAAGTGTATTTCCCACTGGAATCACTAGTAGATTCCCTCGAATTACCGTTGTTCCCTGTTGGTTCCAGAGTGTTAGATCTTTGGACAATTCGGTTTCGATCGTTCCTTCTACTAGCGTAGGCCCCGGGATTGGCTCGTCTTTTGGTAGATTGTAAAGCACTAATTGGCCGTAATGGTCGCGGTCACAGCGAGCAACCATCCAAGCATTCATATAGCGGACTCGCTCAGGTGGTGTAAACGGGATCATATTGACAAACTCAACCTGGTTATGTTGGTCCGGATCTGGGCTATCCGGTAGGCGAATGGTTACATAATAAGGCATCATCGATTCATAGGATCGCTTTTGGCCATATTTTTCTTTTGGGATTTCCCATTTGTCCGATCCTTGAAAAAAGATGGTTGAATAACTGTCAGAATGGCTGTCAATCACATGGTAGTCTTTATAGATCTCTGCCTGAACCTTGGTTAGATAGTCAGGATAACGCAAATGGTGTTGCAAGCCGGTTGGCATCTCCTGTCGAGTTTTAAATAACGGGTTGTTGCCTTTATTAGTGGTATTCGCGAAGGCTTTTTGATAAGCCAGGGACAGTGGCTCATCAACCTCCTTAGTAAGGTAAAAATTAACTTGGCCGTTATAGGCATTAACCACCGCCACGGCTGGATTCCGAATGTAATTATACTTGTCGAAGGTCGGTTCAGAATAGGTTTCGATTAACGTTGTCTGATCCACGTAAGTCTTTGCGTTAGGATAGGTTCGGCTGGTCAGATATAGGTCAATAATCCACCAAAGTTGTCCGTCATCACCGACGACGATATAAGGGTCGGGGTCATACTTGAAAAATGGTGCAATGTGAGATACTCGATCTGCAATAGTTTTTGGGCTGTTACTCTCTTTAGTTCCAATCTTACGCCAAAGCATAATTCGGCTGGTCTCCGGATCTATGTCTTTGGATAACATAATCCGCCAGAAATCAAAGCGAAGAGCAAAGCAAAATCGCCTAATCCAGTTATTTAACCGGATGCCACCTTTTCCTTGGTAGTTTTGGTTTTCGAGATCAACTTCATCTCGGATTGTGCCAACGATGACGTAGTTACGGGTTAACTCTCCATAGTAGATCTGTGGTTGTTTGACTAAAGGGAAACCGTCTTTACTGACGGTTTCCCATTCATCTGCAGCCTTTTTCATTCCCTTAACCCAAAAAACGGGATCCTTTTGCTGGAATTCGTTGACTGGAACGACACAAACTCCATAGCCATGGGTGTAAATTAACTTGCGATGTACCCAGTCCTGAGCTTCCGCCGGTAATTGACTGGAATCGATTTCACGCGCGGCGACAAGCACCTGCCTTAATCTACCGTCAAGTCGGTAACGATCCACATCAGTGTAAGGATGAAATTGGAAGTAAGGCATCAAGCGTTGCGGGTGCTCAGTCAGGACTTCATACAGGACACGACGATCCCAAATTTGGATATTTTCTTTAACTTCCGGATGCCTTTCTATTAAGTCAAGCGTGGCGTTTCCTTTTACTTGCTCAGTTCTCAATTCAATCTGGTCGAGCCCAAAAGCCTTTCTGGTGGCCTGAATATGGTTATCAAAATAAGGAACTTCGATATGTGGATCACGTCGTTCCTTCACCAAATGAACGACCATTGGATAAACCTGAATCAGGATTAGGTAGCTAAGCCCCCAGGTCAGGCCAGCAGCATACCAGACCCATCGTTTTCGCAACGTTAGATTAACAATCAATCCGGCACCGATCGTACAAATGACAATTCGATGAATTTTATAGGTTTGTATTAACTTATCATCGACAAAGCCAAGTCCATCAATACGGCCAAGCCCCCAAGGTACTTTGAGTGTAAAAAGAGTCTTCCAAATTCCAAGTTGACAACCCCAGAATGACAGTCCTAATAACATCAGCCATAAAACTGTACCGTGCGCAGCCAAGCGGACTTGGATTCGAGCCATGGTGTGTGGGTCTCGCCTATAGTAGAAATGGTACAACAAGCCCATAATTACGAGATTGCTCCACATTAACAACCGCCACCAGATATTCTGAATTGTGTCTACCGGAAATCGAAAGAGAAAGTAGGAGATCTGCTGTTGAAAAATAGGGTCGACGTCATTGGTCGGACTACCATATTCAGATCGCAAAAAATGATCCCAAAGGAGTACCATCGGTGTTGCGAGTACAATCGAAACCAGTACAACGATAATAACGATTATGATATAAAAGTGGTGAGTCCGAGCACGGGTCCATCGGCTAAACTCAGATGAAATAGGGCAAAAATAATGAGCTGCGAAACAGTTGACTCCGACAAAAGCGATAGAAATTAGCAGGTATTTAGCGAGGAGTTTGAACCATTTTAAGTGCAGTAGTGAAAGGAAGATTTGGTCGTATTGGACACTTTCGTGCCAGAGCAGTTCGGTATAAAGATAGGCTAAGGACGGAAGAGCAAGAACCGCGGCACCGGTAATACCGGCCGAACTCAAAGCAATAGCTCGAATTCTGTGAGTCTGATTTCGAGTTTGTTGCCCGCGTCGCCATAGCAGAATGGCGCTAATCAGAGATACTATTAGCAGAAGAGTGCTGATGAGGGTCTGAAAAACAGCAAGATCTGCTTTCGTCATGGCAGTCCTAGAAAAGTCTATGCTATGGCAAAAAACAAAATTTGATGTGGCGTACTGAACAAATCAACGGCTAGTAAATTGGCCAATCAAGTATGCAGTTGTTACCGTCACCAGCGTCAACCGGACAACACCGAAGATCTGTTCCCAACGATCGTTAATTCGCTCAACCATTACTTGTGTCGGCACAACAATAATATCGCCGTAATCAATCTGATCAACTTTTTTCCCACGGTAAGCGAGTCCGCTAGCTTTGAGGACGTAAACCTCACCATCATCTGCGTCTTTAGCAAAGCCGCCGGCCATTTCGATATAGTCCTTCATCTTGAACTTCTCCTGGTAGATGAAAGAACTCGGATGTAACACGCCGCCAGTGACAACGACCGTTTGACGTACCTGTGGGATGTAGATTTCATCCTGATCTTCTAATAATGGATCTATTCCTGTATGTGGTTTTTCTAAGATCTCCGGTAAGTCGATCAAAATACGCTGGCCGGGAATCGTGGCCTCAATCTTCCGGGCAGGCGTCACCAGATGAACACCAACTTGTGCCGTTTCCTCTGGCGTACGTATAATTTCATCAGTTGGAATCGCACTCTCGACTATATCTTGATCCGTCTTGAGTCCAGAAAGCGTTTGGGCGCCTGTAGCCTGTATCTTTTTCTTTAATGACGTTTCATTGTCTGTTAAACTCTGATCGATTGCTCCTTCTTCCTCACCAGAGGTTTGATTCGGTTCCTCTTCTACAGCTAACCTCTCTCGCGATTCAACATCTATCTCTGATATTGTTGTTGTAGTCAGGTCACGGTATTTCAGCGGAACTACTGGTACGGGTTGTTGCCTCTCTATACTCGCTGGGTTTTGGTCGGATACCTGTTCTTGACCTAAGTTAAGATTTTGTGCCAGGTTGCCAATTTGACCTGCAGCAGCTAAAGGGGCTGTTGCAGGGGCCGTCGCAAATTGGGCCATAGAAGTAACCGTTTCCTCCAGACCTTCTGCAACGTCTCCTTGTTGAGTGGCTTGCTGACTTTTGGCCAGTTCACGGATATATTCGTACTCTTTTTCTGCTTCTATTTGTTTGATGGTTCGCTCTAACGCAGCCAGTTGTGTTAGATCGATCAACTTTTCTTCCTTCCGGGTGAAGACAGCTCCAGCGGGAAATGCATGGTCAGTTAAACCGCCTGCCCGGAGGATCAAGTCACTTAAGCGATCTTGCTGCTGAATGGTATAAACACCGGGATACTGTACCTGCCCCGAGATTGTCACCATCACAGGATCTTCTCGGAAATTTTGCTGACTTGGGATTGTAACTACATCCCTGCTATTCAGTACAACATTCAGATTCTCATCACCTTCAGAAAGTTTAACTAAATCGACCTCTATAATCTGTGTTTGGTCTGCCCCGAATGCCCGCGCAACTTCGGCGGTATTTCGTGCGTTCGGTAATACCCCACCCGCCAAAAATAGTAAATCGGCCAATTTCATATTCTCTTGGTAATCGTACTCGCCCGGCAATTGCACTGCCCCATAAATCGTAACAATCGGTTCTGGATAGTATGAGACCTCATGAAAAGTCGAAATAATTAAGCGATCTCTATCTTGTAGAAGCAGGTCGGCTTCATCAATCCCGTCATGGATCTGTTGTAAATTGACGGTAATGAGCTGAGTCCGTTCTTGATCTGGCAGAAATCGCTGTAGGTTGACGCGATCAAGATAAGCGTTTGGTAATACCCCGCCAGCACGAAATAAAAGATCACTTACCCGCATCTCATCAACTCTCTCATAGATCCCCGGTCTTTGAACGGCTCCGGAAATGGTGACATCACGTGGAGCTTGCCACTTCCTCTCATTCTTTGTATAAACGATTAGATTATCTCCGTCTTTTAGTATCAAACTCGTTTGTGAGAGGTCGTTGAGATTGAACTCCAAACTTTCGGTCACAATCCAATCCTGGTTTCGGCGCAAAAGTAACGCGATATCGTCAGCGTTTGGCAATAACCCACCGGCATGAAATAGCAAATCAGACACGGGCATTTCATCAACGCGAGGATAAACGCCCGGTTGTTGTACATGACCGGAAATGCTCACCTCTCTGTCTGCGCTCCATTCAACTTCGTCGAAACGGTGGATTAACAGTGTATCGCCATCAGTCAGCAAGACATCGTGATTTTCCACTTTTTGCAGGACTAGCTCCAGATTTATCGGGATCGCGATTGCTACCTGTTGTCGCTTATTTAAGCGAAACAGGGTTGCTTCAGGTAAATGCGCTGTTGGGTCGATACCGCCAGCTTGCACAAGAAGATCCGAGATGCGCATTTGGCTGGATCTTTCGTACCGACCACTTTTTGTTATTGCCCCTTGTACGCTGACAATCCGGTCTGGATACCATTGGACCTCAAACTTTGAGTAGACAACCAATCGGTCTCGCTGTTTCAGTTGAAGATTGTGTACCTTATCTTCCGCCAATGCTTTTTCCAAATTCAATGGGATCAGGGTGGTTGTTTTTTCGTCCTCGTTTAAGCGGAATAGATCTGCACGTTCAAGATGCGCCTCGCCTTTCAACCCCTCTGCTCTCTGGATTAGATCTGAGATGCTCATCCCTTGTTTTAATTCGTAAATGTCAGGTCGTTTAACCAAGCCTTCAAGATGAACGATATTCAACACTTCATCCCGAATTGGCAATACCTGAACCTTATCGCCGTTATAAACGGGTGGATTTTGGTCTATTGACAGTTGAACTTCACGCAAAATACGCTCCTGGTTTGGCAAAACGGTATCGATTTGAATCCGCTTGGCAAAACCCGTTGGTTGAACTCCTCCCGCCATTTTGAGTAGATCTTCAAAATTTTCGTCAGGTGACATCTCGTAGATACCTGGCCGACGAACTTCTCCTGCCACATCCACCAGCTTATTAACAGGCGCAATATAGATCGTATCACCAGGTAACAAGGGAATATCCTGACTAGAGTCTCCTTCCATTAAATACTTGTAAAAATCGACAGTCGTAGTTTCGCCATTACGTAGCAGGCGAATTTCTCTCAATGCACCATCCTCGCTTGGTCCTCCGCTTAGATAAAGAGCATTAAAAAGGGTGGTCACACTACTGGTGGCATAGCTACCTGGACGGAATACCCAACCTGTAATAAACACCTGTATGGTGTGCAACTCAGAAAGGGTAACAATCACTTGTAAATCAGTGAATTGTTTGCGGGATAGCGCTTCTTGGGCGACCTCTTCAAAACGAGCCAAGGTCATTCCTCGAACAACTAGCTTACCAACCTCCGGTAAAACGACGTAACCCTGTGAATCTACGATCATTTGGCGTCTGCTTAACGGCGTCTGATCACTCCAAGAAATTAGGCTCAAATTATCTCCAGGACGCAAGATACGATTATGAGGCACAAGGGCGTTGACGTTACCTTGTATCATTTCTATCGGCCCTACAAAACCACTGATAGCGTCTTGAATCTGAGATTGCGGTACACCTTTCCTTTGGAGTGAACTTTCTAGGGCTAAAATTCGCTTTCTGGCCCCTTCAAAATAGTGATAGCCAAACCGTTGGCTTTTTGCTCCTTCAGGTTTCAGAAGGAGATCTCTTTTGTCTTTTTCTTCTACTTCTTCTTCGGTAACCTCTTTTTCTATAGTCTTATCTTCTTCAATTTCAGTTTTTGGTTGATCTAAATCTTCGGCATCTTTAGAATCTATTTGCTCTTGCTCTTGCTCTTGTACAGGTGGGCTTTGTCCTGGCTCTAATTTTGGGAAAAATTCCTTGAATTGACTATATGGGTCAAGATTGTCGTCGTTTTGCCCTAAAGGCCTAAGTAAAAAAACGAAAAAAAAGACAAATGTAATCCCCAAATACTTCCGAATCATCGGTCCCTCTAATTAAATCCTACGGTTATTTCTAAAAACTAAAAAAGGCAGCAAACAATTGTTTGCTGCCTTTTTTATAAACTGTGTGCGGTATGCTAGATTTAAAGTTCTTCCCTGACCGCTAGTGCGATTTCTTGACCATCCTCTTTATCAAGTTGTAACTTAGCACGCTCCATAACATCAATGACGGTACCGTGTCTAGCATACTTATCCCCTTTGATAATCAACGTGCTAATATGATCTTTATGAGAAGCTAAAAACCGCTCCATACTATCTAGATTAAATACCTGATCGTCAACTGAGATTTCATCATTCTGCCCGATAAAAACGTTAAACTTCTTTCGGGGAAACTCATGCTGGGTATCAGATCGAGGCAAGGTTACAGTGAAGTTGGGTTCAACTTTCATAATTGCTGTCACCATGAAGAAAATCAAAAGGAGAAACACACAGTCGATCATGGGAGCCATTTGCAACCCTGTATCTCTATCCTTCGATCTCCTACCTTCAAGAAATGCCATATTACATATATCCTTTTCTTTATACGGAGATTACTCTCTCGCAACCACCGCAAAACCAATTTTGTCAATACCTGACTGCTTGCTAATATCCATTATCCGGATAATCTGCTCATGCATGACGTCACGCTCTGACTGAATGATTAGCATGCTCTTCACCTCGTCGGGCTTATTGACCAGCATGTCAAACATATTCTCAAACTGAACGACATCTTCATTCAACATCATGACACCTTGAAATTGCCCTGGCTCCGGGTTCGCAATTCGAATGATCAACCCTTTCGGCTTGTTCGGGTTCGGCTTACCAGGCGGTGGTAACTGCACGCGCAGACCAGGCATCGGTGCGAAGGTCGTCGCAACCATAAAGAAAATCAAAAGCAGGAATACGCAGTCGATCATGGGAGCCATGTCCAACTCAACACCTTTTTTTGATTTCCTCATTTGTTTTTTTGCTTGCATTTTCTCATTCCCTGGATCTGAAAAAGAGAGAAGTACCCTCTTTTAAAATCCCCGTACGCTACACCTTCTACTTGCTCTGACCTGCTATCAATGTTGTTACAACCTCAGCCGACGCAATCTCGATCTGATTCACTTTTCGATTTACAGCGGCATCAAAAGCATTATAGCCGACCAGACATGGAATCGCAATTGTCAAACCACCGGCGGTTGTCAAGAGCGCCTGAGAAATACCACCAGCCAGTTCTTGCGGGTCACCGGTACCTTCAAGTGCGATTGTTGTAAATGCGTTAATCATACCTGTTACAGTTCCGAGAAGTCCAAACAGGGGAGAGATAACAGCGATCGTACTCAAAACTACGAGGTTAGATTCAAGCTCCGGGATCTCGGTTAAACCTGCTTCAGCGAAGCTCTCCATGATCTCTTCTTTCGATACTTCTCGATCTTCTACCTGTGCTTGGCTGAAGTGTAATAAACCACCTTTCAGAACATGGGCCACCGGACCGCCAGCTTCTTCACAGGTTGAGACGGCTTCCATGGTATTACCGTTCCGGACGGAATCGCTGACGCTAGCCAACAATTGGTCAAATGGAATCGTTGCACTATTACTTCCTAAGAAACTGATCAGGCGTTCGATAATAAAGGTAATTGCTACAACAGAGCAGGCGAGGAGTGGCCAAAAGATAAAACCAAACTTACTAAAGAAAGTAACAACTGTATCTTTTCTAGTAATTTTCAGATCTTGGAAGTGGTCTCCGCCAGCGATAACCGTGACGGCCTTAAAACCTCTTCGCTCTCCGTACTTAGCTTTGGTGATTGAAAACAGATATCGACCTGCTTTGACATTTTCTAGACGGTATGTACCGGCATCATCCGTTGTGGAGGTGTATTCGTCACCTTGAGTGCCAGCGATAACGACATTAACCCCAGCTACGGGATTTCTTTGGCTAGTGGTATCGACAACCTGTCCTCGAACGACCCCCGTGGTAGAGTCTTGAGCTGTGCTCAAGGCAACAAAAATAAACATCGACAAAGCGAGTATCAAACTCACACGTTTCATATATCCTCTCCTAAATGGAATCAATTATTCGGAATTACAATTTTCTTGGTATTAGTAGAAACCCCAGAACCACCCTGAAGTTTCGATCCAAAATCAGAAAGAAACAAGAAAGCTCTCCCCCCTATTTTCAGGAGAGGAGAGCTATAAAATTTGGAAAATCCTAGAAGCCCATCATCGCTCTGACGAAGGTGGTGTTACTGCGGCTCTTGACAGACGTCTCCTTGTTCTCGTCGTCAAAGAACTTCGTTTCGCCATCGTCAGGGGTCCACATAATCGTCGTTCTCCTGAAACCGGCCAGAACAACAATATTAAACCCAAGCCATTCACCGCGGTTAATAGCTTGGAGTTCAAGAATTCGCGTTCTCAGGTGTTTCCGATAGAGCAACGGAATCGGTTCATCTTCCGGGAATTTAGCCAAGAAATTCTTGAAGTTTTCGTCTCGGTTGGTGAATTTCCGATTCTGGTAACCTGCGATGACATTCATTCTTTGGGAGAACTGATAGTCAACTCGGAACCCTTTGATATCTTCACGACTTTTCCGATTATACCGTAAGTATTCCACTGGATCCGGATCTGTCGGAACATAGACTTTGGGATTCAGCGCTTTCGGGATTTCCTCTGCTCTCCGGTCAAACGCTTTGTCCCAGATGAACTTGACCATCGGCGATACGGTTAGATCTTCACCAACTCTATCGAAGCCCGGCAGATCACCTAACGCAATCTCATACTTGGCTTTCAGAATAGTGACCTGAGTTCGCGCCGTTTTACTGTCATAACGACGTGGTTTCCAGTTGTCTTTGTTGTGATCTAAACCCGTTCCATCAGGATCGGCATTGGCGGCAACTTTGCCCCCTTCTAGCTTGACCGGGTTCTGCCCCATGTCAGGATAGATAGTAGAAGCTCGCTTGTCACCATCCGCACGGACCTGCTCGATTGGCACCATGAAATCAGTACGCTCGTTACGCTCCGTGTCTTCCAGATCCAACGTAATAGCTTTATTATCCTCTGGACCAAACTGTTTTTGGATACGAATCAGGAATTTAGTTTCCAGTGTTAAGCCTGGGATCTGAGTAAACAGGAACTGTAACGTCGAGGTGTTGACCCGGGCGTTATAGTAATCGAGTTCATCTTGCACACTTTCAGCTTCCTGACCACCGATAAACAGCGTAATCGAGTAATCTGGAATATCGTCCCTAACACGGATAAATCGGTTCTGGAACAGAATTGTCCCGAAAGATGGAATATCCCGCTGGTAGCTGATATGCAGATACTTGTTGTTATTTCGACGTGCACTGGAAACCTCGTTCTCGTTTAACCAGCCTGCTTGAAAGGTTAAATTGTCGAGAAGATCATAACTGGCTGTTAGATGCCAACCTTTACGATTAATCCCATACTCGTATTCTGGCTCATAGTCGTCTTCCAGGGAGTCGATGATTCCATTGTTGTTCATGTCAATTAAATCATCAAAAATGGGAGGGTCGGCTTCAAAGACCAAGAAATCTTCCTGGTAGTCCAAAATACCGTTTTGATCTCGGTCATCGGCTTGTGGCAAAACGCCATCAAAGTCGATATCGTCTGGCCAGTCATCGTCGTCGTCATCATCTTCGATCAGCATATAGTTGATTTCATCATACGGATCGAATTCTGACCCCGACTCTGGGGTTCTCGGTAGCGAATAAGGTTGGTCTCGGTCAGTACTAGCACCAAAGTTTTTATAGGTGGTTGTATAACCTGGGTCAACATGAAAAACCGTCTGCTCCAGATAAAGCGGCCTTTGCGCCACTTCAAAACGTTGCTTCAGGTTGACAAACCAAGCTGTCTCACGCTTCAATTCACCCTCATCAGATGGTTCTCCACCTAAGAAAGCTTCAAATTTTTCACCGTCCGTGTCGGCATAGGTACGGTTTCCATTAGCGTCAACAACGTGACCTGTTTTGGGGTCCTTACTGACGTTGGCACCAAATCCAGGGTCCGTCTCCTCCTCAGCACCAACAGCCAAGCGGCTAAATCCAATTTTGTTTTTGGATACGGTCGGATACTGTTTGTGCTTACCGTTAACCGAGTAGTGAGCGCGGATAAAAACATTTTTGACAGTACCCTCTAGGTCGATGCCGTAAAGCGTAGCCGCACGGGCTGCACCGAACGTATAGCGAATCTTTTTCGTTCCCCATTTATCTGGGTTTTGGTGCTGGCCCTCCCGGTCATCTTGATAGGCACTAGTTTGACCGTAGTTGCCCGGTGCTTGAATTACATCTCGATAGGGCATATCGAGATGGCCATCAGCCGTTTTAATCCACTCAGCCAGCATTGGGTCATCTGCGTTCATGTTGGCTTTACTAAAGCCTTGAACCACGATGTTGTAGTCCCCTGCCACTTCCATTTCAAATTCGACGTTTTTGACAGTATGGATATCGATATCATTTTTAGCGAAATCGAATACATAGGCCATCATGTCGAATCCTTCGACTAACTTCCAATCGCCAGTATTTTCAACGACTTTGCTGCCGGCAACGGGAACGATCTCACTGAGGTCGGCCTCGATAGCAGGGAGCGTTTCTGCAGCCTTGGCAGTTGGTTTAGGTGGGCGCTTACCTTCTTTAATTTCATCTTCGGTCAGCGGTTCTGGTTCTTCCATCTCCTGAGTAGTAACAGTAACCTTGATGGACTTGACTGCGGCCCCAACACCACCTTTAATGAATTCACTATGTTTTGTGGGGTCGAAAGCACTAAAGACAGCCGGGTGGTTGTCTTCAGGTGAGTCGTCACGGAATACAACCACAATCTGCTCTGGCGGCGTGTTGGCAACAGTACCCCCCATCGGATTTTCGACCCGTTCGGGGTGTTCTTTATGTAGGTTGATGTAGGTAACACCAACTCGGAAAACATCCCCTAATAGACCTTGTGCCCGGAATCCAACGAGACGTGCATTTTCAATGTGGCGCATGCCAGCATCTTCATTCAAACCATTTCGACGACCCAAGGTCGGTGCTAGGTTGGCTGCAGCATCCGACAGTTTGACCGGGTTTGAAATACGGGAGTTTAGAAGGGTAAAGAGGTGACGCTCCTGCGAGAACGACAAATCCCAACGAAAACCATCAAATTCTGTTTTGTAAATGATATAGCGGTTGGGGAAAAGGGTCGAAGGTTTGATCCGCATATCGTCACCGATTGCGAATTCAACGTGCCTTCCTTTGAAACTATCTTCCGTGAGGACAGTTCGGTCTAATTGAGCACTGAAACGCTCACTATCTAATTGACCTGTCCAACCGATGACGAGTTCTCCGTTTTGGTCGAACTCTTTCATCTCACGATAGTTATATACTTCGTTACCTTCCAAAAGCTCCTTACCGAATAGGTCGTAGAAGAATTGCGGTTCTTCTTCCAACTGGAATCGAGCAGAAAATTTGGCTTGGCCTTCGATCGTTTGCAGTAGTGGTTCTTGCGGGCCGAGACTTTGTGGCCCCCCTGCACAGCCGTACAGGAAGATCAGCCCAACGGCTCCCACTACAGCAAGCAATCCATTAAAGAAAGAATGCTTAGGTACACTCATTAGTCTACTTGTTCTCCTCCTTGAGGGAATGAAATAACGATTCTCTTCTATCTATTTTATTATTTATAAGTGACAAAGAAAAGGCTGTCAACGCCTAACAAATAAACGCCGTTACAGGATTTAACTTCAATCACTTAAGCCTGTTTTGAGCTGACTTTTGCCTGCACGATAAAAGCCACGAGAAAAGAGAGTTTGTTTAAAACCTCTAGCGCGGCTATGCGACGTCACAAGACAGCGGAGTAGATTTATCTCAACGACAAATAAAACCAAACGGGAACAGGAAAAACTGAACTTGGAGTTCCCACAACGCCCCCTAAGATAACACTATTCATATTTTCTGTCAAGATTTTTCTGCGGAAAGTTGGCGATATTAAGTGCCAACTTCGATAGGCTGAACCAGGTACTCAAAGATCAGAGCCACCGATAGACCTAAACAGAGGCCAACGATAGCCGAAATCACAAAGATTAGTTTCAATCTAGGACTGGTAACGATCTTTCGAGGTGCTGCAGAGTCGACCATCTCAATCCCACCCCTAATCTTACGCCGCGTTTTATTTTTTCGCCAAAACTCCGACTCTGCCAATAACATCTCGGCCTCCAGACTCTGTTTGTAAATCTCCTTACTCAGGTCAGAAATAGCCAAGATCTTTCGGTTTAGTTGCTGATAAAGTAACTCGCTTTCAGGAATTTCAGCGAACATCTCTGCAATATGTTGATCAACATCTCGCAGATGCTGATTGACAATTGCCAAGTTGCTGTTAGCAATTACAATCGAGGATTGTTGTGCTAAGATCCGTTCTTGCAAATTCGCATAGATTGCTGAAATGCTCCGAGTTTCATTGACAATTTGTAGTGGCAATGAGGTTCCAAACGAAGCTAACTCCGATTCTAACTCCTCAATCTGTGCTTGATGAGCTCGGATCTCAGGTGCATTTTCGCCCAATTTGGCCTCCAGCCCTATGTGAGCTACCTTCAATAAGGTCAATTGTTCCTGATACTGGGACCAAAGTGGGTCGAGGTTAGCCGACTCGGAGGCCTTGGTAAACTCTGGATACTTTGTCAGCTCTTCCTTTAGTCTACGCAACTCGGTTTTGGAACTTTCGATGGTCTGGCTAAATTCCATCTGCGCCTTTGTCAATTCGGTACGCTGTTCCAGAGAACTGGCAATCTCTGCTTGCCAGACTACAGGGCTTCCCCTTTTATGCACAAATTCAAATGCCTCATCTTCTCGATCTTGAATCTGATCCAGTAGATCCGCCAACTTTTCTGTCAAGAAGCCCCGACGGTGTTCGGTTCGAGTTAAGTCTTCCTCCTCCCGCATATCCTGTAGATCCCAGATTAATTGGTTGACTATAGAAGCCGCTAACCTTTCTCCACCATGGTTTTCGCTCGCTTTTAAGGAGATCTCAATGAAGTCTGTATCCGGACGGTTTTTAGCTGATAGGCTTTTTTTAATTCTACCGATTGAGGGCGTATATTGAACCCCCGAAACCTCAGTTTCTTCCAGGTTGTCTAGTGCATGTTTCAGCATTGAATCGGCGGTAAATCGTTGGCTGATAGTTTCAATTTCACCGCTACTGAATCCACCTGATAATACGCTTTGAAACACGCTAGCTGAGGAAACACCGGCCGGTGAGGATGGTTGAACTAGCAGAATTAAAGCTGACGTCGCATAGATCTTCGGCAAGTACACGCCAACGGAGAGCGCACTACCAACAACAGTCAGCAGACTTAGGCAGATAATAAAGTCGTGCTTCTTGATGACCGCCAGATAGTCTCGAAATTGGGTGTCAGCTACCATCAGCGATGATTCTGTGAATCTACTTATTAGTTCTGTTGGAGGTTACAGGTTGTTGGCGCGTCGAATCTCTTCCTCGGTAAAGGCTTCGTCAATCCACTCAGTAATTCGCCACTCTTTTTTCTGTGTCTCTTTATTAGTGCGATATTCAAAGGTGAAAATATTATCGCCCTCTGCATACCAGCCGGTGTAACCGCCTTGTAAAGATTCACCATCGGCGACAAACCCCTGGATCCGGTAGTGATTCCGCACCTCAGCGCTTGTCCGGTCTTCGTCAAGCGTAATCTCTGGCGGTTCCGAAATTTCAATTTCTAGGTCTTGGTAACGAGAAAAGACGCGAATGGCAGATTCACGTTCTTGTCGGATGTCGGTGAATTCGTAGTCATCTGTTTTATCTTGGTCTGTCCCCATATCAGAGACCCAGCGAAAACCTTCTGGCCAGAAGGCGCTCATGTATATGTCGACATCTTCGTTTTCATAGCCTTCCCGCCAGCGTTTCAAAACAGTCGAAATCGCAGCCACCTCTTCAGGCTGAGCCGCACCGATAGGAGGAGCGTCGCCACAACTGTAAAACAGGGTAGTTAAAGCTAAAAGGATAGGGGTAAGAACGTATTTTGACAAGCGCCACATGAAGAATGAACCTCCAGCAAACAGTCCTAAATCTCAGAACTCAAGTTGAGTTCTAAACGAGATGCGGTCGGGTTTGATTTCTAAGCTAAGTTTCTCAATTTTGGTAGCATCTCGCAGGAGAACCTGCGACTTACTTTTAGCGTTTCGAAGATTAGCCGCTACATAGGAATCGACAATACTATAGGCCCAAACCCCAGCGGCCGTCAGCAAAAAAAATTGTCTGATTTTATAAACTTGGTTGACACTACCGTAGATTGATAGGGCCGCCGGTGATTTGGAGTTTACTTTAGCTACCGGAGCGTATTCATTGTCATAGATCTGACGAAAAGAGCGGTGCGACACTAATCCGCCGACCAGCAGGCCCGTTGTTGCCAAAAAAGAAAAGCTGCCCGAAACATAATTTCGGGCGTGGATTTGCCCCCAACCTGGAATCACAACCGATCTCACTACTGACCCGACCGGTGAAATGAGACGAGGCAAACTATCGTAGCTATTGTAAGCCTGGATGTCTTTACTACTGGCAACCGGGCTGGCGGCCACTGCCGTCGACAGGAGCATAGAAAGTAGCAGAAAAGAAGTAGATCCCGATCCATAGCACCAAAATTCCAAAACCTTAGGCTCCAACCAAATTTAGCGGGTAATCATATCAAAGTCTGGAGACAAACTTCAACGTAAAACAAAGGGAACCAACACAACCTTGGTGAATGCCCTGCATTTTGTTGATTACCAATGCGTTCAAAGATTTAGTTAAACCAAAAAACTACCTTCTTCGCGTTCTTTGATTATTGGTACTGCGATTCTTCCGTTCTCGGTCATCATCACTGCTATTAGACGAAGAAGATGATGCTGTTGAGCGCCGGCTAATCTGTTGCTGGCGTGCCGACTGTTGATACTCCCTCATTGCTCTAGCGTTCGATTTTGAAGCAGAGGAACTCGATCTGGTAACCGGTGCCGACCGGTACTGCTGAACTGAAGACCTGCCGACATTACTATTCCGGTAAGGGCGACCGCCAGTATACCCTTGCCTTGTGCTAAAACCGCGCCTTTTAGTGCTGCCAGTTCGCATTTGGCTGGAATTGGCTAAACGATCTGGAGAGCGCTCCAACTGTTGTCGTCTCATCGTTATTAGCCGATCTTTGATTTCGCGTGTGTCCAGTATGGGTTGTGTTCGGTGTCGTTGCATAACGGCTTGAACCTCACTAGCTACAGCAGTTCGAGCGACGGCAGACGATCCGGTTTGCCCCCGCGCATAAGACCTACGTGTCTGTTCGTAATCCTCAGACCAACTACTCAGCTGATTACGAGCCGGGCTAGTTGGGTTATGCAATTGAATGTGGACCTCGTTTGATTGACGGCGATAACGGCGGAAAGGGGGACGCCGATAGTTGTAATACCAATGGGCTGCTCGACCGTAAGAGCGGCGCATAGATAAGTAAACACTGTTGCGAATCGGATAGTGCCAGGCCAAGTAGTGTCCCGGATAGGTATAGTAGATAGGGCCATCGTAAAAGTAGAGGTAGCTATACCGATGCCAAGATTGCCACGGATAGTGTTCAATATGTTGTTCCACAACCCGAATTTCTGGCTGATGCCGGTAGGTTGATATACTGATTGACTCGACATCAACTTGTCCGCTGCCATCGACCACAATGTGCATCTCCATTAACCCATCCTTGACGTGATTGACCGCAGGGATTTTAATCGTTTCGGCACGTCGTTTAGCACGTAGAATGAAAGTATCGCCGTAACGGGTTTCATCACCGTCGTCTTGGTGACGACGCATCTCTCGTTGTTTAGTATTGCGAATCCAAATCCGACCCGCAATGTCTTCATAGTCTTCCAGGTTAGAGGAGGTTGATTCTCCTCGGTAACGCACCAAAATTTCAATATACTGACTGTTACTGGGAATCTCAAAGTGATAGATCGCACTGGCGATTGCAAACTCGTATTCCTCGTCCTCGGTATGTTCACCCGCCCAGGCAGTTAGACGAACACCATCAGCAAAACGGGGACTAGCAGTAACGGTCGCATTACCCCGTTCAATCCAATCTTCCAGATCGTAACCATCCCGAAATTCACGACTCACACGATCCGAAAAATAGTCGTATTGGTATTCAGCATAGGCAGCCGAAACAAAAAAGATTGACAAAAGAGAGAGACTCAAATATCGTTTCACGGTTTTGCCTCCATTAGACTAATCATAACACCTCTTTTTTTGGCCTCTTCAAAGGCCAAAGGCGTAATTACGGTTGATGCAGGACAGATAATCTCCTCAATCGACAACGGCAGTTGGTCGATCCAGTCACGGCCCAAGAGTTTACTTCTTTGATCTGTTGCCGGGCAGAAATGGATCTGTTTACTACTCTTAACTATCGACTCTGCCAATCGGTTGACCGGTACGAATCGTAATCCAAAACTTTGCAGCCTTTGCTGATACTGTAGCACCTGCTGCCGCAAATGATCCGCATAACCGGTTGTCTCTGTTGAATGCTGTTGATCTATAGCAATGATCGTTTTACCTTGCTGGAGTGCCTGAACCAGTAGATAGCTAGTCGGTGTATCCGAAACCCCCAATGACAATTTGGCCATTATATTGATTGTCAAAACGGGAATTACCAGCAGGCTAAAATCGGAAACCAATTTCCCGAGGGGTAAATCTGTTGTTTCCACCATCAGATCCGGGATAGCAGATCTAACTATATCGAGATTGTAAACTTGACTGGCTAGCGACGAAATCAGTGCGGTGAGGGAGTGTCCATTTTGCCGGCACTCTGCCAACTGGGCTAAACATA
Source organism: Candidatus Poribacteria bacterium (assembly GCA_030748495.1). GTDB lineage: Bacteria > Poribacteria > WGA-4E > WGA-4E > UBA9662. Next base: position 24,058 of record JASMLX010000013.1, on the reverse strand, counting down.
CGTCAAGTGAGACCGCACCAGCATCTAAAATAACCAGCACCGATTTCGCTGAGTTAGCATCGGTCTCGGCCATTTTTGCCAGTGCTTGTCTGACCGCCGCTTCGACCTGCTGACGCAACGGGTCACTATTCTTCATCCCACAAAACTTCTAAGGCTTCTCCCCCTCGAAGACCAGCAGCGTTAGAATCGTCGGTATCTAAGTGCATCTGAAGCACATAACTAGGATCAATCTTCGGTCGTACGTTTTCTAAAACCAAGGCCCGCTCTCCCGGTATTTTAACCCTAAGACGGGAGGTTTCCGCGACACCAAACTCTCTGGCCTCCTCTGGTGTCATGTGAATATGCCGCGCTGCACAAATTGCGCCCTCGGGCAGATAGACAGACCCGGCAGGACCAATCAAGGTTACCGGAGAAGCTCCGACTAAATCACCAGAATCGCGCAGTGGTGGGTCGATACCCAAGCGAATAGCATCCGTTTTAGCCACTTCAACCTGAGAATAATCTCTGACCGGGCCAAGAATACGGACACCTTCTAAAGCCCGAAGTCGAGGTCCAACTACAGCAACCGTTTCTGCAGCGGCAAAGGCTCCTGGTTGATAAAGCGGTGCTTGAACCGATAGTTGATAACCTGAACCGTACAAAACCTCCAGGTCTACCTGGGATACGTGGGCGTGCCGAGCAGACACCCCAACCGGTATTTTATGTTCCACTTTGGCTGTATCGCAAACTCGTGCGCCTCTGCCACATTGTCGAAGCGCACAACCGCTGCACCCCTCCACCTCTGCTGGTGAGGTCTGATGCAGTCGCTCCATTACGGTACGGGTAATGGTTTCAACTAGTGCCTTATCGTCCATCGATCTCTGCTTGTAACTTCAATCTGTTTTTTTATCTTCCAGCATTATCTTAGCCCAAACGAAATACAATCGTAATTGTAGGCTTTAAGCCATTGGCAGGCGTTATGACAAATGAAATACTGACATTTAACTGTATCACACTCAACTACCGTTGTCAATGAAAGCACGGTCCAGCGGCTGGTTTTCCATCTCTTGCGATTTATGAACTTTAGAGCATGTTTGGAAGAAGTCGTCCGACTCTTAATGTGGATGGACCGCCGGACTGCCAATCTTTTAAAATGAATCCTAGCCAAAGTGGTGAATAGTATCCCCGAACTTGCCCTTGACGACCAGGTGTCTTCCCACGTGTGGCACGACTAGGTCTGCCCGGGCTCCTCACCATCGGTAAGATCGACGTCCACTAGGACACAAGGGTACACTAGGACGCAAGGGTAAAGGTGTACCTGGTGCCCCGCACCAGCCACAATTCCTGTGCAGGGACAGCGGTGACACATTTGGGATGAGGGGCGGAAACTCCGTCTTAAGGCGAATTTGAGGTCGGGTAAGACTCTGCTTTTGCAACACTTTAGTATGATGGCCGCGACGGCCAGCCAACGCCGGTCAAGTCGATCACAATATCTCGAGTAGCGACAATAATCAACCCTTCTGTTCCCGTCAAGTCTACATCACCACGATCACCGGGTCGATTAATTGGTCTGAAAACTCCCTGATCATAAACAATAATGGTAGAAATACTCTCAGCAAGTTCTTGCAGCCTTAAGATGTCACTAACCTGAGTTAATCGTGGGTCTTTGATAGGAATGCCTGCCAAATTTACCCCCCGCTTCAGGACAATTCTGGCTTTCTTCTGGTAAGGGTTACCGTATAGGTCAAGTGTAACACTTCTCTTCATTACAACGAAGACCCCTTGACCTGGTGTCAAGCTTAGGTCTGTTTGTCCACCACGTGCGCTTTCACGTCCCAGGTAACTAACCCACCTTTGAAGTTTTGTCTCATATAATATCAAAAAGTTGGCGGCTTCACCTCCGATCAGGTCATATAGATCACTAACCTTTTTAACTTCTACCGGAATTCGATCTCCATTTAAATTTTTCCCCATTACTTTGAATGGTAAATGGATCAAAGTAAACCCCTGTGGGAGATGTAAACGATGAGTTGCAAAGTTGCGAACAATTTCGACAGTTGCGACTTGACTGACTGTGGCCTCATCTATCACTTTAAAAGTAAAGTAATCCAAGCCTGAAAAATCGAGCGGGGCAACGTAGGTCAGATTAGGAGCAATCCCTTTCAGCCTCCCATATTTAGGGCCTTCTACCAGCTTGAATGTCAGTTCATCATCATCACTATCTTCTGCTTTCAATTGGATGGGTGTTTCCAATTCAGTGGTCTGAATTTTCCTCTCTCCTGTTAGCGAAACTGCTATCGGGGCGTCGTTGACCGGAATAACTGCAACCTTCACTACTGTTTGGCTTTGTTTAACGCCGTCACTAACCTGATACGAGAACTGGTCTACGCCAAAAAAGTCAGGATTTGGCCGGTAAATTGCATATTTCTCTTCTCCATTAACCAGAACTGTCATCAAGGTGGATAGTTGTCCATGATCAGGTGGGTTAACAACGGTGCAGGTTAAGAGATCCGCATCTAAATCCAAGCTCGACAGTGCGACCGAAACACCTTCGACAGAATCTTCATCGACTACAACCCATGCAGGTTCTTCCGTAGCGGGCTTATCTTCTGCTGGTAGAACAGATACTTGAAAGGATTCCGTATCTCTAAAACCACTTGGATCAGTGACCGTGACTAGAATCTGCGTTTCACCGTAGCGAATATTAGGCAGCGTCAGATGCAATTGCTGGTCTATAATATCAGCCCAAACCATCTCTTCATCAGAGCTTGTAACTGAAAAAATCAAAGGCTCTTCATCGTCTGTCGCTACCAATGAAACGGTTTTCGTCCTAACGCTCTCTAATAGCGTTAGATCCGGGAGCGAGGCTAAAAGCGGGGCTTCAGGATCTTCTTCAACGACGATCATTACCTTAGCTATCAGGCTGTTTTCTATACCATCATTGGCTCGATACGTAAAGTTATCAGCACCAAAAAAGTTGGTCTTGGGTGTATAAGTGTACTGACCATTCGACTCAGATAAACTTCCATTCTGTGGGGGGGTAATGATGGCATAGGTTAGTGAATCTCCATCTATATCATCTTGCTTGAAAAGAATGGGGAGGGGAATATCTTCCTGAGTAGTAAGACTGATGTCCGCCACAGTTGGTGGATCATTCTGGGGGGTGATTGCAATCGAGACGGTAGCCATTGAGCTATCGACTGCACCATCATTAACTTTGAAGGAAAAGTTGTCTGTTCCATTATAGTTGGTATTGGGCGTATATGTCATATTTGGGATCAGACCCGACAGTTTACCGTTAGACGGTTCAGTGACAATAACATACGTCAAACTATCACTGTCTTGATCACTAGCCGAGAGCATTATTCCAATCTCTGCATCCTCATCAACCTCCAAAGTTTGTGGCTCTGCCCTGGGTGGCAAATTAACAACGCTGAAAACCAGACTCAGGTGGTGAAGTTCACCGACAAGTATCGTTCCATCCACTGTGGTTGGTATTAATTCGCTACCAGTAGCATCAGCCAAAACGAGAGCATTGGCGTCACCAACTTTAGGAACTCGAATTTGTAGTGGGTGATCTTGGAAATCTGTTTGATCTTTACCGTCATTTTTCTTTATCTGAATCGATAACATCGGGCCGACAGCACGCCGAAGGTCTTTTTCGATCTGTTCCTCTGCTACCGGTGTCAAGTTTGGCAGATTTTCCCTTTTTAACTTTTTGACAATATCTTTCGCAACTTCCGCTTTTTCAAGGTCTGTCTGTGCAGTTTCAATGGCCTTAAAATCAGAATATGCAACACTGACTTCGATGCTACTAATAGCGGGATCAGATCCTGAGGGGATTTCGACCTGAACTTCGCCATCGGCGAGATAAAGGCTCGTTTGAGTCCCAATAACGGGATCTATCGACACAACCGTTTCCAATCCGACAGTAATAGCGACGGTAGCTTCTGAACTATCCAGTTGCCCATCGTTGACCTTGAAGGTAAAGCGATCAGTACTAACATTATCGTCTGGTGTATAGTAGGCAATATTCCCTTCTAAGCGCAGTTGGCCATTAACTGGCTGATTCAGGATCGAGAAAGATAAGACATCCCCATCGCTGTCACTGGCTGTAAGTGTAATGGCATTATCGACTGAATTTTCCAGGATGACTATCGAAAGATCGTCCGCTACCGGGCTGTCATTGATAGGCGTTATGGTTATAGAAACAGTAGATGGAGAGCTGGTATGGCCAGTGCTGTCAGTCACCATATAGGAAAAAGTATCTAGGCCGACAAAGTCTACGGCTGGGGTATAGTACAAATTAGGTTCCAATCCAGACAAAATTCCGTTAGATGGATCAGAGACAACCTGAAAAGTGAGTTCATCTTGATCTGGATCAGCTCCAAATAGAAGGATTGGATTATCCGTCGAATCTTCAATAATCTGTATATCTTGTGCCTCAGATACTGGTGCGTCCGCTACAGGTGCGACTGTAACCGATACCACTTGAACAGTGCTGTTGGAAGCTCCGTCGTTAGCAACAAAACTAAAGCTATCGCTGGCAGAGGTGCTAGTGTATGGGAAATCTGGTTCAGGTTTATAAACGATTTCCCCACTAACCGTTTTCTGGTCCGAATCTACTCCTATAATTTGCCCGAAAGAGGGCAAACTGATAATTTGATAGAAGCTGATCGGATTGTCGGTGCCGTCCACCGGATCTCGGTCAGTGGCCTTTAACTCGATCTCGATCTCTGAGTCCTCTTCGGCAATAGCTGGTTTAGGCGACCAATCCAGGTTTTGTGGAGCAGGATCACTAACTACAGTAATAGAAACCGTAGCTAGGAGGCTATCGAGTTGACCATCGTTCGTTTTGAAGGTAAAGCTATCAACTCCGGTGTACCCGTTTTGGGGAGTATAGGTGACATAGTGATCCGGGCTGGTGGCTGAAAGGGTTCCATGACTTGGTTGCAAAATAATACTATAAGTCAGTTCCGAACTGCCCACATCAGTTGATTCTAGCGGGATTCTCTTTGGCTGATTGATTAGCGTTTCTACCGATTGGTCGAGTGCAACAGGTTGTGCCGCTTCCGAGGCTTTTACCGTAATGACGACGGTCTGTGTGGCGGTCTCGTTACCCGACTCAGTTGCGAAGGTAAAGCTATCCGTACCGGCGAAGTTAGGGTTAGGGCTATAGGCCAGGTTGGGTGGAGCGCCACTCAGTGTTCCGTTCGTCGGTTGGGTCTCGATTTTGAAGGTCAAGGGCTGATTATTGCTAACGGTGGCTGTTAATGTGATGTCGTTATCGGTGGAGTCCTCTTCAAATGTCAAGCTGACGGGTTGCAAGTTGGTGGGTACAACAACAGGTTGTGCCGCTTCCGAGGTTTTTACTGTGATAACATAGGTTTGATGCTGTCCATCTTTAGCTACATAGGCAACTTGAGCTGTTTGTCTCATGTTAATCTCAGTCTGGTCAGGCAATTGCATCATTACCGAGGTCTCACCCGGTATTTGAGCCAAGTCCCAAGACAGAGATCCGCCATCAGTATCAGCTCGGAGCTTGAGTGTCCAAGTTTGGGTTGGTGAAAATGGTTTGGCATCAGTTAGAAGCCTCGACACAAACCGGTGACCTTGCAAGGGGAAATAAATATCAAGGTTGACCGGGGCAAAAGGTGGCGGTGGGGCAGCTCGATCAATCTTACTGTCGTAATCTACCGTTGCCCCCTCTTGTGTGGTGAAGGTCAATGTGCTAGATGAACCTTTTGGTCCGTCACTTGTAGCCTGAAGTGTTGCCTCCCAATTCTCTTGAGCGTATATTTGTAGGCATATTAGTGAACATATTAATGAAAAAATAAAAAGAAAGATAACTTGAAATGGGTGGAATACTTTGGGCGGCATAATTAAATCCTAACTTTCGGGCGAACCTAGTAAATATCTGTAATTAGTCTGGATGATAAGTTCAGCTAGATAGTGGCGTATTTGGAGTATGGCACGAAAACAACCTGAACACATTTCCCCTTTCATGAGACCACCCTTTTCGATTACTAGTCCTACTAGTTACAGGAGATTAGCTAATCTTACTGTATTATATCACAGTTATTCGGATCGGAACCGATGTTATAATTACCGCTAACTACTGTTTACTCTCGGGTTTGGGTATTGTTTTATACATCACCCAAAATTTAGATGGGCATGGAACATGCTAACGAACTATTTATATTTATTTGGACTATCCTTTGTTGGCACCTAATGAATTCTTGTGTCTGCCTTTATAAAAGTTATGCCTTTTACACCTCTCATTTAGAACTTCTGCCTTACTAATTGTGTCGCTTCAACTGTGATTTAACTGTGATTTTTCGCAAAGGCGTTGTCGGACAGTAGGACAATTTCTTCTGTCATTTACAATCTATAACCAGCCTTTCATTTGTCACTATCAATAAATATTCAGCCAGGACCACCGGGTTGATAATACAACCGTCCATTGTTTTCTATGCAAAGTAGTTACAATCTGAATAGATATTTTAGCTCGTATATCTGGACTATTTGGATCTTCTTTCTATTCCACATATCTGTTCCTATAGTACAAGCCCGCTTCTTCACTGAAGTATTTGTGAACCTTAATTCCGACGGCACTATAACCCACGAGGTTAATGGAAGCCGTATGTTTCCAATCGACAAGCCCATCAAGGTCACCTTTATGCTCAGCGGCACAGCGCTACAATCTGTTGAAATCTGGTCGCCGGAGGGCTGGTCACCCATATATGACTTTAAAGACAGTCCGCCTAAGGACCATACGACCTTGTTTGTTAAGGATACGGCCGAATGGAGAGAACTCGAGCTAATCCCCGGAGATTTCAACGAGCCGTCCGGCATCTCAGACAAATTACAACTTGGAAGATATCGAGGGCCGGTTCGAATCGTAGAGACTAGTGGTCAAAATATCGGAGCCGACCTGCCTGACACAGTACAAGAAGGAGATTTCAAAGTTTTTGCCGACGGGGGAAATATTTACCTCCAGGATGTCACTTCAGAACAGGCACCCTCCCCAATTACGGTCAACGGAAAAAGTTACCATCCTGACATTGCTATTCCCCTAAACGGGACTGATGCCTATGTTGTTTATACCTCCAGCGCAATCGGGGACACCGTCTCTTCAACCAGTACCATTGATTTGCCAGCGCGAGCTAATGTTATCGCCACTGATGGCATGCATCTCTACTGGGCGGACACTGATAGCGACAAAATCCAACGCGCTAATCTGGATGGTTCCGGCGTTACTGACCTGGCAACCGAAACTGATGGTGTGGACAATCCAACCGGAATCTTTATTCACGATAACTACCTATATTGGGCTAATACTGGAAGCAACAGAATACAACGAACCGATCCGAATGGTTCCAATATTGTGGATTTGGTGCAGGACGCTCTTCTTGATACCAATAATAGCGCAGACATCTTTGTGCGTAACACCCAAACCGGTGCCACGACGCGAGTCAGTCTGGATAGCAGTGGTGCTCAGGCTAATGGTGACAGTAGTTCACCAAGTATCAGCGGTGATGGCCGTTATATCGCCTTCGAGTCCAATGCCACCAACCTGGTGGCCGTTGATACTAATGGTAGCATTGATATCTTTGTGCACGACACCCAAACCGGCACCACTGCACGAGTTAGCCTAGATAGCAGTGGTGCTCAGGCTACTGGTGACAGTAATTCACCAAGTATCAGCAATTCTGAAGATCCGCTCCTCGATGGCCGCTATATCACCTTCGAGTCAGCAGCCACTAACCTGGTGGCTGACGACTCCAACAGTAGCATTGACACCTTTGTGTACGACACCCAAACCAGCACCACGACACGGGTTAGTCTACATACTAAGGGGACAGAGGGCAATAATAACAGTAACTCACCAGGTATTAGTAGCGATGGTCGTTATATTACCTTCTCCTCAAATACCGATAACCTGGTTGGAAATCCCGTGCAGGATCTTGTTGTCGATAACAGCTACCTCTATTGGACTAACGGTAGAGAGATTCAACGGGCAGATCTGGACGGTTCCAATATCATGCCATTGGTGTCACCGGCTAATGGGTTAGTTAGTCCTACTAACATCGCGATCGACAGCAACTATCTCTACTGGATAGATACGGCTACCCAGAAAATACAGAGGGCCAACCTGAACGGTTCCCTGGATCAGGGGCCGGCCCCATCCATCCAGGGGGTAGTAGATGGTCTTACGATCTATAATAATCAACTCTATTGGATAGAGAGTAACACTATTAAACGGGCTGAAATCGATGGCACCCTACTCATCGACCTGGCACCCAACTTAACCAGTCCCAGTGACCTTACGATCCATAACGATCAGCTCTACTGGACAGAAAATGGTACTGTCAAGAAGGCTGAGTTACAGATGGGGCCACGAAATATTTACCTCTACGAAACACAAACCAAGCAGGCAACGCAACTTACGGATGGAAATGAGGATAGCGATCACCCCTCTATTACCGTCAGTTCCGATGGCAACAAAAAATATATCGCGTTTGCTTCTGAGGCCAGTAATCTGGTAGGGGATAATAGTGATACCAATGGCAAGCGAGATATTTTCCTCTATGATTTTGCCCAACGACAGACAATACGCCTGAGCTTGAGGTCTGATGGATTGCAAGCTAACGATGATTGCAACTCCCCGGATATTACCATTGGTTCTAATAGCAACCTATTGGTGGTTTATGATTCGGTCGCTACGACACTCGTTCTGAATGACTGTAATCAGGCCAGTGATATATTTCTTACCATAGTCGATCCAGACCAAATTACCGCTGGGCTGCAAGCGGTATTGACTACTGAGAGAGTCAGTATTACTACCGATTGTGATGAAGCCAGCTTTATCAGCAACGGACTAAGCGATATCCCCTCTATCAGTGCGGACGGTCGCTATGTTGTATTCCGATCTAATTCCATCAACCTGGATCCAATCGCAGATACCGGTCTATTTAATATCTTTGTCCACGACCGTTTGACCCAGATTACGCAACTGGCCAGTCTGAATCAAGATGGTCTGGAGAGAGAAGAGACGAGCAGCTATGGGCGTATTAATCCGGCCGGAGATAAAATCACCTATGTTTTAAGTAATTCTGATCGAATCTATGAAGTAGATAATCCGCCACGCCCTAATAGTGACGACGACTTAAAGCTGACATACTACGGCTTATCCAGCGAGGATGAAGGCGAGCACATTTTCGAAGTAGCCATCGGTGGGAAATCTACTTCGGTACCCTTCTACCTGGTTCCGGACGGGACCGGTCACGTGACCTTGAGTAAAATTGAGCATATTAAGGATCTTGATTTACAGCACTGTGATCCCACCTCTAATGTACCATCAATCGTTACAAAGGACATTGAAATTGGGCCTATTGAGATTGATTATACCAACACCAGCTCAATCTATTCCTTTGCGGGTACAGTCCTCCAATTTATCGAAGGAGGCTCCGGCGAAATTACATTCAACCCTTCTAAAATTTCCCCACTAGATAGCTCCCAAAAATTCACTTTCACCGACACTGGCCGAAAAATTAGAGTCAGTGATGATGCCGGGAATTTTGATAGTCAGTACTCACCCACTGCAGGTAGTAAGTTAACTTATCAACTGGGCTCTAACCAACTGGAATTTACTTTAAACAGCGACTACGAAATCGGTAAGTTGAATGGCAGCCTTACCAGAACTGTTGAACTACCGGCGGGTGGAGATGGATGGCGATTAACCTTCGAATACCGGGCGCCGGTTCGGCTTAAGAACGCTGAGTTTCAGATGAGGGTACCTCCCAACTGGGGAACCCTGAATCCGTTCAATACGGTTAATATGAGCCCTACTCCGTCTCAGGCAGACCTCTACACAGCCGAGTTTGTAATTAACAAGAAGGACAGTTTTAAGCTGGTCAACAGAAATCTGGAATTACCAAATTCCCTTGTTCAACACGACTTAGTTTTCAGCTTAGCTTCGGAAGAGAAACCTTTTGGTCGCCCAATAGAGTCGGGATCTATAAGTGTGCAGACATCCAAAGCGATCAATGGGACCGGACATTTAGCAATAGAGGCCTTTGGGTTCAATTACCGAGGTGACGGGCTGACAGTGATTAAAACCGGCTCGATTTCAATATCCCATCTGGCTTCTGAGGCCTCTGATATTTCTGAAGAGCCACTCGACTCAAATTTGACTCGGACATACACGTTTACCGACAAAAAAGACGGTTATGGCCAATGGCGCATCACTGCTACGGAAGAGACCAATAATCACTCTGATACCGTCGTCTCGCCACAGATCCCGAGAAGACTCTCTTTTTCCTTAGGTCGACAACAGTTGTCCTTCGATCTAACAGATCAGTATAGAAGAGGTGGGTTAAACGGTAAAGTACTGGAGGAGTTAGGCGGAGTAGCAGAAAAAAACGATCTGCGACTGGGCAACGTAGTGTCGGCTGGAGCCAATGTGAAAAAGATCGCTCTCCACTACACGGCTGATGGCTTAATGGACCAGGGGAGAGTCAGGTTACAATTACCGGACAGTTGGTCGGTATGCCAGGTAACGAACCCCGGAGAAACCGGTTTTACAACCGTATCTCCGTCTGGAGCCTTTACTTCGATCACCACAGATGACCGCACGATCGATATCAAGCTACGCTGGTTGAAGGGGGGAGAGACACTAACCATTGAATACTACACCCAAGAACCCTTTGTCAAGTTTTACACCGACACCCCCGATTCCAGTTCTGATCCATACGATATTAAAGAAAGGGTCTTCGGTGGCGCCGGCCAAACCGAAAACGAGAAGATTCGTTGTTGGGCAACACCAGTTGCTGGGGACATTAATCAGAATCTGCAGATCGACAAAAACGGGTTGGATAGCCGGCGGGTAGGCAACCTGTATGTTCAAGCGGAAGATGGAAGCGGTCAGATTGCGAACACAACTCAGAATCCACTCTACGAGCCAGGTTTAGCAAACAAACAATTATATCCGCTCTGCGTGGCTGAACCCGGTCAATTAGAACTAACCTATACCGCGACTGGCCGAATGGATTGCGGTGAAATTCGTCTGGATCTCCCCGATGAGCTGTTACCTGTTAATAGGCAAAACCTGGTTGTAAAACCTGACCCCCAAATAGGATTGCCTGTTGCTAAATTAGCAACTTGGTATGCAGATGGCCGCAGCATTTTTGTCCCTATTGAAGCGTTGGCGCCTGGCCAAAATATCATTTTCACCTTTTCCATAGATTCAGTCCCAAATATTCGAGAGCTTAAATTCGATTGTTACAGTAAGGGGTCTCCATCGGGTTCTCTTAAACTAACCGATGCAGCCGATAACCCGTTAGTCGTAACCGTCATAATATCCGAGCTCAATCTGGAAATTCCACCGAGAATTAGCTTACTGCACTTGACGGCAAGACCTTTCTACATCAATGACCAGTTTCAAAGAATAGAGCGTGTCAGTGAGGTCTATGACCAAATCAAAAAATTGGGAGAGATCAGTTGTATTTTCGCCTACCACCCAGGCCAGGGTAATTGGTGGCGATACCCAAACCATGACGATACCGACCTGGTAATTACCAATAGCTTAGGTATGGTGCTTGTTCGGCCAAACACAGCGAAAACGGTGAGGATGAAGCTTGAGGGGCATCCATGGACAGGTTGCAAGTTTCCGCCGATTCAGACAGCCGAAGTCGATTGGGTTGCAGGTTGGAATCTAATCGGTCTACCAGTAAATCCTAGCGTGAATGAATTGTCAACTCTGTTTTCACGAATTGCCTGGGTCAGCGAGAATGGTGAAATGTTCCATTATGAAGCGGTTTCAAGACAGGTCGTCAAGATCGGCTTAGACAATAATCAGGAGCTATCAGGAGACGTTGTACCTGTGGAACAAGCCGCGCTATCTTCCAGCCTGACAGATGCCTACAAGCTTGAAGGACAGCCTATTTTACCTGTGGGGAACGCCTTTTTTGCCCACTTGCCCCGGGCCAAAAGATGGGCCATTAACGGACAACCCTGGGATATTCCAGAAAAGGTTCATAAGTTAGGAAATTACCCGCTCAATGTATCTCCGATCCTTCATGTAGAGGGGAAACTGGTAGATAAGAAAAATCCAGAGCGGGTCTTGAATGCTATCTTTCTGGATGGACTTAGTTTCCTTATGGAGAGTACGTTAAGCTTTGAGATGAAGGGACCAACCAGCTTAATCAATGAGAGGCCAATTTTAGACGAACAACTAAAAATAGATAAAGCTGGGAGGTTTTTTCACACCTGGCTTCACCTGCCCCTGCTACGCTTACCTTTGCAGAATGCCGAGCGCAAAGACCTGGAACGGACATTAATCCTGTCTGATTCTGATGGTCAACAACGGGTATTGCAAACTGATTGGCAAGCAATAACGTCTGATCAGTTGTACAGCGGTAAAGTCGACTGGGATATTCAGCTGGACACAGTTAAAGAATTTCCAGATCAACCGCAGGTTCAAATTATCCCCATCGTTGGCCAACAGGCTATTTTCACGCTTCCCCCCTCGGAAAATTTGCTGATTTGCAGCAGGTGGGATCTTCAGCAAATCAGTAACTTGAGGCAGAATCTATCTAGAAATTCAGAGGTTAATGATGCCCGGTGGCAGACAACACAAATCCAACGTTTGGAATCTCTATTTTCTGAAAGACCGGATCCTGAGTATATTTTCAAAATTGAGGTTCTAGACTCAGAAGGGAAATCGATTGATGACTTGACGGAACTTCCTGTCCAGGTAGAAATTCCATATCAAAACACCGATACGTTGGTACTATTTTCCAGCCAGCAAAGGGAGCAGCCGACGACGCCTTACCTATCTTTGGATGATCGGCTGAAACAGATAGAAAAGAGTAGAACAGATTCACTGACTGAGGCCGCACAAGGTGAGTTTAGGTTTCTGAAGACGCGACAGAAAACGGTTGAGGGCCAAGAAAAATTAACGGCTGAACTGCTGCAACCAGGCTACCTCTTTTCGGTCAAAAATACCACTCCCGTACTTTCGATGAGTTCCAATACCCACTCGATGGATCAGCGCCTAGACGTGATTCGATCTCCGTTAGCAGAGGACGAAATTATCGACCTGAACCTGCGTTTTGATGACAAAGATAGAAAAATAGGTGATAGGGGATCTTATTTAGTTGAAGCCGTCAAATACGGATACACAGGAACAGCCCTGACCTCAATCGACGTTAAATCCATATCTTATCGTGAAAGGAATAGCGAACTCTCGTTCCCTCAATTTTTTATTTTTACTGATGAGGTTGGGGAAGACTTAGCCATCGTTGACAAGGATTTCAACGTTGGAAGGGCTGGTTCATCTGACTTAAGATCCTTCTCCGTGGGTGGAAAAACACTGTCCTTTAAACTGAAAAACAGTTATAAACCTGGCGACCTGGATCAAAAGGTACTGATGAAATTGGAAGACCTGGAAGTTGGAAGCCTGTTTTCAAACGCGGTCTTAACCTTAGATACAGAAGAGATTCGATTCCCGGTTGAGGTGACAGGGCAACTGAGACTCGATTACAACGATCTGGTTGAAGGTAGCGCTATGGTCGATATCCTGGCTACTGACCTGCCAGGAATTTGGTCTACCGATAAGTGTGAGTGTCGAAAAGACTTTGGTCCACATCAGCACCACGGTTTTCAGGTTACGCTAAATTATAATCGCAGTATTCTTGTGGCGCCAAGAACTATTAATTTCGGAACGGTCGAGGTTGACGACAGGTGGAATTTAAGGTTAGCGGCCGATGAACAGTCGAAACAGTCAGTTCAGTTGACAAACACCAGCCAATGCCCGCTGGAATTGACTCATGTGGCCTCGAATTGGAATGGAATAGGTATCAGTAAGAATTTTTCCCTTCCCAAGAGGTTGAAAGTCGGCGAGCAAATCGAATTTGATTTAGTGCTAAATGAGGATCTGTCCACGCCACTACCTAAAGACGGTACACAGTTATTGATTCAGTCTTACGGCTTACCTTTAACAACAGTTCCTGTTGAAATAAGCATAGACACCCCTGTGTTGCAGAAAGTATCCGCAACTCCCCTTAAACTGACGATCGCCGAACGAATTCTCTGGAACACGGATCAGAGCCCGATGGTGAGAATTCCCGCGGGCCGATATGCCATGGGCGACCACTTTGAGCAAGGGGATAGTGATGAGAAACCGGTTCATCCGGTGGAGCTAGATAGCTTCTATATCGATGCCTACGAGGTCACTAACGAACAATACTGTAGATTTCTGAATGCAGTTAGTAGTTCTCCAGAAGTTGCCGCGTCCTGGATAACCCTGAATAATCAGCTCAGCTTGATTGAATGGAACCCGACAACGGAAAAATTCCAAAGTAAACACCTGACCGAGGTTGGCTTTGATATTTATCCCGTTGTTGGTGTCAGTCGTGATGGAGCTATCGCTTATGCTAAATGGGTTGGTAAACGTCTGCCGACAGAGGCTGAATGGGAATATGCCGCACGGGGAGGGTATGAAGGGAGGCTTTACCCCTGGGGTAACGACGGCTCCCTGGCACGGGCTTCTGCCAACTTCGGCGGGGTTGGAGGGCGGGACCTTTGGCCTGATGGACCAAGCCCAGTGGGTAGCTTAGATCCCAACCTGTACGGCCTTTACGATGTGGCCGGTAATGCCCTGGAGTGGTGTTTAGACGCTTACCAACCGCATTTTTACGGTTCTGACGGCCAGTTGAAGGAGACCTCCCCCGTCTATAACCCGCTAGCAGGTTATAGATTCCTACAGGGGATGGTAGATGCCTCCGGCTTTCCATCGGGCAATGGGCTGCATGTACTGAGAGGTGGATCCTGGCGGGGGGATCTCAGCTCCTTGCGAGTTTCAGACCGAAACTCAATGTATGCAGGTGCCACCAGCCCAGCATCAGGATTTCGTTGCGCCATCAGTGCAACCGATCAAAAACTACGGGTCGCTTCCGACAATTACGACTCACTGTTACTACCGGCTGCCAGCATCTTTACCGAAACTAAGGATCAGTTAAAAGCTATCCCGCAACACGCCAACCGCCTTCGTGTTATCAGTTACGGCGGTTTCGTTGGCGACTCTCTGCCGGTTACGATTACTCTGTTGGATAAAGACAGTGTACCCTATCGCTCGATAACACCTGTCAGCATCCAACTTGGGGTTGATAATCCGCAAGGGGAGTTTTATGTCATTACCAATCAGGACTATTATCGTTTCTGGCAAGTCCGTGGCGAATCGACCGAATACAGACCAGAAGACTTTCCCGATATCAAGAGCTTTGGAATGTGGCCCGAACGGGCTAAAAAGAATCCAGATTATCCTGTGATGGGCGTATCACGGCTACAGGCTATGGCATTTGAGAAATGGTTTGGCAGCCGACCGCCAAATAATTTAACCGATTCACATCAGATCCAGCAGGTAGATATCCCGGCTTTTATGGACTCGGTACAGGTGTTCTACCGGCAGAAA
The DNA here is from genome assembly GCA_030748495.1 of Candidatus Poribacteria bacterium. Classification (GTDB taxonomy): domain Bacteria; phylum Poribacteria; class WGA-4E; order WGA-4E; family UBA9662. The sequence continues at coordinate 8,604 of JASMLX010000013.1, read as the reverse complement.
CAGATAGGAACACCAACTATTAAGGTAACTGGCGAAAACCTGGAGCCGGGCTATGCTTATGCCGACTTCAAAAGTAACATCGATCATATTATTATTGAACCGATACACGGTCGAGTCCGATTTGGTGACGAATTTCAGGTTACAGTGGTAGCCGTGGAGAATCGTTCAGGTTTAGCAGGCACTATTCGCATCGATAATGTCCCGATCGCTTTAAAAGCAATTTCGGCTAACGACGGTATCTACACGGCCAAATTTACCCCTGTACCCCCTGTTACCTCTGACACCACCATGAATGTCAAGACCTATAATACCACTATCGAGATGGTAGACGGCTTTTATGACCTGCATGTTCAGATAGAGGGACTGGGTGGTGAATATCTATCCCAGGCTATCCAAATCGATAACCAACCACCTCGAGTATCGGTCTATCTGGAGAACTGGTCTCTGCGTAACGGCGAATCCTCGGCCTTAGTTGTCTCCGGGGAGCCCCGGCTAAAGGTTGAGGCCGATCTATCAGCCCTTTCCCTTTTCCCAGAAGAGGCGGACCGGTTTCAGATAATAGCGTCAGATGCCGAAGACCAATATCGTTTGCCATTCACTATCCCGTTTCAGACAGAGGCCAGTCCCGGTGCTAAGGTGATTACGGTTCAGGCTATAGACCAGGCTGGCAACCGAACAGAAGTCAGGTTGGTGGCGGAGTTAGTCATTTACGACTACCGAGACATCGACCTGTATATTCCCCCTGACTTGGGATTCATTCACCTGCCCCTGGTGGTTCGGTACCTTTATACGGAAGCTGGCACTGGAGCCTATAATGGAGTTGTATTGGATGATGAGGTCCGACCTGCGGCCGGTGATACTCAAAATGAGATTCTATCTAGTGAGACCCTGTCTGACGAAATCCCGTCCGGTGCCGGGCTGGTCCAACAGCCGGTTCCGTGGACGATTGATACCGTCTCTGACTTATACGATACGATCGCAGAGACGATCGGTCCAGATAGATTAGAGGCGGTCGTGTTTCGTGATACGGCAGAGACCTCTGATCCTGACGTTAACGGGACGAACAACAACTGGTATAGCTATCAGGGCCGAGCGACGGACCGAGACACCCCCATTTCAGCCGGTCAAGGATTTATCACGATATTAAAACCCGGATTAAAACCTGGAACAGAACCCGGAATAGGGGAGGTAAAACTGCGGCTCAAAGGGCTGGCTCACGGAGAAAACAACCACAGCTCAATCCGTCTGCAGAGCGGTTTGAATCTGATGGGGTTGCCACTCGACGATGAACGGATCAAAACTGTTGGTGATCTGTGGCTATTGAACCAGAGTTTTTACGGTATCATGACAGCCGATAACGGACAGCTTGTCTCGGTTGACCCTTCTACCGTGATACCGATCGACGGCAGGCACTCCTACTTTGTAACAGTTGGGTCAGATATAGACTTACCGTTGGTCGGAGATGCCTGGTCGTCGGAGAGGTTGACAGGCGAACCGGCCGGCTACCAGTCGCTGACTGACACGCCGGTCTTAATTATGGGTGGATATTTTAAACTGGGCGAAGACCTTCAACCGAACGCCTCAAAATCCGATTTCATATACTTTGTGAAGATTACGAATTTGGGTGACGATGCCGATGAGGTCTCGGATGATAACTCCGGTTTCACCACTCAGATAGAGATCGCACCCGGACCGTACCAGCTAACGATGGTTTCGCCGTCCGCGCCCTTTTCCGTCGATGACCTTTTGGAGATAACGGTTCTCTGCACCACCCGTCAAGCCGTTTCAGACGATAGTAGCCCCAGGAGGGGCGTTATTCTATCGGAGACCTATCGACTGACAGATCAGGAGGTAGTTGAACATCGACTATTATATTCCATTTTGATTGACAAAATCCCTAATGCCTTTCTCAATTTCTTGCGAAGTGATAAAGACAACGCACTACCCGTTTTAGATGAACCTCTGTCCGATCTGGAGGTTAGCGAGGATGAGGTCATCCCTCCAATCGACCTGGACGACGTTTTCACAGATGTTGATATCGAAACCGATTCCGATCACTTAAGCTACCAGGCGACTATTGATGAAGAGGGAAAAACGCTTGTGTCGGCCTCGGTTGACAGTCTGGATAACCTGCAACTGACCTTGAAGCCCAACCGAAGCGGGAGGGCCCTGGTCACTATTAAGGCCACCGACTTGGCCGGAGCTCAAGCGACGGATAAATTTACGCTCGATGTTGCATCCATTAACGATCCGCCGCAAGTGGTTGAGTCTCTACCGGATATCGAGGTCGATGAAGATGCGTCATTGCATGAAGATGCGCCTTTACCTGACGACGCGCCTTTACCTGAAGATGCGCCTTCTTACGAAGGCGGTGAGGTAGTTGGCATCTCCCTGGAGCGGGTGTTTACCGATGTGGATATCGAGACCGATCAGGACGCTTTGAGCTATCGGGTTCGGGTAGAGGCCGCTTCGCTAACAGAGGCCGCTCCGCTAACGGAGGTGCCGGTATTGTTGGAGGCCGTAATCAATGAGGAGAACAGGCTACGCATAACTCTAAAGGCCGATCGTAACGGAACCGTTATGGTCACCGTTATAGCCCAGGATATAGATGGGGCAACCGTTGAGGAGCCGTTCAAAGTTACGGTTAATCCAGTTAACGATGCGCCAATCGTTCGTCAGCAGATCGGCAAGATGGCCGACTGGCAGGAGGCGGCCGCCGGAAATGTCCAGTCAGGGCTGAGATACTTCAAGCCGGTTCTCGACCGATCTCTGCCGATTGTCACTCAGCCTCAAATTAGTTTGGTGGAAGATGGCGATGCTCTGGTGTCAGGCCCTCTCTGTCAAAGAGACGAAATCCTGTACCTGAGCCCGTACTTTGATGACATCGATATAGAGACCAACGACGACTACTTGAGATATCAGGTTGAAAACACGACCGATTTTATAACAGCCCAAATCCAGGGCGACCACCTGCACCTAAAACTAAATGAGAATGGACTTGTAGGAGAGGGAGGACTAACCATTACCGCGAAGGATCGGGCTGGGGAAACGGCCAAACTGGATTTCGATGTCTCTATCGTTACCCGCCTCGATTATCGGATTGAAGAGACGTTTGACAAAGACCTGCTAGAGGCGACAATCGACGATCAGGGCACACTGACTATCAAGCCGCAAAAGAATCAGAACGGCACCAGCCCAATCGACGTAGTTATAGATTCCGACGCGATCATAGACCCCGATACGGCTATAGATCCTGTGGTTCCGAGCGAGGGGAATTCGATTCGGCTACCGCCAATCAGGTTGAGCCTGGCCGTAACTGTCGAGCCGGTAAACGATCCACCGTTGGCAGTTAATCCAATCGACAACTTTGTCATCACCGAGGATACCTCTCGAAATGTCGATCTAAACGAGATCTTCGAGGACGTCGACATTGAGCAGGGGGAATCAGATGAGTTGAAATTCGACTTTGAGATTATGGACAATCGTCAATTCCCCCTATTGGATTCTGAATTGACAACCTTAGAGGGGGCTATTTTGAAAATAGTGCCTGAGAAGAATAAGAATGGACAGGTGAAAATAGCCATTTCAGCCCAGGACCAGACAACGGCCACCGCTTTCCAGCAATTTACCGTCATGGTGGTTTCGGCCAACGACCCACCGGTTCTGGTCAACCCAATCGGTAGTGCGGAAAAGGCCGAAAGCGTCTATGTCACCGATGCGGTTGAAATCCCTTTGCAGACACCATTTGGAGTTCCAATCAAGACCTACGATCTGTTACTACCGCAAGCCGCGGGGGAGCCTCCGGCGCGAACGGTGTATTTCCTGCCGACCACCTCCAGCGAAAGCGGTCGTTTTTTTAAGGCCTACTTTGGCGGCCAGCAGCGGTTGTACTACAGCGACAGCCGAGTTGGGCTGTCTGAGATTACCGTCAGGGTGATGGGATTGGTCGATCAGCCAGAGGGCGTACCCGAACAGAGATATGGTGTTCTGTTTAAGAACACGATCGAGCGGGTGGAGGTCAAGACGCCGGTTCTTCGATCCGGCCAGACACTGGAGCTAACGGTGATGGCGGCTAAAATTGGCTGGGAGGGGTATTTCTCCATCGACGGCTTAGTCGATGACCAACCCCTGTCCCTGTCGACTGAAATTCCATTTCTCTATACCGGTCGGTTTGAGATTGACGATACCCATCTCAGCGGCCGCTACGACCTGGATGTCAGGTTAGGACCCGGCTATCGAAAGATGGAACAGGTGCTGGAGGTCGATAACCAACCCCCCGAATTGTCAGCCCCGAATATCAGTGTCAGCCCCGATCTAATCCATATCAGAGCGGAAAACTCCCCCGCTCCAGACCTAAATGGACCGGATCTAAACAGGCCGGACCTAAACGGACGTCCGACGCCGGATGGTAAAACAGATGAGACTACCGAGATTCCTGAGACCCTGTTGACGGTTCAGATCCAGGCCGAGCAGGAGTTGACTATTGAGGCAGATGTTTCGGCCTTGAACGGCCGAAAAACCGATCTGATCCAGTTCCAGTGGCAGGATGGCCGTTACCAGGCCCTGATCGAGATTGCCCCGGACACCCAGGCCGCCAGCGGTATCAAACCAATTACCATTCGGGCTCAGGATATAGCCGGCAATCGGACCGAAACGACGATAGAGGTCGAACTCATTGTCTCGGCTACAGTTGAGCTGACTATCCCCAGCGGGATCAGCTTTATCCATCTGCCGCTGGAAAATGGCCGCCCGGTTTTTGACGATCAGCCATCGGCGTCGATCGAGACAGTTGGCGACCTGCACCAGGCCATTGGCCGATTGATCGGCCTGGCGTCAGGGCATTTCCTGATTATTTACGACCAACAGGCCAAGGCCTGGCGAACCTATCTGGGTAGAGACGAATCGGCCGGCAAAGAGGTGGATGTGCCGATCACGCCTGATTTAGGCATGATTGCCCTCTTGCCGCCAAATGCGGGGCCAATCAGTATGAGCTTCGAAGGTAGACGGGTTCAGAGCCAGCGTCTGCAACTAGGGGCCGGAATTAATCTGGTCGGTATACCCGGCCTGAAAACTTATGGCGATCTGTTTCAGTTGGAGGGCGTCAACGGACGGTCAGTATCGGTTATTGTACGGGAGGGGAATCGGTTCAGAGCCATCATTTACAGCAGCGGCTTTGATGAGGTAGAGGTCGCACCAGGACAGGCCTTGCTAATATTGGCCCCGGCCAATATTAATCAACCTAAGACCGAAAAAACAGGACCGTAGGCAACGGAATTGGCTCCTATAGCCCTGCTATTTTTTGGCATCAATTGTGTTAACTTCCGTTCGTCTGTTATAACTACACACTGCCCAATTTGACATTTAAGAGCGACTTCATCGATTCTCGAAGCGGTTGAATATCCGACTAAATTGACCAATTAGCTTCGGCTCTACTAGAGTTAAGTAACCATGCTGTTACCCAAGGGAGCAGATGGTAGCATTGGACGATTATAATCCTATTCAGAGAACGTCAAATAGCAAAATAGCTAAAACCAAAATTAAATTGACGTTGTCCTGAGCAATCAAATTTCAAGTTGAATCCGATGCAACTTGCTTCTGGCAAATACAGCGGGGAGCGAAATAAGTCATGTTGATCATAGAACAGGGAAATCGATTACTGACCCAAAGGATTTACATCTTCCTTTCCCTAATCTGTTTGGTGTCGGTTAGTGGAGGCTATACCAACCAGACATTCGCTGACAATACTCCTCCCGATGTGGAATCTACCTCGCCCCTCCATGGTGCCACCAATGTGCCCTTTGATCCACCAATTAGTATTACCTTTACTGAAGTCATTGACCAGCAATCGCTACAGCAAATGGGCATCAAAATTACCACCCAGCAGCAGGGCGCATCCGACGATTTTCAGACTCCTCAATTTAGTTTAGGCGAGTTGCTCGACTCCGGTTTGGCCACTCTGTCCCAAAGCTATCCCGCGGGAGGGAAGCACCAGATTACGCTCAACACCAACTTCAGTCTGCCTGCCAAGGCCCAGATCAGTGTTGAACTGTTCCTCCAATCCATATCCGATCTCTGGGGTAACCCGTTGACAGCCCCAACGCACCGGACTTATATATTTCAGACCTCGGCTGCTCCCGCCGTGGATGCCCAAAGCGGCACTTTCTATATTGATCCGACTAACGGTGTTGACGATTCAGCGGTCAACGGTAGTGAGTCTACCCCCTGGAAAACCGTAACCTATGCTTTGACGCGAGTGGTTGGCACCTCGGCTCAGCCTTCCATCATTAACCTGAAGGCTGGAACCTACACTGCTGATAGTGGCGAAACATTTCCTGTTTTGTTGGAGAATCATGTCTCCTTCTTCGGGCAAGGATCGCAAACCACCCTGATCGACGGTCAGAATACAGTAACTCAGTTGTTCAAAGGACAAAGCGTTGTTGGTGTGACTTTGTCTGAATTAGCCCTGGCTAATACCGTCGGGAATATGAGTAATGGTGACAAAGGTGGGGCACTTTACCTGGATGGCAACTCTAGTGTGGTACTGCACCAAGTACAACTTTTTAATCACCGAGATCATCTCTATGGTGGAGCGATCTATGCGGTCGATACTTCACTAACCCTAATTCAAAACCGAATCTTCGATAACACGGCCCAAGGTGGAGGTGGTATTTACCTGAAAGGCGGAGGGATACTGGCTCAAGGCAACCATTTTACCTATAACCAGACCATCAATGTTGCCGATGATCGAGATGGTGGAGCGATACTGATTCTGGGTACAGATGCCGGTAACCCGACAAATGGCTCACTAGAAGACAACTACTTCGTTGGTAATAGTTCTGTCAATGATGGAGGTGCCATTGCCCTGTGGAATGCAGCCATTCACCTTTTTCACAACCGAATGGAAGCCAATCATGCAGACAAAAGAGGAGGGGCAATTTTTGTCAAATCCAACAACTCAGTTGCTCCTCAACTGCGACTCAACGATATTTATGCCAATACGGCAGATATTGACGGTAATGCGGTGTTTAATAGCAACGGCAATGTTTCCTTCTCTGCTCCGGATAACTATTGGGGGGGCAACCCACAATTCGCTGACCTGGTTGCTAACATCACCTACGATCCCATCGTCAGCGACCCATTTTTCGCTGACAATCTTCAAATTGTGGCTTTGAGTGACACCAAAGGGGTTATTGTGCCAAGCGAGAAGGGTTATCAGCTGGGTGGGGTGTTGTCGGATCAGATTGATTCGCCACTATTAATGGTTGAAGCCAAGGTGGTGGGTAGCCCGCAGGGATTAGAGGCGGTTAGCCTGTGGCTAAATGAGGTTTGGCAGACAAATCTGTCAGCCTCAAACGGTGGTTACCAAACCACTTTAGATCTATCCTCAATCGAGAATGGCAGCCACAATCTGCAACTGAAGGGTATGGATCAGAATGACCAAACGTTAGCTGGGATCCAGTCACCCAGTCTGACCATTGAGATACAAAATGTGACCTCTCCTTTCCAAGCGGGAATGTTGCCGGGGGTCGAGATATTGAGTTTCGATGGAATGTCTCTGACCGAAATTCTAGTTCAGTACCCAAATGGTTGGCCGGTCACCACCGAATTCGACTTTTCACTGACCCTGAATGGGGTCAATGCTAGCGAGATTGATATTATGATCGGCGGTCAGTCGGCCCGGCAGATGGGCTGGTTGACAGTCGAGATGGTACAAGCCAATCGGTCGGCGGCTGCCAGCACAGAACGCACTTTTATCATCCGCCTAGATACTACCCAACTGACAGGGGGTAACTTACAACAGATAAGTGGCCTAGTCAGCAAGCCAAACGGCGACATCAGTATTCCACTACCCCCGCTCAACATCGACCACTCCTGGCGCGATCAACAGTTGGAGTTGGTGATTCCAGCCACGCCTAGCGGTTCAACGGCCGGCATGGTGTTGATACCGGGCGGCAGCTTTCAGATGGGGGATGCTAAGAACGAGTCGGAGGGGTGGATGGAGCGCTCACGACCCGTACACACGGTGACGCTGGACGCCTTCTACATGGATAAGGCGGAGGTCACGGTAGGCCAGTTCAAGGCATTTCTGGCCGATAGCGGCTATAACTGGGGCGGGTCGTGGAATAGTGTAGCGAGTTATTCGCCGACCGACGATCAGCCGATGATCTATGTGGATTGGTATGATGCTACGGCCTACGCGGCCTGGGCCGGTAAGCGACTGCCGACGGAAGCGGAGTGGGAGAAGGCGGCCCGAGGTGGCTTACAGGGCAAGCGTTATCCTTGGGGGGATGAGATTACCCACGATGATGCTAACTATGATTATAATGTTGGAGAAACGACAGCGGCCGGCAGCTATGCGGCCAACGGTTACGGTCTGTACGACATGGCCGGTAATGTCTGGGAGTGGTGTGCGGATTGGTACGATGAAGACTACTATAGCAACTCACCTGCTACTAATCCGCCCGGGCCGGGCAGCGGCTCATACCGGGTGTTGCGGGGCGGGTCTTGGAGCAGCCCTTCTTACAGCCTGCGGGTAGCTAACCGCAACGACAACCTTCCGAATAATAGGGTCAACTACCTCGGGTTTCGATGTGTGTCAGGATC
>JASMLX010000139.1 GCA_030748495.1 Candidatus Poribacteria bacterium | reverse complement strand
TTAGGCTTTGATAGGAGAAGTATTTTATCCGCTTTGATGTCCAACTTGCTTTTTCATTCCAACTGATGTGTAGCTAGTTTATTCTATAGTATTTCTCTTTAATTTTACAATGCAGTCTGAATGCAGTAGATCTGGATGGTGATAATGATAATCAATTCCCGTTCCTCTTCGGCTGCTTTTATGAAAGCAGTGAAACAGAGTAAATGATAGGTGCAGAAGATACCGTGAAGCAGCGGCAATAATCTGATTGGTTAGCCCGGACTTCGAGTCGAGATTATGATCGGCCGCCGTTGGGTAAATACGCTTGGCCCTGTAACACAAATACTCAAGTTAGTTCGGGGTGAAGCAGATCAATCGCTTGTAACACTCGACACATATCTGCCTTTAGGTTTAGGCGAGCTGATGGTCTGGTATTGCTTCACAAATAGATGTCAGTATATTTTCTCCTACAAGGAACGCCCCTAAAATAGGATCGTGTCCATTAATAGATAGGTAAGAATCTATTCGAATAAACTTTAAAAACCTCGGTCGTATCATCGTTAATACATCCCAGTCATCAGTGTCTAAGCATACAATCGTTCCAGTACATTAGTTTTTGGGTCTAATCTTGGCACCCTCTCTCTCAGCATCACCATTACCGACAACCCAGGCGATAGTTGGCCTGGTACCACCATCCAAGGCTTTATTAAACAGTTTGGCCAGAAAACGGAAACTTGATTTTCCCTGCCAATACAACAAGACACATGCTTATAGGCTTCAGCTCGGTTGGCGGTTTAATGTGCAGATCACCACGGGCGAAATTATAACCGCACAGGTTGTACTGATATCGCTGTTTATTGCGTAGTGTTCCATTTTTGATTATTTTCTGACTCTTGCAATTCTTACATTGCATCAGTAGTACCTCCGCTCCAGATTAATAAAAAATTGCATGATATCACAAACCTATTTATAGGCAAACACCCTCAAACTTATGAGAATGTTCACTTCTAGATAGATATGAATTTGTTCTGATACTCCAGCAAGTTCTCCTCAGTAGTCAGAGCATGCCATAAGCCGATGGATCGGCTGATCATCTCCTTGGATTGTCTTGTTCAGTGGAGGTTGTATGTTTTTTCCCGATTACGTACCGCTCGGCCGGTAATACATTGGCCCAAGCATCCCAGTCGTCGGTGTAGAACAGGCATTCACTCAACTGTTCGAGTTTGCTGTATAGTCTTCTCACTGCTGCAGCACTACCACCAGCGACAACCCAGGCCATAGTTCTCCCAGTGTTACGATCCAGTGCCTTGGTGATCCATCTTTTGTTTTTTTTGAGCCTAGAAAATACGACCTCTGGTCGATTTCGATTTCCAGAATACTTTCAGAGACGACTGGTTCTCCAAGTGTTTCAATGGTTTGGCTTGTTTATTGATAGGTTGTAGACGGAGAGAGGTCAAACAGTTTTGCCAGAAAGCGGAAGCCGCCCTTCCCCAGCGAGTAGAACAATAGGCCTGTGTGGCGCTTTAACTCCGTTGAAGGATTGATGGTGGTGAGTCTCTGATGACAAAATTGCATCCACATGACTTATATTCGTAGCCTTGCTTGTCATGCACTATCCCGTTTTTGTGGTTAAATAATGACGCTATATCGCACATCTATTTTTATGGTAAGCACTCTCATATTTATATTGCTCATCTCCAATTGTACACCGCCTCATAATAAAGGGGGTTGAAAATTCCACATAATATGATGTGGGCTTCAGTTTCACCCGATAGTCCTCAGTTGAATCCAGTTGAAAACATGTGGCAAGAAATTGGAGAGAAATCCTATCCGAATCTTACCTTTGAGAGTATGGAGCAGTTAGAAATGCATTTAGCCCAAGCACGGATGAAGTTGGAAAATGAGCCTCAGCCGGTAAAATCGATTGCGGGATTTCAATGGATTGTTAGTAGCTTATAGATTCGTCATTGGTATCAGACTGCCTACTATCCAACCAGCACCAAAGAGCGACATCTGCCGTACATCCACCTGAAAGGGAAGTTGCCCGGGTTCTGGTTCCGGGCCGGTAACATTGGGATTAAAGCGGAGTTGCAGGGTAATTGGACTGACTACCAGCGGCCGGTTGCCTACAATTTACCGGGCACTCTCAACAGTGGCGGCTTGGGTTTCAAAGGTTTCTGCGAACCGGTCAATCGCCTTTTCCGTAAGCGGCTGGCCGTGGCTGGCTACGCCTACCCCAATTTAAGGTCAGCGTTCTGCTCCCGGCTCCGTCAGACTCTTTCGGGATCTCACCCTGAGGGTTAGCTGGATAGTTGCCCCGCTTGGTATAACGAAGGTCACCGGCTTCATAAATCAACGGCAATGGGGCGGCCCGCAGTGTTTTTTCGAGCAACGGTTCGTTTTTCCCATAATACAATACTGTCTCGGGTAGTTTCATTAGGCCTCTTTAGAAAATAGCTTCAGTGATGTCATTTCGAGAAGCAAAGCGACGAGAAATCTCTAACCTTTTTCGTTTTGATTAGAGTATAATCACCGGTTACGCTTCGCTGGCTCACAGGCTCAAAAACAAGCGTATTGGCGCTGTTTCAAAATTCTAGACGTCGGGCATCCCAGAAGATGGGGGTTATCGATATTCAACCTGCTCTTCTATCACTTTGTCTTCGGCGTTCTTCTCCCAGGCCAGTTGACGCACCATATCCTTTAGCCGTGGCTTCTGTTGTTACCATAAAAGTACAAGTTTGCTGTAAATCCTTTTCTAGCGTATTTTGATGAGGATATATAGCGGAAGGACTCCGATGTCGAAAACCGAAAGCTACTTCGTTGAATTTAGGTTTTACTTCTTGTTTGAATGGTTTTCTAGTTATGCCCTCTATGGCTTGATAAAGAAACTACAAATCGCGCTATGAACTTCAACTCTCAAAAGAGTCATCTGGCCAGAATTGAAATAGGAACAGCCAAACATCAGACTCTTCACAAAAGGAAAAATGATATTTTAAGATTCCCTGATACTACTTACAAAATCACAGTTGGTTTGGAGATCATTTCACCCAAAATTGAAGGTGTGATCCATACTTTTTTGGCGGATTATCCAGTATTAGTAAGTATTTCCGCTTATTCTTTTTGCAATCGACTTTAGAGGTACTCAGGCTAATAAGACAAAGTGCTAAGCAAACCCTTCATCATCTTGAACCCTTCACTAGGCTCAAAGGAAGGTTCATTTAGGTTGCTATGGCACCATACTCATAGAAAGGATTTCTAATGACATTTCGACTGGCTTACAGTACACTCCACTGGAAGGAATCCAAATTGGAACAAGATCTTATTCATCTCAAAGAGGCAGGATGGGAGGGCTGGGAGACGCGACAATCGCTCGACTGGCTCGGTTCTGCACGTCGCATCCGTCGCATTTGTGATGCGATTGGTCTTAAAGTTGCCGCTGTCTCCGGCCCCAACGTCACGCTGAGCACAACAGACTCCGCCTACGAAATTAACAAACGCCGCATTGAATTTGCGTCTGATCTGGGAGTTTCCACATTTATGACCAAGGGCCCCGGACGCCTCGATCGATCGACTACTGGTGCGGATCTAGATATGATGGCTGCGGTTTACGAAGGCCTAGCGGTGTTTGCTGAACCACTGGGTGTCACCGTTACCTTTCATCCGCATATCAATCACCTGGTCGATAGTGCCGATGAGTGGCAACGTTTTATGACGCGGCTACACCACTGTCGTCTTTGTTTCGACATGTCCCATGCCGTTCATTGGGGGTGCGATCCGGTTCAAGCGGTTTACGACTACCGGGACCGCATCTCTTACGTTCATCTTCACGACTACAGAGGCCAAGCGGATGTTCAATTGGGCGAGGGAATGATGTGTGACTATCCAGCGTTTCTTTCCGCGCTTGAGGACATCAGTTATACAGGATGGATTACCGTTTGCCCCGGGACTACTAAAATACCAGAGAACGAAAAGCTGCGAATCAATCGAATGTATCTCAAAAGCATCGGATACTGATTGCCCCTGAAGCGAAGTATCATGAGAGTAAGACCGAATTTCTGCTATCATGTGAGTTTATTCACACGATCGCAGAGCTATGTTCCTTAAGGTGGTGCCCTCTCTAGCCATTGTGGTAATCCGTAGCCTGTGTGTTCGGGTAGCACTTAGCAGGTCTTACTTCTGTATCGTTGTATTCGGCTAACCTAGTTAGTCTATCGGCAACAGCGTTGGTGTGCTATTGTAGCGGAATTTCTGATGATTGATATTATCTCGGTTCGTGAATTCACGGTTGTTGGTAAGGTTTTGGAGTGATTAAATCTAAGTTAATTGAAGAAGGTCAAATTCTCAATGAGAAAATATAGAGTTATCGTAGAATATGAGAAGTATATCAGTTACACTGTTGAAGCAGAAAACCATGATGAAGCAAGAAAAAAATACTTGCTTGGTGAGGGCAACAGAGAATGGGTTGGACCAAAAGACAATTCTCATTATTCTCCCAAAGATGGTTGGATCGTTTCTATTGAGGAGCTTATACCAGACTCCAGTTGTTGTCAATGGTGCAAGGAGGACTAATTCTAAGATGGCGACTGCTATTCTCGGTGTGGTTTCGGTGTAAGTGGTAGGATACTTTAGGTAATGGCGACTAAGAATGGCAATGGTCAACGTTGGGGTTTGTCGTAAGCGTTTGGGGTGCATATCTCAAACGTTAACAGAGAAGACTGGTTAGAATGGTCGTTTTCTATTGATACTAACTGATAAGGAACATGATAAAAATAAATAGTAATGTTGCTACCAAGCCTGATAGCAATCAAAATGCGGTTAAATTCTCAATCACTGAATTTTCAGTAAGCCCCGGTATTTCTATTTCGACTTGTAGGAACGGGATTAAATCTGGTAGGAACTATATAGTTTTTCTATAGCTTTCTCATAAGTGCAAAGGATGCTCCAATGAAGTGCGGTTGACTGTCAAGGTGCATCGAAATACCGTGGATTGGTTCGTTAAAAAAGGTCACGGCCAAAGATGGTTTTCGCCCCATCAGAGCGATAATCTGCACGAGCGGAAGTTCCCGCTCATACTTCTTTCCTTTATCCGAAGGAGTCAATATGTCTCAGCCTAACATCCTTTTTATCATATCCGACCAGATGACCGCCGCTTTGACGGGGGTCTATGGACACCGAGTCGTACAAACCCCCAATCTGGAACGTCTGGCCAGTCGCGGGGTTCGCTTTGACTCGGCTTATACGCCGTTTCCTCTCTGTGCCCCGGGACGGGCCTGTATCATGACTGGACGACATGCCTCAGCCATCGGCGCTTGGGATAACGGCGCTTTGTTATCGGCAGATCAGCCAACTTTTGCTGACTATCTGACCAACGCGGGTTATGATACTGTCCTATCCGGCAAGATGCACTTTATTGGCCCGGAACAGCAACACGGCTTCCGTTTGCGTCTGAACACAGACATCTATTCCTCAGACTTTACCTGGGTGCGATCCGAATGGATCGGAATTAAAGAGAGCCGAGGTCAGGACTACGAAAAGGTAATGAGTCAACGACGTAGCTATAATGCTCGAGGCTATACCGGAGATAGCGTACGGATCAATACTTGGCACAACGCGCTCAGTTACGATGAAGAAACCCATTTCCGTGCGCTGGAATATCTGCGCGCCCGGGGACACAATCGAGACTCAGAACCTTTTATGCTTTGCGCATCTTACCATCACCCCCATGAGCCGTTCTGGCCACCTCAGGAATATTGGGATTTGTACGAGGGGGTAGAGATTGAACAGCCTGACTTTCCGGTGAACCTGGATGAGACCTACTCCATGATGGACCGGAACCTCAACGCCTATCACGGTACTCGCCGTGTTAACTTACGTGACCCGGAGGGACTCTATCGTCTGCGACGAGCCTACTATGGCCTAGTTACCTATATGGACCGAAAAGTTGGGGAGTTACTCGACGAACTGGAGGCCACCGGTTTGGCAGAAAACACGGTTGTTGTTTTTACCAGTGATCATGGCGACATGCTGTGTGAAAAAGAGATGGTTCAAAAGCGTTGTTTTTACGAATGGTCGTGCCAAGTGCCACTCATTGTCTCTTTTCCAGACGGATGGAAAGCGGGTTCAAGCTACGCTTCACCAGTCTCGCTATTAGATATCCTCCCGACCTTCAACCAATTGGCTGGCATCTCAACCACATTGCCTCATGATGGCCAGAGTCTTATTTCTCAGTTAGAGAAAGAACAGACAGAACGGATCGTCTATTCTCAGGCTCATGAAGCCATTGGAATGCCCTGCATTATGGCCCGTCAGGGAACTTACAAATATAACTACATCCACGGCTACGATCCTCAGCTTTTTGACCTGTCCGTTGACCCTGGCGAATGGCATAACTTAATTCATACCCCAAATCATCAGGCCACAGCCGAAACACTGTGCCGTCATATTCTGGAGGATTTTGATCCGGATGCGATGATAGACCAAAACCTGGCCAGCCTCTATCGAAGAGCGCTGATCCGAGACAGCATGGTCAAGCAGAACCGAACTTGGGTCCACTTTCCCCAATTCGATGCACGAAAAGGAGCGTTGGATCAGTACTTACCTTAGAGAAGCCTTTGCCTTCAAACGAGGAATCCTTCGTTTTCAGTTAGGCAGCGCCGTCTGACGAGTCGGATTGGTTGATAGTAATTCGCTGGGCAGTTCACAACACAGCAGCACGCACCAAACTAAGTCGGTTATATCCGACTTAGAGATCATACACGGTACTAGTGGAAGACCAATCGGTCGTCTACAGGTTGATAACGATTAAATTTTACATCGGCAATTAACCCATAGCCAGTCCAAGTAAAGGCTAGATGCAGGCGGATAAACTGAGTCGCGTGTTGTATAATGATTTTGATACTTGAGGCAACGGACGTGATGGTCTCCCTACAAACAAGCAGATTACTTTATACTCTGAATCATAGGTGCTTGTTGCTATGTATTGTGACCATTCTGATGGCTCTGAATCAGTTTGGTTTATGCCAGACAATCGGAGACGTACCCAACGTCAAACACACCAGTCAGATGATGATCGATGCTGGCCAAATTTCCTTTAAAGAACTCTACGATCTCGGTGGTCGGCTCTTTACGATCGACTTCAATACTCTGGACGGGTACGGCCGACCTGAGGTTAACCCAGAGGGGATTCTGAACGAACTGGCCAAGCGCCAAACACTTGGTGCAGCTCGAAACGACTTGGTAACCCGAACTTTTGGACCGGAAGCTAACTCATGTGTAGAGTGTCATAACAAACCCTTTGCCGGTGGAGCGGGCGGGAATGTAACCAATGTTTTTCTTCGCTCGTGGGATGCCAAAGACCCGTTCTCAGTAGAGGAAGGTAATTCCAACGAGCGGAATACCAAGCACATCTATGGTGTTGGTGCGCTTCAACTGCTGGCGGAGGAAATATCTGTGCAATTGCAAGCGGTTGAGCAGCAGGCTATGGAACAGGCAATTACCACGGGAAAGTCGGTAACACGCGACCTGCGAGCCAAGGGGATAGATTTTGGATACTTGGTCGCCTTACCTGATGGAACCGTTGATAAAAGCGAGGTTCTTGGTATTCCTCCTGATCTGCGGATCAAACCATTCGGCTCTAAAGGAACCGTGGAAAGTGTTAGGCGATTCACCACCAATCCGCTTGTCGCTCATATGGGGATTCAAGCTGTTGAACGATTGGAAGACGATCCCAGAAATGAGATTGCACCATTCCACCAATGGGATGATGGGGATGGCCACGAAAACGAAGCGACCCGCGGAGATGTCACTGCTCTGGTCATCTGGCAAGCGGCACAACCCACGCCTGTTCAACGAATTCCAGATGATCCAGAGATCGCACAAGCTATTGCCAATGGGAGTCAACACTTTGAGAAAATTAGTTGTGCGGTATGTCATATTCCCGAACTTATCATAAATGATCCAACCTTCAAGGAACCGAGTCGATTAGACCCGGCCAAATTCTTTAGTTTCGACATTACGCGTCAGGGACCAGAACCACGTTTCGAAACAACTGCGGATGGTAAAGCCATCGTTCGCGCGTACACTGACTTGAAACGTCATTACATGGGTGAATCTCTTCGTGATCCGTTGGAAAATCAAGAGGTAGATGCTGCTTTTTTTATTACCGCAGAACTGTGGGGGATTGGCAATACAGGTCCATGGATGTTCAACGGTCGTGCCTTTACGCTAGATGAAGCCATTCGTCAACATGGGGGTGAGGCACAAAATGCACGGGAGGCATATGTCGCCTTACCGGAACTTCAGCAGCGAGAGCTGATCGAATTTTTGAAATCCCTGGTTCTACCGCCAAATTTCCAAGCTGATATCCAGTTAGAGAAAGGCTTAAACATGGTCTCTCTACCCTTGAAACCGTATCGGCCAATCTGGGCGGATCAACTGGCTCAGAAACTGGATGCGTCTATTGTGATTCGATTCAATACATCAAATCAGCAATTTGAAGGTTATACTCAGGTCGATGACGGAAATGGATTTCCCATTGAGGTTGGGCAGGCTTACATTATCAATGCCATAAAATCAGCTACAGTCACTATTTCTGGAGATGCATGGCATCGTGATCAGCCGAATATCCGCTCGTTTATGCGTGCACCATCCTACAGTAAACCGGAAGCGAAATGGGCCTTTATTTTGTGCGGCAAGCTAACTGGTACTGGCCAAGAACAAGCCTACACAATTTCTGCCCGAAATCAACGAACGCAAACAACAGGCACACAACAGGTGTTGTCTCAAGATGGTATCTTTTCCATCGTATGGGTTGGTCAGGTAGATCAAAATTTGGTTAGAGTTGGGGATACGATCCAGATGACAATTGCAGAACGAAATCAGCAAGTGATCGGTTTTCATCGGTACATCATCAATCAACGGGACTTCGATTCAGCTTATATATACAAGAAAATTCGCCCAAGCGACTTTACGCCACCTCAAACTTTGCTGGCGCAAAACTACCCCAATCCATTCAATCCTGACACATGGATTCCTTACCAACTCTCAACTGCTACAGAAGTTAAAATTGAGATTTATGATCCGTTGGGAGATCGGGTTCGAGTTTTGAATTTGGGTACTAAAGCACCGGGAATATATTCCCAACAAAAACACGCTGCCTATTGGAACGGAAAGAATAAGTGGGGAGAACCCGTAGCTAGCGGAGTCTACTTTTACCGACTAACCACAAATTCGTTTTCCCAAACTAGAAAGCTAACTATTATCAGGTAGGTACTACCCTACTGAGCGGACATGAGCTGGAAGAGATTGAGCCAATCTGTTTCGACCTGTGCTTTAATTGCCTGTATTTTAATTGGATGCGTGGTAATTATTTTCGGCTGCCAGGAAACCACTAACTCCACTGCCGACCGGAAATCTATTCTCCTAACCTATCAAAGCGAAGCGGAGATCCCAACCCAAGAAATTGTTCATCTGGCCGACCAGTCCATCATGATCTTGATTCCCGAAGGTAAAT
The DNA here is from genome assembly GCA_030748495.1 of Candidatus Poribacteria bacterium. GTDB lineage: Bacteria > Poribacteria > WGA-4E > WGA-4E > UBA9662. The sequence continues at coordinate 8,036 of JASMLX010000139.1, read as the reverse complement.
TTGTCATGGGCCGTGACGGGGACTCGTCCGAACATGGTGAGTCTCCGGCTCACGTTGTTTACCTGAACAGTTTCTATATTGACAAGTTTGAGGTAACCAATGCCCGCTACCAACATTTCATAGACCAAACAGGAGCTGTCGCTCCAGATTTTTGGGGCGACATGAATGGACCGGATCTACCGGTTAGCTGGCTGACGTGGTATCAAGCAGAGACATACTGCCAATGGGTAAGCAAACGCCTACCAACCGAAGCCGAATGGGAAAAGGCAGCCAGAGGTGACGACCAGCGTCTATACCCATGGGGAGATTGGTTCGATTGGCGTTACGGGAATTTCAGCGATGACTATTTGGAGGATGGGCACCTGGACGGATTTGCCGGGGCTGCCCCTATCGGGTCCTTTCCCCAAGATGTCAGTCCTTATGGCGTACACGACATGGGGGGAAACGTACTCGAATGGGTGGCAGACTGGCAGGACCTAAACTACTATTCCGTTAGTCCTGAACGCAACCCGACTGGGCCGCCAACAGGTATGTATAAGATCGTACGTGGTGGTGCTATGGATATCGGCCCTCAATACAGTCGAACTGTCTTTCGAAACCGTTTGGTTCCACATTTAACAAATATGACATTTGGGTTTCGCTGAGCCAAAGATGTAGAGTAGCAATTGCTCTGTAGTCAGTTTGACTAAATTAAAATGCACCGAGTTATATTTTACTTGTATTGTTTTCACCACTTTTGTATAATAATTTCTAGTTTAAAGTCTAGGTACTGATACACCTATTTGTGTTTGCAGAAAGGATGAGTTACTTATGAGAAGTAAGGGAAGAAATGTGCTGGATAAAGCATTTTTGTTAACTGCGGTTGTGTTGCTAGTGCAACTGGCCATAGGGATTAATCTCTGTATGGCCGTGGAAATCTCAGGCAAGAAAAATGACAAAACGATCAAGATCGAAACTGATATGTACGAAGTCCATTGGAAAACCGCCCAGCAGATGGGCTACATCATCGCTTACGTCAAGAAGAAAAAGGAAAAGCTTTTGCTGTTTGAAGAAATAGCGGGGCGACGTCTTTACCACTCGGCCAATTATGCGGGCTGGAAGGATTGGGGACCACTGAAAGACTTCAAGGTACTGGAAAATAAAGCCGGTATGGCCCGGATAGAGTTTATCTCTGATGACGGTGCCTCCAAGGAGTATGTCTGCGTGGCCACTTTTTGGGACGGTTCACCTTTAATCAAACATAAGGTTACCGTCAAAGCCAAAGCTAATGTGGTCTCCTTCTCCGACGGACACGAGCCAATGTACGAAGTTAGATCTCCAATTAAGGGTCGCCTCAAGTGGGATAGCGAAGGAGATAAAGGACCTTATGCCCATACCGCTTTTTGGACCAAAAGCGGGGGGTTTTCAGCACTTTACGCCACTGATTCACAAGTAGTTGCCAGAGAGTTTCCAGCCTGGCAGGCAGATGGTCGAATGGATCTCGACCATAAAAATCTGGGAAAGCAGGTGAAAAAAGGTCAGGTCAGTGATCCGATTGTTTACTGGGTTGCCTTTGGTGTCGGGGGCAAAAATGAGGCCCATGATCTGGCTAAAACGGTGGCCGAAGTGAAGGACGGCGATTTAGCCCCACAGGCTGTTGAGGCTGCCAGTAAACTCTCCACCAGGTGGGGAGAAATTAAAGCCAGCACCCGGTAGTCGTAATTGCCAACTACTTTCATCGATAAAATAGTATTGGTAATGTTTGCCCCTTAGACGTTTAACTGAACAATAGTGACCGGGGCAAAGTTAAACCACACTGGATCTGGACCAAGTCAGTAGACAAAGATAACTTGGATACTGAGAAACCGGGGAACAAGCAGACTCGCATGTGGTTCAAAAGAGTGGATTTGATATTTCTGGATTCTATGTAGACGACGAACCGCACGGAGCAAATAAAATAGTGATTTGATATAATATTCCCGTCTCGTGAGAGGATCGTTTTACTATTCCCCAGCGTTGAGTCGAGGGTAGATCCTATCATCACGCCCAAATAGGCACTGAGTGTTTTATAAACGACGTCACCAAACGCCAGAAAATCCCGTATGTAGCATGCCTGTGACTGCTGACTTCATGAGGTCGGCATACATTGGTGTATTCCTTTGCATTATTGCTGTGTTGGGTGTTAGTACGCCAAGCTGGCCTGGAGGCAAAGTTTTGCCTTTTGGCCACCAAATTGGACCTGGGGACTTCATGGGAGGGTTGCCAGGCATTGCTGTATTTGACTATGATGGCGATGAGGATCTGGATATCTATATTACCAATGGAGAAGGGTTCCCGAATCGGCTGTTACAGAATGATGGACAGGCCAATTTTATTGATGTTGCATCAATCTCAGGCGTCGATGACCGAGGAAGAGGACACGGCGTTGCAACTGCCGACATTGACAACGACGGTGATCTGGATCTATATGTGGCCAACGATGGACCGAATAAACTCTACCTGAACAACGGGAATGGTAAATTTACCGATATTGCCCCCTCTGCCGGCGTTGTCTCCAAATCGAATTCTACCGCTTGTGCCTTTGCCGATATTGATAATGATGGATATGTAGATCTCTACCTCGGAGCTGCGGATCAATTTTCCGGCTACGGTTCAAACATATTATACCGGAATAAGGGCGATCTCTCCTTTACAGACATTACTGACCAAACCGGGACGCACGGTGGATACTCTTGGGCAGTCGGTTTTTGTGACTACGATAATGACGGTGATCAGGATATTTTCACTGCCAATGACCAAGGACTGGCAAGAAAAGAAGAATCTTGCCAGATTATGCTCTACCGGAACGATATTAACCTGGTTAGCGGAGGCGGTGCAACGCGGCTGCGTTTCACAGAGGTAACAGAGCAAGCGGGCTTTGATAAAACCGGTAGTTGGATGGGATTGGCTTTTGGCGACTACGACCTAGACGGTGATTTTGACCTCTTTGCTACTAACCTTGGTACCTCTTTTCAGTTTGAAGCGCAAGATACAGATTACCACTCACTTTATCGCAACAATGGAGATGGTACATTCACCGATGTTGCCGAGGCTCTCAGCTTAGCGCAGTGGGAGTTTGGATGGGGAACCGTCTTTACTGACTTTGATAACGACGGTGATTGTGACCTCTACTATGTGGGTAATTTTCTGTTTATGGATGTGACCGACAATCCAGGCCGTTTTTTTTTGAATAATGGAGATGGCACGTTCTCCAGACCAATGGCTAAACAATACGGTATACTCACACAGGATAAGGACGGAAATAATACGATTGCGGTTGGTTTAGCCACTGGGGATCTCAACAATGATGGGCACATTGACTTGGTTGTTGCTAATGCCGGAACTGAAGTTAAACCCGCCTACCCGGTGCTATATAACCAGCGATTTGACAATAACAATTGGTTGCAGGTTCGTTTGGAAGGTACTAGGAGTAATAGGTCTGCCATCGGAGCGCGCGTCACCGTTATAACAGATGAACGTAAACAGATCCAAGAGGTGGCTAGTGGGGCAAGTAGCTTGTCACAGAGCAGTTTCTATCTGAGTTTTGGCTTAGGAAAAGCCTCGAGAATCGATTCGCTGGAAGTCCGCTGGCCAAGTGGTATTACCCAAAAGTTTCAATCAATCAAAACGAATCGGATCATAAAAATCCAGGAACATAATCCGAGATTTTTAGTCGATGTTGAACCTCAGAGCCAAAGCTGGTCTAAACTGGCGAACATCAAGTCCAGTGCACAGATGGACTTGATGTTCGGGCTAGCTTACAATGGCCGTTGGCACTACCCCCATTCTCTTTATCAGAATTATCCGAATCCATTCAACCCTGAAACTTGGATTCCCTATCAACTAGCAATGGATGCCAAAGTTGCTGTTTCGATCTATGATATGAACAGCGTGTTGGTGCATCAGATAGATCTCGGTTTACAAAAGTCAGGGTACTACTTTTCTCGGGAATCCGCCGCACACTGGGATGGGCGCAATATGAATGGAGAACAGGTAGCCAGTGGAATATACTTCTATCGACTCCAGGTAAGTCACCCTACTTCATCAACTGAAAGTCAAACTCCTTTACGAAAGATGATTATCCTGAACTAGTGGGTGAATTTTCACCCACTAAGCTACGCTGACCCGCCAATATGTAGTGTTGCAGGAGTAGGAGCGAGATTTCTCACTTAGTATCAGACGTTACCAAAGTGTGCCACTTAGGATATGTTAAAAATAGATTTCCAAGTTTACCCCAGGGAGATTTGACCAATAAATAGATGCTTGAGCATACCCATCTGCTTATTCGCATGTTGATATCAACAGTCGAGTTAGGTTTGATCATATCAATTTGGGCGCCTGGCCTGTTAGCCCAAGGTCGCGGCCCAACGCCATCCAGCACGATGGTGAAGTGAGCAAGCCCCAATCTCCCAGTTGGGGGCGTATTGTTGAATCAGCCATCAAAAGGCTTTACGGTCGGGGTCTCGATTGAACATGAAGCCTTTCGAGATGCGCTCAGCGGGACTTCTGTCATCTCGAGTGCAACGGAAGAACGAACGTTTTTTCGCACTATGTCGCTCGGTATTGGTTATCATTTTTCCCCTCGGTTGTCGGTCAATATAATGGCACCTTACAAGCATATCGTTTCACCGAAAACCGACCTCCGGACAGGTATTCGCTTCACTCGGAACTATTCGGGGTTAGCCGATATTATCCTACATAATCGCCTGCAGTTAAATACGCCTGGATCTGAACGTAGTCCGATTATTTGGTTAGGTCTAGGACTGAAATTACCAACCGGAGATTCGCAACCAGATTGGGACTGGGGGTTCGGCAACTCACACGATCCAGTTTTGCAACCCGGTACAGGATCGCTAGACCAGCTATTCAGCGCAGACTATTTTCAAGTTCTGGGTAAAATACAGCTATACAGCCGTCTCCTCTATCGACTCTCTGGCGGGGAAAATATCCATGGCTATAAATTCGGAAATGAGTTTCAATATACCCTTGCAACTGCTTATCAAGTATCGAATAACGTACAAATTTCGACCCAGATCAATGGCCTTTATACGGCGGAAGATTACGATAAAAGTCTTAAGGTTAGTAATACAGGCGGCAGATGGATCTATCTAACACCTAGCATTAAAATCGGGAGCACCGATTTCGCTTATCAACTTAACGCTCACGTTCCAGTCTATCGGTATGTTAACAATGCTCAATTGATCGCAGATTACGTTTTTTCTCTGCGGATGATATATGCTTTTAATCCCCCTTATTTTCATGTGCCGACGAATGGGCACCGTCTGAACCAATCAAGAGAATACATCCGTAATGATACTTTCATACCCGATATTAAGACTATTTCGTTGGGTCAGGAGATCACACTGGAGACTGTGCGCGGTAAGGTCACTCTATTTGAGTTTTATTCCGATACTTGCCTATCTTGTGAAAAACTTGAGCCACTACTACACGAATTAGCCAGAACCGATCCTTCACTCGCCATACGAAAAATCAATATTGGTAACGACAACTCACCCATTATCAGCCAGTACAACATTACCACAACGCCTGAGGTTCGCGTTTTTGATCCTCTTGGACGGTTTGTCGGTACGATTGCGGGAACCGATATCGATCTAATTCGGCTGACAGTAGCCAATGCAATAAACAAATAGTAAATATTGGAATAGAAGTCAACACAAGTTGCCCATTTACAAATTCAATTAACGCGGAGACTCTTCCCCATGAACATCTCGAAAATGTGCTGCGCGATAATCACTCTTTTCTCTCTGGTTTCCACTGTATTAGCGAAGATTGAAGAAGACCTGGATCATATTTTATTGCTATCAAAATTGGAACAGCAGATGATGATGACAAAAGAACCGTATGAGTTCGATGACTATGCGGCTTTTGCGTTGGTTGTTTCTGGCGTTCCCGACGATAAAATCGCTGACCAGAAAAAGAAATTAGATCAACTGCTTGACAAAGTCGCTACCGAGCTGGAATTGCGACAAGTACCAGAAAACACCATGGCACGTTCCGATCATATTCTTCAATTACTGCATACCCTTATCTTTGAAAAATACGATCCGGCTCAAACGCGCATCGACGGTATTCTCGACAAACGATCCTTTAACTGCGTCTCATCGGCCGTATTTTATGCTGTTGTCTGTCGAAAATTCGATATCTCGATTACCGGTGTGATCACAGCTGACCACTCTTTCGCCCAACTTAAACTGTCCGACACGACCAAAATCGACATTGAAACAACGATCAACTACGGTTTTGATCCGTCCAGCAAAACCGGTATTTTAGACCAGTTCGGCCAACTCACAGGCTTCGCCTACGTCGATCCCAAGAATTATCGCCAACGAAAGGAGATCAGTGACCGGGAAATGATCGCGCTGGTTTTATCTAATCGATACGACGCTCTAACCAAACAGGGGAATCAAAAAGAGGCGACCGCAGTGCTTTGTCGGGCCTATCGTCTGGCGGGTAATCTGCCGTTTACCACTAACACCTGGGAAAACGCCATTAACAACTATATCGTTTGGCTAGAAAAAGAACAACGATCGCAGGATGCGCTTTACGCCTTGGCTCGTTTGGGTGAAGCATTTCCAGAGATCAAGAAGGTTGGAGATTTACAGTACGGTATTTACGTCAATTGGACACAAGCATTGATCAAAGACAGAAATTACGTTCTAGCTATTGCTACCGCCGAGGAGGGGTTGAACTATTTTCCCGACAATCAATTTCTCAGGCAAAATCTAAAAGCGGGCTATCTCGAACAGTATTATCTTCTGTCCAGAAATGGCGACTTCAATCCGGCCTTTTCGTTGATCAAACGAATGACCGATCATTTTCCGAAAGAAAAAGATTTTGAGACTCTGGCCATCAATCTAGTCACCAATCAGGCTAAAACATTGCCGACCGATACGGCTGAAAAACTCTTTTTAGAGGCCATCTCGAAATATCCGTCGAACCAAAAATTACGTGAACTCTTTGCCTATCGATTGGTAAAACAGGCAGAACATTTGGAACTACAAAATAAATTACAGGAAGCAGTCGATCTTTTAGACCATGCTCAGCAGATCGAAGCCATCTCGTCGTTTCAGTCGATGATTGTGCCGAAAGAGGTTTCGATATTAAATAATTGGGCCTTACAGCTGTTGCAAAATAAGGATTACAGCCAAGCTAGATTAGCGATTGAACGTGGTTTTGAGCTAGAGCCGCATTCCAAACCACTAAACAACAATTGGGATGTGGTGATGTTACAGTGGGGGCAGTTAGCCTACAACAAAGGCCAATTCAAGAAATCAATCCAGATTTTAACCGATGGTCGTCAAAGGTCAAAGCACGACAAAAAAACTTTCACTCAACTAATCGAGATGTACTACAACGAAACGGCGTTTCAACTGCTCGACGCGGGAAAAGTTGAGGAATCAATCGCACGATTTGAGGAAGGGCTTAAACACGTACCCAAAAGTGAAACGTTAAAATACAATCTTGACATCGCTAAATCAGAACGCGAGTCATCAGATTAGTAAGCACGGGCTACAGATCAGTCTATAATTTGATTCCCTCCCACAAACACCTATAGATACTTGAAAAACCGGTTCCTTGAGTTAGAGCTAGTGGTATGTCAAGCATTGATTGAGGAGTATAGTTTCTTGAGTTTGATACAACCATTGTCGGTAGTAAATTGCCTGTCAACTGTGGCCTTGATCTGATTACCGCCTTCTTGCCAGCAGCCAATTTACTGAATCAGAGTTTCCTCGCCAATACTACCACCCAGACACTACCCTGACAAGAGACTGAACTCGATCTCGACCATCTCTATGCTGTCTAATGCTTCTTGGGCCTGGGAGTAATTAGCACCTTTGGCGATTGCCGTCGTTCGGTCGGCAACCCCTATCCTAATTCTTTAGCTGACAAATCTCAGCGTGGATTTTTCGAATCCGGTTGACTAGAAGCCATTTCAAAACTGCCTCAATGTAATCAGGATGCAAGCAAGGTGAAAGAAAGCTTGCTAGATCTGAATT
>JASMLX010000138.1 GCA_030748495.1 Candidatus Poribacteria bacterium | reverse complement strand
TTGATGTCCACAACCCCGATAATTGGCTAACCTACCAACAGGCCATTGACAACTTTAACCCCGAGATTCATGAAATTACAGGCTTTGTTTTAGACGACTCCGGTTTTGTTGGTCTCGACCTTGACCATTGCCTGGAAATCAACGGAGACGCATCTAGTCTAAAGACATGGGCCAAACCTACCATCGAGATAATCAAGGGCAACTACGGCGAAATTTCGCCCTCTGATGTCGGTCTGAAGTATTGGCTCAACGGCAATCTTCCGGACTGGTTCAAAAAGGATATTAAAAGTGCCAAAGGTAATAAGCGGATTCAGGTTAATGGTGGTGAGATTGAGATCTACACGCACCAATATTTCACCGTAACCGGCAACGCTATCGACCAACCCGATCCCAGTATTGACCATCAAGAACAGATAGATCAATTGTGCCAGTCTTTAAAGCCTTACCTAAAATCAGGTGAGGAAAAGGTCGCAACCCCCATCCCCCCTCCTGTGACGACCTCTTCAACCATCGATCTACAAGAACGACTTGATAAAGCGCGCCAAGCCAAGAATGGTAGCGATTTCATCGACCTATTCGACAAAGGGAACATCAGCCGACATGATAACGATCACAGCAGAAGTGATTTTGCCTTGTGTCAAAACTTAGCCTTCTGGTTAGGCAAAGATGAAGCCTTGATAGATCAAGCCTTCCGTCAGTCCAAACTCTACCGAGAGGAAAAATGGGATAGTAGACACAGGGGGGATGGGGCAACTTACGGTCAAATGACAATTGAAGGAGCTATTTCGCAGACTTCCGATGTCTACACCGCTAAAACTAAGACCACAACTCCCCGATCAGCCCCGACTGACTTTGAAATACCCAGAGACTATCTAATGGGATCAGACCGCTATTATGCGGAGTTGATGGTTAAGCATTTCGGCCAAGACCTACGCTGGTGTCACGATATGGAGAAGTGGATAGTATGGAACGGTAAACGGTGGGAAATTGGCAAAGACCATCTGGTATCCGACAAGATGGAGCAGTTAGCCCAAATATTGAAGGAGGACATTTTTAGGGCTAGAGATGTCTTTATGGATAACAGCGAATTTAACGAGAAAGACCTCAAGCGAATAATCGACCGAGCAGCTAAGTTTTCTAGTACTAGCCGTCAAAAAGCTGTGCTGGAGTATTGCAAGCGACATCTGCCTATTGAAGCCCGAGACCTCGATCTGGATGTCTACCTGCTTAATTTTGACAATTGTACGGTGGATTTACGGACGGGAGAACAGCGACCACACGACCGAGAGGACTACATCACCAAACTAATTCCCCGTAGCTATAAACCGAAAGCCAAGGCTGAACGGTGGACGAAGTTTGTCAATCAGATAATGGGCGGTGAAGTGGAGATGACCGACTACCTGCAACGAGTAGCTGGTTACACCTGCAACGGTTCCACCAATGAACAGGTGATGTTTGTCTTTTACGGTGACGGTTCCAACGGCAAATCGACCTTTGCTGAAACCTGCCGTCAAGCCCTAGGCGATTACAGCCAAACGGTATCCGATGATTTCTTTATGATTAAGTACCAGCGGGAACACCCAACCGAAATAGCACGTCTGCAAGGCTCCCGTCTGGTTATCGGTTCTGAGTCGCAAGGCGCACACTCTAACTCGACTTTAGATGAAGGCAAAGTCAAACGACTAACCGGTGGAGACACCTTGATAGGCCGGTTTATGGGCAAAGACTACTTTGAGTTTCCGGCTAGTCAAACCTACATTTTGCTAGTCAACAACAAACCAGTAATTCGCAACACCGACGATGGAATCTGGAGACGGTTAAGACTGGTTCCCTTCGACCAGAAGTTTGAAGGCGATAACCGAGACCTGGACTTGAAACAGCAACTGGAGATAGAGATGGAAGGTATTCTGGCCTGGATGGTGGAAGGTGCTATCTCTGCCTATCAGGACGGGTTACAGGAGCCAAAGACGGTAACAGATGCCAGTCAAGAATACCGACAAGAGTTTGATAGCATTGGTTCCTTCATCGACGAATGTTGCCTTCAGGACATCAACCAGAAAGCCCAGAGCAGCCGACTGTATCAAGCCTACCAACAATGGTGTCTCGAAAATGGAGAGTACGCCCACAATAACCGCCAATTCACCACCGAGTTACAGCGCAAAGGATTCAGCAAAAGAAAGAGCAGCTATATCTTTTTCTGTGGTCTTAGCCTACGAAGGAAGGTTCATCCGAGAGAAGAACGGGAGGAAAGGGAGGATTGGGAGGCAGTTATACAAGATCCAGAAAAAAATAAAACTCTTAAGAGGGAGTCAGAATTGCCTCCCAACCCTCCCAATCCCCCCAATCTCCAACAACCGGCCAATACCCCCCCTCCTGTGCTTATTAATCAAGTTGGGCAAGATTTGGTTGAGGATGGGCAAGTGACTGATCCAGGCAACATTATCGACTTTAGTCAGGATGATAGGCACAGTGAGGGGGTTAAAGTTTCGCTTCCGCTAGTTGGTAATGTAAAGGCTGAAGATGAAAATTCTACGTCTGAACTCCAGATTTCAGACTTGCAATCTCACCAGCTAGAGATACCGGTTAGGATGTCAGAGGACACCAAACACCAACTCAGAGAGTTATCACCTTTTGAGGTGGAACATCTAACCAGTGGAAAAGCGGTAGTTAATGATCTATGGGAGGTGTATCAGGCTGATAAAGAGGTTGGAGACGAGATGTCAATGCGACGATCAGCACTATACGGTTGCATAATAACGGATTCTCTGGATGGAACATAGCCAAGAGGACTCGGCAAAATTGCCTACTTCAAAAGATCAAACCGCAAAATTGCAGTTTGATACAGCACCAAGCGAAGCAGAAGAGAACAAACCTACCGCAAAATTACGGGAGGTTAGCCAAGATCAAGAACCAAAATTAGTTCTTGAAACAGTGCAAGGCGCAACAGCAGAGGCTCAACTGTCACTCTTTTGATGAAAGTCTTTGATAGTGTGGGTTTAGAGTGGTGTTGAGAGGGTATCTAAAGGTGTAGTTAAAAGTAGGTGTTAAGTGTGTATTAAGATTGGTTTGTTTCAATTAACTCGATAAAAGTGAATAAACCGAAACATGAATAAGTGAAACAGTATTTTGATACGGATTTGGGCTGAAAACAGGCTAAAAACGAGAGTTGATTTTGTTTCAGAATAACGGTCGTTTTTCTGATACGTACGTCAATGCTAAACAGTGAAGCCTACACGACTAATAAAAAACCTCACTCCACTTCGTGAGAAATGAAATGAGGTTATAGGGGTCGTTTAGTGAAAAACAACTCATCCATCATATCACAAGTCATTCAGATGGTAAAGGTAAGAAGGTAAATGAATAAACCGGGGCAACTCCCGACTTCGATGACAGCCATTCGGTTATGGCGTCTGCAATATGTGAGAAAGTACATTGACGAAGGTAAGTCGTTGCGCATAGTTCTGTCCGTTTTTGGTAGCCCCTTACACAACGAAATCAGAACCTATTATCAGTCTTGCCTTGATGATGATGGCTATCCATACACAGAACGTGTACCTCAGTGATAGCAAGAGTCACAATAGAACGTGTAGCTCAGTGATGGTAAGGGTTTCATACTGTCCACGTGGACAGTGAGAGCAGAGTGGACACCGGTGTCATGTCTCAGTGATAGCAAGGGTTTGAAGGTAATCCCGTAATCGGGTAACTTGTAATTCAGACGCGGCAACGAAACGATCCAGAACCAGATGAAAGGGTGTTGTTTCAATCCCGTAATCGGGTAACTTGTAATTCAGACCAGATCGGCGGTGGCGGCACAGAAGGGATAGAGTTTGGTGTTTCAATCCCGTAATCGGGTAACTTGTAATTCAGACGTTTCGCTCTCTTAACAAAGAGATTATAGACGCTCAGTATGTTTCAATCCCGTAATCGGGTAACTTGTAATTCAGACATAGCATGTCATTTCTATACGTCAAGGCCATTTCACATTTAAATGTTTCAATCCCGTAATCGGGTAACTTGTAATTCAGACAAACCTGCCATAGATATGTCACATAGTCAGAGTCCTAGTAGCTGTTTCAATCCCGTAATCGGGTAACTTGTAATTCAGACCAAATAAGGCGCCTAAACTCAAAATGCCTGCTAGTATGTTTCAATCCCGTAATCGGGTAACTTGTAATTCAGACACCGCTAACGACATCGAGGAGATCGAGATTCATTATGTTTCAATCCCGTAATCGGGTAACTTGTAATTCAGACTGGCCCTAGCCCACGCTCTTCCAACTCAGCAATAGCTTTCCTGTTTCAATCCCGTAATCGGGTAACTTGTAATTCAGACAAACCTGCCATAGATATGTCACATAGTCAGAGTCCTAGTAGCTGTTTCAATCCCGTAATCGGGTAACTTGTAATTCAGACCGAGAAGTTCTTGGATGCGGCCGCCCGTTTAGGCGTCGTTTCAATCCCGTAATCGGGTAACTTGTAATTCAGACTCTCCAAAGTGCCCGTTTTATTCGGGCCACTACCAAGTTTCAATCCCGTAATCGGGTAACTTGTAATTCAGACTTTATGCTTGGGGTTCTCGGTGGTGGTGATGAAACATTGTTTCAATCCCGTAATCGGGTAACTTGTAATTCAGACGGACGAAATTAGCGCGCACAAGATACAAAACTTGGGGTTTCAATCCCGTAATCGGGTAACTTGTAATTCAGACGGTTGCCAACAGTGAAGAGCAACTCGCACAGCATATGATTGTTTCAATCCCGTAATCGGGTAACTTGTAATTCAGACAGACACGTATTCAGTACAGATCAAGAACAGTGAGGCGTTAAGTTTCAATCCCGTAATCGGGTAACTTGTAATTCAGACTAAGCAAAGCCTTTAGTGAGGTGCGCTTCCGATACCATCGTTTCAATCCCGTAATCGGGTAACTTGTAATTCAGACCACCGTCAATGATGAGATCGTGACCACCGAAACCATTTGGTTTCAATCCCGTAATCGGGTAACTTGTAATTCAGACGACAATACGATTGCAAAACCGACAAACAGGTTACCTACGTTTCAATCCCGTAATCGGGTAACTTGTAATTCAGACTGAAGACGGTGTTAGTGCTAAGAACTCACGCCGTCCGTCTGTTTCAATCCCGTAATCGGGTAACTTGTAATTCAGACTTACCTGCACGTCTCCGTCACTAATGGCAGCACAGCCGACTCCTTGTTTCAATCCCGTAATCGGGTAACTTGTAATTCAGACTCAAGTTATTTTGGGCGATAAACCACAGCCGTTTAGGTTTCAATCCCGTAATCGGGTAACTTGTAATTCAGACGGCGGCCTCTGGAAGCCACACACCGTCTGATTGTCTGAACGTTTTTCTCTCTGGGTCTAAAAAGAGTGTCAAAATCCAGGCTTTGAAGTCCTCATAACTTTAGATTTGATCTCACCATCCTCGGTGGCGACTGGCTTTGAAAGAAATCCCTCTGCCCCCAGGGAAATTGTTAGCGTTCCACCGGAGAGAATTTGATTGAATTTCGATCGCCTGATCCAAGATCGAGTATCGTCGAGTCACCTGCCAGGCTTTTAACCTACACGATATAGTTGTAGGTGTCAAGATTTTTCTCTACCCCCAGATGCTCTACCTTCTGCTGACAGTGCTGGCAGAGGTGCAGAAACACCAGCGTATCCTCCCCGCCATCGATCTGTTGTTGCAGCTGATCGCGCAAACGTAGAAAGTGACGACGGTTAGTTTGACAGACAAACAAGCTAAACTGGATTCGTCGACCAAAGTCTTCTAGCGTCTTAGAAACCCGCCGACGCCGACGGTCGTCGGTAATATCGTAGGCGACCGCATAGTACATCTCAGCTGGCACTCTAACTACTTACCAATGGTCAGTGGTGAATAGGTATCGATTTCGCCTTGCAGATACTTGGCTAAAATTCGTACTTGCAACTCAATTAACCGCCGTAAGGGCAATTGATAGCCGAAAGTTGGGTGAGTGATTTGGTCGTTTTTCCGTTTCTCATAAGCGGCATAAAAAACCTTGCGAGCGGAGGATTTGAGGTAGAAACCACCACTCTTAAGCTCAAAGTCGTCCACCAAAATCTGCCGGTTATTTATTAGCGTAATCACCACCGAATCGGCGATGACAGAGCGGAATTCCTCCATCAAATCTAAGGCTAAACAGGGACGGCCGTAAGTCTGTTGGTGATAAAAACCGATATACGGGTCTAACCCCACCAGTTGGATGGCCGACGACAGGTCTAAAGTCAACAACGAGTAGGCAAAACTAAGCAGGGCATTGACCGGGTCTTTAGGTGGTCGTCGCGACCGTTTCTGAAACCGAAAACCGGTTTCGGTTTTCAACAGGGTATCGAAGGTGGCAAAATAGTGGGCGGAGGCATTTCCTTCCAGCCCTAGAAGTTGGGCTAATGACTCGGCCTGACTCACCTTCTTTTTGATCTTTCCTATCTGTTGCACCTGCCTTGCAATCTCTGGTTTTGTCTCTTCAGCCTTCCATTTTCGACGTTGGAGCATAACGCGCATGTTGTGGATTTTGCCCGTCACTATCGACTTGGCAATGGCCAAGCACTGGTCGGGCTTCTGGGCAGCCTGGAACTGAGACATCCGCAGCAATGAGTTGCGAGAGACCGCTGGTGTTAATCCACCTTGATAACGGCCATAAGACGATAGGAAACCGACCGGAATCCCTTCCTTGAGTAGCGTTTGAAAGACAGGCGTGGTCAAACTAACCCCGTTACCGACCACTACTTGTCCGATGTGAATCAGCGGAATGTCTTGTAGCGTCTGACCTTCCTTGACCATTAATAAGCGTTGACCTGTTTTTTTCAACATTACCCCAGGTTCATCCACATACAAAACCTGGTCAATACCAAGTGCTGGCTGGATGCGTAGGGGCCGTTGGTCCTGATCTTTCAGATAAGCTACCTCGCCGGGCAGGCAGATTTCGCGTAGGCTACAGCCGTTGCAACGGTTGTCGTGTACCGGTGGTGGAATCTTCTGCTGGCTCATCAGTTCCTGTGCCTGGCGGACAAAATCCAAGCTTTGCTGACGCAGTTGCTCATCAAACGGCACTTTGCGTCGCCGATTAGAACCGATATAGTAGATGTAACCGAATGCGACCTCGACTTCTGATCCAGAAGCGGTCGACTCCGACTCTTCGATCAGCATCCCTTGCAGGCAGAGTTGAACCTGGTCGTTGAGCCAGTTGCCGCTGCCGGCTTTTTTGTATTCGACGGGAGTTGGTTGGCCCTCCCCGTCGAATTCGATCAGATCGACATAGCCGGACACACCCAGTTGTGGCGAGGCAAAATACTGTTGGCGAGAGATTGACTTGCCTTTTTCTGATCGATCCTTCATCTGGGTATGAACCCGTAGATGCTTAATTTTCCCTTCCTCTACATGGTGGTTGACTACCTGGTGTCCCTCTACCGATTCGTAATAGAATCGGCGGTTACAAAAGACAAAGGTGTTGATCTGTGAGAGTGAAATCAGTGGCTGTTCTTCGGCCGTTATCGCCAGGTTACTTTGGCTCATGGTTGTTCCTCCCGTTAAGCCGTCGGGTTTGTCCCATACCCATAGTGGCTTTGTAGCCAGTACCAGCATAAAAGGCAAAGTCGGTTAGTAGATTGATCCACCGGATTTGGTCCGAGTTGGCTATTTCAAAGGTGCAGTCGCCGACAAAGCCGTTCTCTTTGAAATTGCCGAAATCGAGTTGACGCAGGCGACCATTGATCTGGGTCAGTCGCAGATTCTGTTCAACAGCAGATAATAGTTGGGATTTATCAATGGATTGAGGGGCAAAAGCGTTCCATTTCCGCACCCAACTCCTGAAACAGCGAACCAAATCCAGGATGGTGCTGGTCGTATTGGATTCTGCCTTCACCTGTGGGTGAGATTCCATCGGGCGGAAGGCTGTCGGAGAGTAGAATTTAAGGTGAATCTCGGCCTCGCTGGCGGCAGAGTTGAGTAGATCTTGATAGGATTGATGATTGCTCCATTTTTCGCTAGGGCTGGAAATCAGCCGATCCAGTCGAAAAATGGCCGAACCTAGACGGATCTCCTGTTGGGCGTTGGAGTAAAAAACGCGACCAAGGTCAGCAAACAGATCATCTTGCAGGAAGGTAATGCGGATATGGCAGGCGGTGCCTGCCTGGAACCTGAGCCAGCCATCCTCTAATCTGCTATTACCAATTAGGGGCGAGACGGTAAACGGTTTTTGATCGGATTGAGCGTGGAGCTGTTCTGCCCGTTCGGGATTACCTAACTGCAACAGAGACAAGAAGGCGGCATGAGCGTGGTGACCCATGGTAGGTCGAATTCGCACGTTCTCCATCGGCATCAAATACAAAACAGCACTAATCGGCATTGTGGGCTAACTTTTCTTTTTGTTTTTTCTTCAATTCAGCGTGAATTAGATAGGCTTCTGTTCCTACAATCATTTGGTAAGTCTTAGTTTTTCCTTCGGCCACGAAATTTACATCCAGGTCATAGGAGAAGGAGCGCTTGGTTTCCAAAATGCTGTTAAGTACGTATCGGTTTTCCAACTTGGATATTAGACCCGTCACATACCGTTCTTTGAAGGCGGAGTTGATTTCATAGGGAACGTACTGATCAAGTTCACCACAGGCCAGTCCCAAATCAATGTTTTTCAAGGCTACAGGTCGAAAGCAAAATGCTTTCTCAAATCTCTCTCTACTGGCAAACATCTGATCTTCTATCTGATAGCTGAACTTAATATAGTGGCGAGGTCTTTTTAGGCCTTTGACACGCACATAAAAATCGCAATCGTTTCCCCACTGACCGGTGAGTTGGTGAAATTGCTGTTGCTGAATCAGGTTAAATTCACAGTTCTGCAAAATATAGAGTAGGTCATAGACCGTAGATTGTGATTGGTTTTGGAACAGGTGGTTTGGATCATAGACACCACAGCGGAACCCGAGTTCAGAATTACGAAACTGAAACAGTGATTTCATCAAATGGCATTCAGCTTCAGCGTGGTTGGTTATCTGTTTCCGAGTTGGTGACAATTGTAGTAACTCATGGATCTTTTGATCTAAGAGCTTTTCCGACATACCTTCAAATACCTCTTGTTGGTCTGTTATCCAGCTTAGCTGTTTCAGGTACCCCCAGGTCGCCTTCTTCCATTGGTTCTTGGTGTAGTCGTCGGCATTGGTGTAGGAGTTAGTTGGGTCAGAAACCGCTTCAAAGGTACGATACCAACCAAACTTTTTCATCAACTGATCAAAATCGAAGTCGCTGTCGGGAGCGAAGATATCTTTGATTAAATCAAATGTGTCTCGTAGAAAGTCTGACTCTGCTTCGCTTGTAGCCCCAAATAGTTGGTAAAGAATTTGAAAAGCCTCGACGATGGCATAGGAGTCAATGTAAGCATAAAATTGGTTGTTGGCTGGCAGTGCCAGCCGCAAAAAATCTGCAAATTCACCTCGATCATACCTTTCCTGTTCCAAGTTCAGGCTTGATTTGATAAAAGCCTTACCTCGGCTAGGAGTGTTTTGTTCCATTTTGCCTAATAGACGGCCGGCTCTTCCCAGACGTTGCAGAAACTCAGCGGCGTAATTTGCCTCGAAGTAGACAAAATCGATGTTCTGTCGTGCCTTGTGGTCCCTTTTGAAATTATAGCCAATATCTACCGTAGGCGTGGCTAGGATCAGGGGGAAATAGGTGGCTTCTGAACGCTCTGCCGGACTGGTTGGACCAGTGATAAGTCCATACTTAGATCGGAGAGGTGAGTTTGGGTTATCTAATTGTTGTTTGATCTCACTAATCGTGCGCAGAGAATTACTGATAACGACCCCATCAAGATTTTGCTCGACCAAAGAGTGTAGTTCATCAGGAGAAAGCGAATCGGACAATCTACAGTTTCTTGGTACTCGGTGGATTGTTAGTTCCATCTCGGATAAGACTTGGATTCTCTGATGATTTTGGCCTGAGGGCGGTTCGTTGTCGGGTGAGATTAATTGGTAAGATATGCCTAAGCGGTCAAGAAAGGTTATGATTTTTGGATCCGGCGTGGCGGAAAGTAAGCACACTTTTCGCTTTCCATCGAAATAACCAAATGATTTAGAGATGGCAAAGAAAGTCAAAAAATTAGCCATTTGCTTGGCGTTATAGTAGTGAAATTCATCGACTACCATATAATCAAATTTAATTATGAAGTCTCGAAACAAGTTTTGGGCATCGAGTTTTGAGTAGGCCATGTAGAAACAATAATAAAAGAGATCAGGATTGGTAACCATTACCAAAGGCTGCTTCCTCACCATTTCAGGGAAAAACTGCCGAGGATTTTCAATTAATAGGTGCAGTTTCTTCGGGTTTCTGAGTGTATATCCAGTCTCATCGACCAGCTCCAAATCTCTCAGCGTTTTTCCTGTTACTTCTACCACCTGAAAATCAAGTTCATTATCGGCCACGAATCTGCCAATATCCTGTGCGTGTTGATGAATGAGTTCGTTGGTGGGGGCAATAAATAGAACGTTTTCCCGGTTGAGATCGAAGAGTTTTAAAAGTGACGCTACTGTTTTGCCGGTACCTGTGTTATGGGTGTTAATCACTAGATCGTTTTTCTGTAGGCTGTCGTAAGTTCTTTGCTGGTGGTACAGGGGGGCCAATTTTAGGTTTAATGGATTGGTTGCACTAGCAGTTTCATAACCTGGATTAAGAGTAATAGTCTTATCTGACATCCTCTATGCTCCTAAGGGAATGGGCGAGAGGTATCTCGCCCTTAACGGATTTATTGGTTGCTTCATGGCGGTAACTAACCGATGGTATGAAATTGCATGCCAGCTGGTAAAAGGGTCTTATCAGACAGTTGATAGAATTTGCCTGTTAGAACCGCATTGCGGATTAACGGTGTTGGCTTGACGTTGAGTAAATCGTAAAAGCCAATCTTGGTTTGTTCGTCTAAATCATTTGGATTTAGAAAGTAAGCGTAGTTGTGGCTTTCGGTTTCGATGACTTTATAGGTCTGTTTTCGAGCCGAAATTTTAACCTTACTCATAAACTTCCCTAGCCGAATATACCTGGGGATGGTAATTGGCTCTTGGCTAGCGACATAGAAAAGGCCACAATTACCGATGGACAGCATCTTGATTCGGCCCGTCTGCGGAAAATTCGCTGGGCGTGCCTTCAACCTCTCGTTATGAATTCGACGTCTATCGACAGAAACAGCGTTTTGTTCCATCCGAAACCAATAGGAATCAGATATGGCATTAAAGCGAGAAATCACAAAAGATGGTCTTCCAGTTATGGTGCCTGGTGTTACATAAAGTCGATCCTGATTCAACCGACCAAGATCACGAGTATAGTGAATCTCACCATTATTGTGATACTCGGATTGGCAAAATCCGAGAGCGTAAGCTAGAGCATAATTGCCGATTACCGCTTCTGTCTGGAAATAGTCGTTGATCTCACGGCTGGCGAAAAAGAGATGTTCCATCAGTTCAAATTCGCAACGGTAGATTTGCATTCAACACCTCAGTCATTGGATTTATACAGAGCGGTAACGCTATCTAACAAGGTCTTGGCATTTTCTGGACTGGAAAAGACAGTCTGCATTTCCTTCATTAAAGAGGTGAGTTCCTGCTCTGTTATTGGTTTCAAGTGGCCGATAACCTGCCTTGATAAGGATTCGACAGCTTGTTGAATCTCAGCTTTCACTTGCTGTTCGTCCAATGGAAAAGCCGCCTGATCTTGATCCTTTAAGCGATCATAGACCGATTGTGTCAACTCTAAATTACTGAACAGTTCGCAATCACTAAAAATAGCCGACACTATCGAATTTTGCATTTTGCCCATGCGTGAGGTGATGGCCCCGTAACGTCGACTCCGCAGGATATTACCAATTACGTATTGAATTTCCTTGGCCGTCAGATCTTTCAGTGTTTCGATATCGATAAAGAGGGTTCCTGGCCTGACGTATTCATCTTCCTGAATACTCGGAGAAGCTTTTTGAGTCACCGGGTCCCTCATGGTGTTATTGTCATAAAGGGCGTTGAAAGTGCGTTTGTCGGTGACGCTTTGGAAGGATAGGATACTGAAAGCATCATCTGTAATTACCCGAGATTTTTGTGCCCCACCGCCGCCAACAGCATAACCGTAAATCATACAATCGGCGCAAACACCACAAGGCTTATTCCGATTCAAAGCACAAATATCGTCATCTTTTCCTTCTGTTTTCCCATCACTATCAAAAAGGAGGTTATGTTGGCGTAGAAGTTCACGACCTGTTCGCCGTTCGACGGCTGTTTGCTTCCGCTTGCTGATAGTAACACGAGGGATCCTCTCCCGATCTTGTAACCCGGCATGTACCAGATCTCGATTCAATCCCTCACCTGACCCTTCGGTTCGGAAAATCATTTCTGACTCTGCTTTACGCAACACGACGAGGGTTAGGTACTTGCTCTGTGGAAAATTTTCATATTGAGAAACCATGAAATCTTGGTAGTGGTTTAAGACGCTCATTACTATTCTTCCTCCTGATCTTTTTGACCAATCTGTTGTGAAATGAAATAAAGATATGCCGCCCGGATACGTTTGTGGTTTCCGATTAGATCGAACACATTGCCTTTATAGACTTGCTTGTAAATTGACTCAAAAAAGATAGAGACAAATCTGTCGATCTGCATCAGTTTCTGCTGGCCAAAATATTTTTCGTGAAGCCGCTCGATAGCTCGTCCGATCTCTTTTGACATGATGGCTATCGCTTCCTCTTCAGTTTCCCACTCTGGTTTCCATCGATCCATGCAATCAAAGGCAATGTCTAAGGCTTTGGCTAAGGAATTGTCTTTGAGGCTATTGCCCCTCAAACCTCCTTGCCAACCGATCTGGGCAAGTTCCTTGATGTGAGACATAATCTGTTTCCCTCCCTGTTCAAGGGCTAGTTTTTCAATTACATTCGCTGTTTGGCGAATTTTACGGGGCCGAAGTTTTTCATCTTTCTTCCGAATCAATGTGTGGGCAACGTGGTAAATTGCCAACGGATGTTCTCCAATTGATCGAATTAGTTTGAGAAAATCTCGGCTGTCCAAAATTCCAATTTGAGATTTAATTTCATATAACAGAATCATTCTCTCAAATAGAGCTTGAGTTTCTGTACTGTTGAGATCAGTGTGGGGAATAATCCCTTGAAAAGCAATTCCCAGGTTATCAATAAAAAGATGGTTGAAATCATTTCCGGTAAATATCGGGATTGATGACTCGGTGAGAACGATTCGACAACCCAGAAACCGCTGATAGATTAAAGCATTTGAGAGGGCAAACAACATTTTGTCCGTATCATTGTCTCCCGGGGCATTGATGGGTATGGTCAAGATATTTCCAATTGCCTCCGAGAACTGTGGTAGTGGGTTTCCATTTACTTTGGTTGCTGAATAGGACAATCTTAAAAAGGAATCTTCTCTCAAATGACGAAATACTTGATCAGTTTTCAGTAAAATGGCCTCAAAGCCGGGTTGTTTTAATCTATCCAATGCACTTCTAAAGGCATGAAGAAAACTACTGGTGAAGAACGAACATGGATAGAGGTGAGCATAAAAAGTCTTTGTATTTCCAAGCATTCGATAACAGAGTTTGTCTATCACGTATTGGACTCGGCAAACTTGGCATATCATCCGTTTTGGTTCTCTCGCCGAACCACCTTCAAGCCGATTGGAAAAGTACTGCACCTTGAAGTTGGCTGGCACATCAGCCTTCATCCATTTGTCGGTCTTAAACTGCGACCCACAAGAACTGCACTGTTTGTGGTTGTTATCCACATACGTAGATAATCCACTGGTAAATAGGTTTGTACCCTTTGTCTCGAAAGAGAAATCAATCTGTTCTTCTAAATAATCGGCCAAAATAGTAAATTCGCTTTCTATTTCAACTTGGCTCAGAATTTGTTCTCCATCTTCCACGATTAGATCATATACCTGGTCAAAAGTAACATCTCTAAGAGTTAAGTCCTTTCCGACAATATAGGCCCGGTTGTAAAGTTTGTCGTAGTGGGTATATTGATCTGGGTCGTTAAGCCCTAGCAGACTATAGATGTGTTCCCAAGCATCGCTGATTTCCTTCTTGAAATGACTATTGAGGAAACTGTAATAGGTTCGGACGAATTCGCCCAGCCGAATAACGTCGTCATCTACTGGAAGTAGGAAGGATTCTTGATCAATAATTTGTTGGATTTGTTCAAAATGATCTGATCCTTCTTCTAGCTTGGCTCGAGTAGCTTCTAACCGTTGCAAGCATTTCTGATTTATTTGGTTTACCTTATCGATATAGGACCTCTCGCTGATTTTGTTGCGAACCTCATTAAATATTTGACCACAGGGCAACCCCAGAGCGATACATTTCTCATCTATTTTGATGCCCGCGGGCTTTGCTTCAATGAATTTTTCAAAGTCGTCAGCAGTCAACTTTTCGGCTGATGCAACTATCCGCTGTCTTAATTCGGCCCAATCTTGTCCTTCCATGTGGATGTCCTGATCTCGCCGTACCAAATAGGCCACACCTTCCGGATAGAATAAGAGTGGGATAAGGTTCTTTTGTTCTTCCAAATAGGTGGTAACCTGATTATGAATCAGGTTGGTCACAATGCCTCGATGTTCAAAGAGTTTGTGCGAAACAAAGCAATACTGCTTATCACAAATCGAATTGATATAACCCAGAAACCCAGCTTTCTTTGCTTTTTCATCAAGACTTTTAGAAAGATCGATAACATCCATAGCCTGGATGATGGGCACTAGGAAATCTTCGACACGTTGTTTGCTTAGTTGATAGGGCGACCTATCCTTTTGCAGCGTCTCAGCAAACGTGTGATAATGACCAGAATGTGCCCTAATCAGGGTTTTAATTTCTTCTAGATAGTCCGTATATTCTGGGAAAAACAGGTTGATTTCCAGCTCTTTCAGCAGGTTTGTTATATTGTCGATAGTTGCCAATTTATTGAAACTCGCCCTTGGCAGATGTGGCAGTTTGTTCAGGTCATGAATACTGTAGGCTGTAAATAAAATCTGCACTTCTAGATCTTCCAAGTCGAGGATTGGCCTTAATCGGTCGAGAACAAAAATTCCGTTGAGTACATGAGCATAAAGTGACTCACCTGATTTTGCTCCTGTTTGGATAATCTCCTGATACGCCCTTAGGTTTTTATTTGCCACCTTGTCGATATAGCATTTTAGTATGTCCTCGTCATTGCCGCTTATAACCATTTGGAAAAAAAGGTCCGAATCCGACATTACCGGTTCCTCCTCTAAATAGTGTTAGTTGGAATTCTAACCAGCCTTGGTAGCGACTTTACGCTACCAAACCAAACTTTTTCGGAATATTTAAATTATCTGTAGCAGATTGTATAGACGACTAATAAATCAATTGGTAAGGCCTGTTATGCAGATAAACTTCAATTATTGCCCACACATTGCTGCACTGTTCAATACTTTCGATCACATGTTCCAACTCATTCGCTCGCTGAAACAGGTCATCGCATTCTGGATTAGTTTGTTGTCCGTAAGTTATTTGTATTTGAACTTGATCTAATGGTTCTACCTTTGTTCTGGCAAAGATTAACACTTGTTTATTGCAACTTCTGCAACGTTCGAAAGTGTTTTTATGTTTTACCAAAAAAATTACTGATAGATTCCAAATATTTTTTGTGCTTCCTGTGCGATCTCACTTCGTAACTCCTCCGGTTCGAGCACCTCGACGTTGGCCCCGAGACTCAAAACCCACCACATAAACTCGTCTTTGGGCACGCTGTATCTAACAATGACGGCTCCATCATCTAATCGATCGATAAGTTCCTGAGATGGATGGCGCAGCTTTTCCTCCACCATAAATGCGTGACTGGCCATTACTTTGATCTTAACCTCAGTTTGTTCTCCACCGTAAGACTGCCACATCTTTTCCACTTCCTGGGTCAAATCGAAGTCCGCCGGTATTTCGAATTGGGTTTCAGTAGGAGCAATATCCCGGAAACGCAAAATTTTGAACTGTAACCACTTCTGGTCGGAAGCATCTGATTTGGCCAGTAATCGCCAATCACTGCCGCGAAAGAATAGCCCATAAGGTTCCAGTAAATGTGCTTTGTCCTGGTCACTCTTAGGTGAACGATAAAGGGCACGGACTGCTCGTCTTTCCTCACGGGCGATTTCTAAATGTTCGAAGTTGGTTTCGTACTGCGTTATGGCCTCAGGAGGTAGAATGTCGTAGAGCCGCTGTTCAGTTTCGACCGCTTTCTCAATCCGGTTAAACAGCGAATGGTCGAGTTTGTCGATCACTTTTTGATACTGGGTTCTCATAGTCGGTGACAATGATTGACCGGCGATATCCAAGACACCAATCTCACTAGGGCTAATCGCTAATGGAAACGATTTACCCCCTGAAATGATCCGCCAGCCTTGTTTCCGTCCCCCCTCAACTTGGCAGTGGATGCTTTTCAGCACATTTATATGACGATTGATGGTTGACGGGTCAACGTGGTAAAGATCTTGAAGTTCACTTCTGGTCCAGTATTTTTCGCCTTCAAGAAGCCTAGCCAGATCGAGGATTCGCTCAACCTGTCTATCCGTTCGCATAAAAACACCTCAGAAAAGTTTGATGCCGAAATTCAGATATATTTTTATACTAACAGAACTGGTTTAAAAGTTAAATGGATTTGGTGCATGGAAAATGGTTTTTAGCAGAGGACAACCCTTTAAATTGTATTTGATATTGAGACAGACGCCACGCATCATGTGAGTTGGTGTCCAGTGGCGTTTACTTCTACTAGATCCAGACGGAGGGGTACAGAAAAACTCGCAGGATGGTGATTCTGAAGTAAGAGTTTTAGGCTATAAATAGCCCATCGTGCTAGATCGAAGTCGATTAATTAGGCCGTGAAGGTAGAAAAAGAAAGGACCTCCCAGGTTTTTAGCCGGCTGTCCCCACATGACGTATAGTTGGTTACCTATCGGAGAAACAGAATTCTTGATGAAGGTACCATTCGGGCTCAACGTCGAAGGCCTCCCCCCAACAGATAGTCGGGGAAACGACAAATGGCCTTTACAGGTCAAATGTTATCCTACTCTAAACTTGGAGCAAGTACTTATTCACTCATAGGAGCAACGCAGATGGAGAGCAACAGAATCTGTCCACACTGCCAGTTCACGCTACAGGCAGCACCTGAAGTTGACAACTGGGAAGAGCCATCGATAGCAGTTGGCGATGAAGTGGAGTTGGCAGGCTCCAAGACTTACACCAGTTCCGGCCTTCTACATTTTCAATCCGAGGAATGTCCCGGGTGCAGACGTTGGCTTTTTGTGGCCGAATGTCATGGCTGCCAACACCGGTATTTGAACGTTAACGATTCTCCAACGGCACCTCATTGCCATCAATGTGGGGGCAAGCTAACCCCGGCTCCATTTAACCCGCGGGATGTTAAGCGGCTGCGCCAGAGGGAAATTGACACTCAAACGGTCTTTGGATATATGTTTGCTGGTCTGATGGCCCTAGTTATCTTCTTGCAACTGCTCCTCGGTTTAGCCATCATCTCTGGCTAACGATTTCCATGTCTATGCATCTATGGCTGGCCAGATTTCGTCTGGCGGTGGTTTATGTGTCAGGGATCCGATTAACACTAAGCCTCCCGCCGCGCGGGCCTTTACCACTGGTTAGTCGGCCACGAAACAGCCTTCATACCTTGGGCGAATGTAGAAGCTTGTTTAGACTCTCAAAGTCGGTGGGTCATAATGCCAAGTATGGATATTAAATCAGCTAGAAAATAACCCCGCCGACCTGGGTAATCCAT
The DNA here is from genome assembly GCA_030748495.1 of Candidatus Poribacteria bacterium. Classification (GTDB taxonomy): domain Bacteria; phylum Poribacteria; class WGA-4E; order WGA-4E; family UBA9662. The sequence continues at coordinate 418 of JASMLX010000138.1, read as the reverse complement.
CTCTTTGCCATCAGTGATTGGCAGTTTCGCTGACTGAAGTTAGTCTCCTACTCGCCGAGTTCATAGGATCGTTCATTTACTTGACACCTATTTAATTGTGTCTTAGCATACATTTCCACCTTCTGAATAGAACTGTGAGAAAATAAAACCGTTTTTTGACGCCAACGGAGGAATTCGTTCATGAAAAGGTTGAATTTGTTGCCATTTTTTATAACCGGTGAGAGGAGTAGCTTGCGATGGGAGCCTTGAGAAAAGACCAGCTTTTGCAATATGAAAGAGAAGGATACTTACTGGTCTCTGGATTGATTTCTCATGATATCTCGTTGCGCGCAGAAAAAGCGATGTGGCGAATTATGGAGATGGATCCGAATGATCCCGAGACTTGGGGGCCAAAACCTACTGATCAATTTCACTCTAT
>JASMLX010000137.1 GCA_030748495.1 Candidatus Poribacteria bacterium | reverse complement strand
TTCCGATATCATCCAGGGCTTGAACCCTGAGATGGTAATTGCCGACCAGGCATATGAGGCCAATGATTTGATCCAAATGATCCCAGACATGGGAGCGATGGTGGTCAGACCAGTGGACAGTAATCGCAACCAACAACCAGAGTCTGAGGATCACTGCGACAAAGGCCGTAACCTGGTGAAGCGTTTCTGCCATAAAATGAAACAGTTTGGCCATCTTGCCAAGGGCGATGAAAAGCGGGATCGTAACTTCAGGTCTAGGCTCAACTTGGTGTCTACCGTCATCTGCTTGGCCTGAATGTTAACAGGCCCTAGAGGAGTTGCAAAAAAACTAACTGCTTGCTAGAATGAAGCAGGGATTAGTCTGTTGGTTGCAGTACATTATTCAATATTCAATCATTAATCAATTAAACGTGTTCAATCCAAAATATGTTATTGGATTGATAAACAGTAAACTAATGAATTGGTATCATGTGGTAAAATTTTATACCGTTCGTATTCCAGAAGGCTCATTAAAGTATCCAATACCATTTATTAATTCAATTCCAATAAGAAAATTAAAGTATTCCAAACAAAAATTATCCCAGACATAGTCGACCAAATTCTCACCGCCCAGAAATTCAACCCGCAAGCAGACGCCACTGCTCTTGAAACCGAAATAGACCAACTGGTGTATGTATTGTATGGCCTGACGGAGGAGGGAATTGCGATCGTGGAGGAGAGTATGGGATAAATGAAGCAGTTGACAATTATTGGCAGCAGCTAGGACGTTGGAAATTTGACGCGCATGGCCGCTTTTAGCGGTCAGTGACCACTGAATTAACCGACCACTGGCTGGTCTTTATCTTCGATTGGCAGGGAGATAGAGCTAGAGGTGAGAATTTATTACCTTTCACCTTCTTAATGAGCCTTAATGTTCTATAGAAAGAGAACTACGAAATGAATCGATACCCGGTCAAAATTTTAGCTCTTGGTGCCGGTGGGTTGCAAAGAGCGCTAACCCACCAGTTTGTCGATGATCTCAATAAAAATAACCTTTACCACGGCGGCATCTATATCGGTCAACCTCGCGGATCAGAGAAGGCGAAGGCCTTTAATCAGCAAGATGGAATCTATCACGTAGTTACCTTCGACCTGAACGGCATCAAGGAGATTAAGCAAATCGAGAGTGTGGTCGGCGCAACCACTTTGGCCACAACGGAGGGACAAAAGCGGTTTTATAGTCAAGCTGAAAATCAGCTGGATCTGATTCTGGTCGGTGTAACTGAGGCTGGTGTCGCTAAAGGTGAAATCGCTATGGATGTCTTGCACCAAACTCTATCTCGCTACTATGCCCACCACGGATCCAAAAGTACTATCAGCGTGATAAATACCGATAATATCCGCAATAATGGCCATGCTTTGCGTGAGATTATGATTAACGATTACCCGGCTTCCAGTCCTCAGGTTACCGATTGGTTAAAAGATCGGGTCGATTTTTTGGATGAAATGGGGGACCGGATCGTTCCACAGTCAGATGCGGTCCCAACCGCTATTCAGGAAGAGGCCATCCGCCAAATCGACCGACCGGATCAACTGATTACCTATACTGAGTCGTTACCGCTGATTTCACTGGTTTTGCAAGACTCTCACTGCAGATTGAGAGTACCTTTTGAGAAGTTGGAGAAATTCGGCGTGATTGTCAGTCAAGCTTCAATCGATCCTTTCCACGACTGGAAGTTATTGCTGGTGAATGCGGTTCACGTTCCGGGGATCACCCATAAAGGGTTTTTGTCTGGAATTGAAACTGTCAATGAAGCCTCAACCCATCCGCTTTTTGGGCCGCATCTGAAACGGTTAATGAGCGGATATGCAGATGTGGTTTCACAGGATATTCCGATTCCCGGTCGTCAGGCACTTGACTACACCATGGATTTTGTACGCCGTATCCGTGAAATTGAGGACAGCAACGCCCGAATCAATGTCAATGAAACGGTCAAACTGAGGGAGAGGGCTTCAGATATTATCGTCTCTGAAAGTTACCACACCACCACCACGCAATTTAGATCGGAGTTTGCCTATTCATTTGCCACTGTACTTCGCTTCCTGACGCCGATTGAGAGAAATGGTGGCGTCTATATCGGGCAGACCGATTTGGGACAACGGTACGAAATTTCAGATCCGAACCATTTTATCCAGGACGCTTTAATCGGTGCGTTTGGGCAGGAGGACGTTGGACAACGACTGCGCCAAATCCTGGCTCAGACCGCGCTATGGACGCCACCCGGCTCGGCTTTATCCGTCGACTTGAGCCGAAACAGAGATTTTGTGGATCGGCTAATTTCGCTGTACCGACAACTGGTAAACGGCCGAACCTGCCTCCAACTTCTGGCCGAAATTCAGGATGTTCGACAAGGTTAGGCTGAATTTGAATCGAACTTAGAGGCCATCGACTGTCGGTAACGCATTTCGGATTCAGCTCGATTGGCGACCGTGGTACCACCAATAATGGTTTCGTCATTTCCGGCGCGGTAACGATTGATAAAGACCGGACGTGGACGGTCGGAAAAGTTCTGTTTGGAGCCGTGAATGGCCTGGACATGGAAGAAGATCGAATCGCCCGCCTGACCTTCGAGGGGCAAGGCATCTTCCCAACCCCACTCTTCTGGTGCCAAGCCAAGATGAGAAAAGGTGTCGATGTGATTCAGTTGTCCCAATAGATGGGATTTAGGCACCACATATAAAGCCCCATTGGTCAGGTTGGTGTCTACTACATAACTGAGGATAGCGACAGGACCCTGGTAACGGTGCTGAAAGTATGCTGAATCCTGGTGTAACAACTTAGGATGGCCACCTGTCGGCTCTTTGTAGAGGCTCTGACCATTGCCGAATACCTCGTAGCCGTCGCCTAGAATAGCTTGGACAATCTCTAAGGCGCGTGGGTCTTGAGAGGTCTGCCGAAAGACGTCGCTATTGTGATAGTGGATGGCCAAAACCATGATCTGCTGGTCCCGGTGGTAGCCCTCCGGCGCAGGCAGAAATAGTGTCCCGTTTGGTGTTCGCCATCCCTCGACAATCTTCTGGGCTTGATCCAGTAGAGCAATCGATTCCTGAGCAATGGTTTCGATATCGACCTGAATCCGTTCGATATAATCTTTCATTAACCCTCGCACGATCAGGCAACCATAGGTCTGGTAAACCCGGCTGGCCTCAACCGGATCGATATCGCCGGCAAAAAATTCGATCTCAGAAATAGAAACAGCTGTATCTTTATACCGTTTTTCGTCACTGGGCATCAGTTCCTCCTATTGGCGGGTATACGTTATCTAAATTATGCGCAGAGGCGTTAACTGTGATTGTTGTGATTATCCAACTAAAATGACTTGACTACACCGGAGTACCACTAGGCCTATGTGGTTGTATCGGCCTGATACGGTCCGGCAATAGCTAAGCAGATCTGGTCAGGAAACAGGTATTTCTGAGCTACAGCGTTGACCTGATCCAGAGTTATCTGACGGTAGATCTCCTCGTGCCGATCGATATAGTCTAAGCCCAAATTGTGTAGTTGGGCAATCGATAAAGCGGAGGCAACGCCTTTGTTGGTCTCCAGTGTCAGCACAAAATTACCCACTGTCAGGTTCTGCGCATCGCTCAACTCTTCTGCGGTGATTCCTTGATCCTTGATCGACCTGATTTCCTGTAAGATACTTTCTACCGCCCGATCCACGTTTTTTGGATCCACGCCCGCACCGGCCGTAAATGCCCCTTCGCCGGTAGCCGGAGCTAGTGAGCTCCACACACTGTAGGCTAATCCTTGGATATCACGAACTCGGTTAAAGAGACGAGCGATCCCTGCACTTCCCCCTAAAACCTGATTCATCAAGTAGAGGGCTTCGCAGTCTGGATTGGAGCGCGTCACACCTTTATGCCCCAGCGCAATGTCGGCTTGTGACTTGTCCATCATGGAGCGGATCTGTTTTGTCGGCTTACTCAATACTACCTCTGGAATCCGAATCGATAGATCCGCTGCGCTCTCTGTCTCTGAGCCCAGATCAACCGACCAATCACCGAAAACATCATCCATTTTACTGATCACCTGATTGGTGTCCACATCACCGGTGATGACCAATACTAACCGGTCGGGTCGATAGAGTCGCTGGTGAAAATCTATCAGCATCTGTTGCGTGATCTGGTTGATGGAATCTTCTGTTCCCTGCACACGGTGGTGGTAGGGATGACCTTCTGGATAGACTAATTCCCGCAACATTCGACTGGCAATACTGTAGGTGTCGTCCTCCCAAGCCATAAAGGTACTATGGAGTTGGTAACGGTGTTTGTCGATCTGTTCAACCGGGAAATTAGGATTGCGTAATACATCTTGCAGTACATCCAGAACGGTATCGAAATCGCGAACTAGTAGATCGGACACAATACCGATGGTTTCCCGTTGTCCCCAAATGTCGATGGTGGCACCTACCGACTCCACCTCACCGGCAATCTGTTGCCAGGTTCGGGTCGTGGTTCCGTTCATCAGCATCTCGGCCACAAAATCAGCCGTGCCCAGTGGTGGTGAGTTTTGCTCGCTGTTGGACAATAATGTGCCGTCGTAAATGCTGCCCGCTTTCAGATAACCTACAATCGAGGCTGTGGGGTTAAAGTGATTCTCCTGGATAATCAGCGTTACCCCGTTGGATAGTTGACGCCGTGTTCGTACTTGATTAATCTGGGCCATCTATGCTACCTCCGTAAACCCAGTTGAACTGCCGATCTCTTGCGGTAGAGGGATAAAGTGACCGACGGTTCGGTTATCTGCGCCGAAATACTTTTGTGCGGCGTCCTGTAGTTGCGATGGAGTAACGGAACCGATCTGCTCCAGATAGGTGTTGAGGTAATTATACGAAACGAGGGTCTCATAATAACCGATCTGTGCCGCTTGGCTAGAGACGCTATCCATGGCAAAGATGAATTGAGCTTCTGTCTGGCGAATAGCCCGCCTTAGCTCTTCTTCACTGACCGGATCGTTTTGAAGCCGATCCATCTGTTCCAGCAGGCTGACCTCCAGTTGTTCAGCTGAAATATCGGCACAGGCTTCGGCTGTGACCCAGGCCAGCCCCGCATCTTTGGAGAAGGTTGGGCTTAAGTAGGCTGAGGTGGCGATTTGCCGATCGACCAATTCTCGGTAGAAGCGAGAGATTTTACCGGAACTGGTAATAGTCGACAGCACGTCCAGCGGGTACAGGTCTGCATCGCTGGCTGGCGGAATATGATAGGCAATCGAGACGTAAGCTAGTTGCCCCTCTTTGCGTACCGTGACCCGTCGTTCACCCCGTTGTGGTGGCTCGACAGTGGTTGGGCCAGTAATCGGCTGCCCGGCCGGGAGGTGTAGGTAGTGTGCATTTACCTGCTCCATCAATCGATCGGTTGTAAAGTCGCCGACCACCACCAGGGTAGCGTTGTTTGGCACATAGCACCGCTGGTAGTAACTGTAGAGATCATCTCGGGTCATGGTCTGTAGATCTGAGTTCCAGCCAATGATACCCCACTGGTAGGGATGCGCTTTGTAGGCAGTGGCTTGCACCTCCTCCCGCAAGGCAAACTGGGGCGAGTTTTCCGCACCAGCTCGTTCGGAAAGGATAACGGTTCGTTCGTTTTCGACCTCTTCCGGGTCAAAAATGCTATTTTGCATACGGTCAGCTTCTAATGCCAAGCCAACTTCGATTTTATCTGCCGGTAGCACTTCGTAGTAGGCTGTATAGTCCATGCTGGTGAAGCCGTTCCACTTGCCTCCATTCCCTTCGATCACCCGCTTTATGGTCTCTTTGGGAAACTTTTCGGTTCCTTTGAACAGCATATGTTCCACCCAATGAGAGATCCCCGTTAGGCCAGGCCGCTCGTTTCTAGCACCAACTCGATACCAGATGTACAGGCTGGCTACAGGCGTAGCGTGAACCTCTTTGGTCAATACCTTTAATCCGTTCTCTAATTGATGGGTTGTAACTGTGCTAAAACTCGACAAAGTGATGGTCTCCTTCTATTTTGATATTTTCAATTCCTTAGGGGCGTAGACCTCGATAGGGTCATAGCAGCGACCAGTTTCATGGTCAAGGGGATAGTGTTGGAAAGCCAATCCGTTACACCGGTATAACCGATCGACGGTCAGCATTAAGCCCTTCCATAACCCGTAGCGTTGAATTGCCAGTTGACCAAACCGGGAGCAACTGGGGGTAAAATTACAAACGGGTAGATCTTGAGATGAGATGAACTTTTGGTAAAAGCGAATTAGACCCGAAGCCACAACTTGTGCCAAGTTGAGCTTATTGGTCCTTCCGATAGCTGGATCTAAAATACGAGCCGACGCATGTGGAGATGTGGGTGCAATCCCCGATCCGGCTGAACGGATGAATTGAAGGTCTTGCAGATGAGCGGGGGCGTCTCCAACTGAGGTTGGTTGGAATAGAGTAGAGAGGAAAATGAGAAAAATGGCGATTATTAGCAGTCTATCAAGGCCCATCTAGATACAAACAGAACGCCAACTGGAGACCAAACTTCTCCTTTTTACTATTTCAATAAACTTTGAGGATACCAATGTCGATTTGCATCAGTATCATTCTAATCGATATTAAGGCGGGAATTGACAACAAAAAAGCCCACCTCGTTCCCGACTGGGGTTAATCCAGACCTGGAGACGAGGAAGGCTTGGCGAGTCTTTTCCGCGGTATCACTTCACTTCTCTGACCTGTCGGTGGGAACTTACTCAGGCGCGGCCACGAACATCAATTGGCTATCCCGTTCGCTGATCGACAGCTTGAAGATGACAACTCCTGAGCGATATTCAGCCGTTGTGCCTGAAGAGGTCTTTTAACTGGTGAATCCCTTTTTTTAGCAGGCTAGCACGACCTATGCCTCTCATTCCATAGCCTCTTCGCATAAGTCAAGTGTGTGCAACATCCGCGGGGACTGTCAAACAGATTTTGTAGCCGCGGAGTAACCAGCGACGCTAGCTTTTTGCGGAGGCGTAAAGTTCGTTGACTGTCTTCCAATTGATGAAACCATCAATAAAGTCACTGACGTAAGACGGGCGCAAATTTTGGTACTTAAGGTAGTAGGCGTGTTCCCAAACATCGAGTCCGATAATCGGTGTATCACCTTCCATCAGGGGGCTGTTCTGATTAGCAGTGGAATAGATTTGCAAACCGCCACTGCCGTCGACCACCAGCCAGGCCCAACCGGAACCGAAGCGGGTTCCAGCTGCAGTTGAAAACAGTTCTCTTGCAGCATCGGCCGATCCGAAAGTTGAGACAATATCGTTTAGCAACTTATCCGAAGGTTCACCGCCGGTGCCGCTTGGCGCTAAGATCTCCCAGAACAGAGAGTGGTTAGCGTGCCCTCCGCCATTATTGATGACGGCTTGTCGTTTGTCTGCGGGAACACTACCGATTTGTCTGAGCAGATCTTCAACTGATAATTCCGCCAAATCGTCAAGTCCTTCTAGAGCAGCATTGAGGTTATTAACGTACCCTTGATGATGCTTGCTGTGATGAATTTCCATGGTTTGTGCGCCAACAAAATTGTCGAGCGCTTGGTATGAATATGGAAGTTCTGGAAGCGTATGTGCCATAATTTATCGTTTTTCCTCAGTTATCGCCCTCGAATAGAGGGCTAATTCCAGCAGTTATTATAACACACCCCAAAAATGAAGCCAAATCTTTTGCTTTTGCCTGAGTTCACTGCTTTCCCGGTGGAAGGCGCCACGTCTTTACTGGTTTGGCTAACGTCTTTATCAAATTTTGAGCCCTGGATTTATCGACTCTGCTACACGCCAAGCAAACCAGATTACTCTTCGATCAATCGGAAGCTTAAATTCTCGCCACTGGCAAAAGAAAATACCGGTATCAGGTCTTTTTTGGCTTTTTCTTAGCTGCAGGAAACAGGACGTTGTTGAGGATCAGTCGATAGCCAGGTGAATGTTTATGCAAATCCAAGTTAGTGGGAACTTGCCCCTCACCTACCAGATGGCGGTAGTCCTCTGGATCGTGCCCAGCCAAAAATGTAAAGGTGCCTTTACCTAGTTTCCCGTGTACATATTTAGCGTAGTTAGTACCGTCGATTTCACCCAGGATAACGACAGTATCCCGGATGGTATCTTTATTGAAGGAGGTCGTTTGCCCCAAATAACCGGGAATTCGACCAACGTGATTTTGGGTCAGCATGGTTGGAATTGGGTCGTGTTTAGCTGCAAACTCAAATAAAATAAAATCCTCCACACCGGACAGCGCGTTTAGATCTGGACTCGGATTATCGATGTTAGAAAATTCGTAGCGATTGGGTGAGGTATAAAGGTTGAAGTTGTGGAAGCACAGCGTCCCATCAATGTGGAGTTTGGGCCGGTAGGTTGAATCGATGGGGGAGCCGTCCAACTCAGCGGCTACAATATCGATGACACCACCATCGGTTGCCAGTGCAATGTCGATCGTTTCAGGGGCCGAACACATAGCGAAGATAAAGCCGCCAGCGGCAATATAGTCACGAATCAGCTTCGCTACCTGGCCCTTATATTCGGCCACTCGACTAAATCCGGCTTCAGTAGCAGCCTGTTCGAATATGCGTACCCGTTGTTGATACCAGATTGCGCTCTTAAAAGAGGCGTAGAACTTCCCGTACTGACCGGTGAAATCTTCGTGGTGTAGATGAAGCCAATCGTACCGGTCTGTGAAAAAGGTGCCGGAAATCAACTCCCGATCCCAAATCGAGTCGTAGGGAATTTCAGCATATTCGAGTGCAATTCTCACCGCATCATCCCACGGGTCTCGGTAAGGGCTATCATCGGGCGGCCGATAGACCGCAATTTTGGGCGCTTTCTCCAGCAGGATCTCGTCCATGTTGTTTTGGTTCATCTCCTGCTGAATGGCCGTATACTCTAAATCCGTAATCGGCTGCAGCATAACCCCCATCTGCCCGGCTTGTTCGGCTACATCTGATGACGATTGCAGCAGAAAAGCACCGCCTCGATAGTTCAGTAACCACCTGGCTTGATAGGATCGTGGTGGCTCAAGCGTCCAGTAGGTCAGCCCATAGGCTCTGAGGTGATTGGTTTGCGTTAAATCCATTGGCACTAACAGCCATTGGCCGACCGCCAAACTGAGGCCGGTGCTCAGCCAAAAGTAAACTTGCAGCGCAATGATGAAAATCGGTTTGAGTCGCTTCATGTGTTAGATTGCTACAAAAATCCGCCCTCAAGCCAACCACAGTTGGCTCGAGCCGGAGATATCTTAGTTAAGGACCAGTTTTTGGACAGCTTTAGCTACGCCATCCTCATCGTTGGTGGTGGTCACATAGTTGGATATCTGCTTAATTTCGTCTACGGCGTTGGCCATAGCCACACTAAATCCGGCCGCCTGCATCATGCTCTCATCGTTGAACCCATCGCCAAAGGCCATCGTTTCTGCAATCGGGATACCGAGTCGATCTGCTAAAGCGATAATGGCGCCTCCTTTAGAGACCTGTGGATTCATAAATTCGATGTATTCGGGCATTGTACGGGTGATATATAGATCTCGACCGAACTGCCGTTGAAACTGCGCAAAGAGATCTACAACCAGTTCAGGATCGACTAGGACCTGCATTTTTGTCGGTTCAACTTCTGGCAGGTTGAGTAACCCACCTGTGGCTTCTGCTACTACACCTGTTCGGCTTTGATAAAGTTGACTCCAGTCGTTGAGTTCCTTGACGTAAAGCTGATCGTTCCAGCTAAAGTTAAGGTGTAGATCTGTCTGTTCGCAATACTCGATCAATCGAACGGCAGTAGGTCGAGGCACCGGTAGGTGAAAGTAAACTTCATTCGTTTCGGCGTGCTTGACCATCCCACCGTTGTAGGAAATAATCGGGTTGCTGAGACCGATCTTTCGGCTAGTCGGTAAGATCGACTGGTGCATTCGGCCCGACACTAAGGTTACCATCACCCCTTGTCGTTCAGCGGCTTGTAAGGTCTCGATATTTCCAGGGCTAATATCGTGATCGCTGTTAAGGAGAGTGCCGTCTAGATCCAACGTCAGCAATTGGCATGGGACCTTCGCTGTCTGTTCAGTTTTTTCAGAGGTTTCCATTCAGGGATTATACTCCAGATTCACAAAATTAATTATGTCTTGTACCTGTTTTACAATATTTTTCAGGTACTACTTTCCCCTTCCTGCCCTTCAGACATCTGCCTTCAAAAAAAGCCTCTTACATAAAGAGAAGGAGAGGGAGTAGGGCGCTCTCCTATTAGCAGGTATACGGGAATAACTTTTCAAAGGGGGCTATTATTGTTTTAACAAACCATCAATCGAGGATTTGGGTCACAATTCCCATAGCCACAATCTGCTCCATTTTTTTTACCTCAAACGACGCACCGACGAACATAGCCAGCGGTGCCTCCATTGAGATTTCGGCAGTTGCCGTTTCTGAAGGGGACAACACTTTATCCGGATTCTCGAACGCTAGATTAGCCTCTATATCGATCGACCACAGGCAGACTTGGACTTGGTCGTGGCTAACCAACGGTAGATGCAGTCCGGCTTCCTCCACCGTTAGAGCATAGATAACAGCAGAAAAGTGGGGATGAGCACGCGTCTTCTTGGGGGTGGTAATCACTAGTCCAGGTGAGATCCAGCCTGGTTCCGCATCAACACAAACTGTCTGTGCTATCGACCTAGACTGACCGATGCGAGTAGATTGGCCGGCACTCACACATTGGGTTCGGATACGATCTCCCAATCCAACAATATCCACAGGTTGCCCGGCGCTAAGTCTCCCCTGTTCAATCCAACAAGCAAGAGTCGAGGTGCCATCTTCCTGGTCATCGACTTCGTAGATGGGAGCAAAAAGTGGCAGATTAGTCAGATCTACCGGATCATCCAATAGGCTGTTGAGGCTAGTAATTAGATCTACGATTGGCTGCCATTCGAACGCATTTGGATCTGATCCTTGATAGTCGACGGCTTGATTTAGGTTCCCAGATAGAATTTGACCAGATTCGAGTTGGGTGGCCTCTTCCACCTCCATCCGGCACATTTCAATTAGTTCTGGATCTTCCGTTTTGTCCGGCTGATCGATAAAAGCTAGGACCGTTTGGATGCCGACCTCTCGTACCAGCTGCGACAAATGTACCAGATCTGGAGTCACGCCCTCATTAACCTCAAATAGTAAGATGGCCGCTGAAAAGGCGGTTACCCCAGCAAAAGCACCCGTGGTCAGCATCTTGACGGCATCGGTGTAGCCGTGGGCATCGATTAGTGTACAGCGCTTACCACTGGTTTCGTAATCTCCACTGGTGAATTGGAATGAGACCTGATTGCTGACCGCCAGCGTATTTGGCTCTTGATGCGGGAATAATTCAGCCGAGGCTCGACCAATGGTCGAAACCACCTTCAAGATGGCGGTACAGAGGTCGTTGCTCTTCTCACCAACAACGCAGATTTGATGTCGATTGGCTTGAATCAAGGAGACCTCCTACCTGTTCTCAGCCTTTGGCGATGAATCCATCATCTTTAACAGCTGAATCGTACACCTGCCGATCTAAGGTTAAGCCGAAACCGGGACGATTCGGGACCTGCACCTGCCCATCCTGGATGGTGTAACTCGAGTCATCAATCCCGGGAACCACCGCCGCATCCCACTCCACAAACCCGAAGTTCTGAATGCCGTTTTTCAAATGGCAGGTGGCAAAGTTGCCATAGTATCCACCGTAGTGGTGGGGTGCAGTATGAACACCCCAAGTGTCAAGTTTTTGACCTAGTTTCAGCCAGCGCGAAAAGCCGTAGCCAAAAATGTCGTACTGAATCACGTCGATCAATCCGTCCTCAGCCCAGATAAGCAAATTAGCAGACGCACCTCCCTCACCGTCAGCTACCAGGGTTTCAATGCCGTGTTTTGCCATCCAATCTTTGAGATTCCGATACAGTTGTCCATCTTCATGAAATGCCTCTTCCATCCAGTAAACCTGGTCTTCTATCGTTTCTGCCAGAACGGTTTTGGTCAGATTCAGGTTGTAGCCGTTGTTGGCATCCAACAGGATCGTGGCCTCAGTACCGACGGTTTGACGAACCGCTTTGATTACCATAACGTCCCGTTGCATCCCAGATTCCAGCGGCATGTGCATTGCCCCTCGACCGATCTTGATCTTGAATGTGGTATGACCTTGATCGATTCCTTCCTGGGCTTCTGCCGCGATCAGGTCCGCTGCCTCCTGGTGATCGGTCAAATGTAGGTCGTCAATATAGAGTGAGGTATCGTAGCAGGGAGCCGTATAACCGTCCCCTTGATAGTCGCCAACTAGGGCATAGACCGGCTTGCCCGTTAGTTGTCCGACCAAATCCCAAACCGGATACTCAATAGCCCGATATGCATCTGGAACATATTTTTGTTCCCCCTCACCCTCCGCACCATACAGATCTGCAATCGGCGTTCCAATCAGGCTTTCTGCCTCCGACTGACTGATGCGTGACCATCCAAAACCAGATACCCCTTGGTCAGTGGTAATAACCGCAATTCCAGGTCGAACGTATAAGCCATGTATCGCTAAGCGAGAGTTACAACCAGCCTCTCGAGGCCGTTGTCCCTGCAAGCCAGCCCATTCGATTTGGACAATTTTCTGCTCCAGCATATCCGTTATCTCCTTTTCGGCTCTATCAAAACAAGCTCGTTTCAACAATCAATCAATACCAACCTGAGTTGGTGAGGTCAAGGAATGAGAATGGTAGATCCCCGTGTTTGGCGAGATTCTAATGTGGTGTGGGCGTTAGCAGCATCGGCTAGTGTAAACGACTGTTTGGGTTCAACACCTTGAATCACACCTCGCTGTATCAGATCAAAAAGCTGCCCAGCACTGTTGGCCAGATCGGTTGGATTGCTGCAATAGCCAAATAAACTGGGGCGGGTGAAATAGAGATTTCGGGGCGAAAAACATCGCAGATCGACTTCGGGAATGGGACCGGAGGCTTGACCAAACGAAACGAACAGGCCTCGCATTCTAAGACTGTTTAGGCTATCCTCAAAGGTCGATTGTCCTACCGCATCGTAGACAACGGGAACCCCCTGGCCGTTGGTAACCTCCATCACTAAGTCTAGAAAACTCTCGCGACGGTACTCCACCACATAATCGCAACCGTTGGCTCGTGCCAACTCCGCTTTCTCTGGACTACCAACCGTGCCGACAACCGTTGCTCCCAAATGCTTAGCCCATTGACAGGCGATATTCCCCACTCCACCAGAGATAGCATGGAACAGGATAATATCTCCATTTTGCACCGCGTAGGTACGATTCAGTAGATATTCAACTGTCATCCCTTTCAGCATTACACAGGCTGCAACCTGGTCTGAAATCGCATCCGGAATCTTGACGAGATGAATAGCCGGGAAAATCCGATATTGGCTGTAGGCGCCAATCGGTCCAGTGGCATAGGCCACCCGATCACCGACAGCGATAGTTTCGACCCCTTCGCCAACTGTCTCTACAACACCGGCTCCTTCAAATCCAAGGATAGTGGGAAGGTCAGTTGGATACAAACCGGAGCGCAAGTAGGTATCGATAAAATTAAGACCGATGGCCGTCTGCCGGATCAAGACTTGGCCGACTTCAGGCAGTCCCACCTCAATTGATTCCCACTGTAAAACATCCACTCCACCGGTTTGGTGAATTCGAATAACACCCGTTTGATCTCGATAACGCATTGTATTAGCCCTCTATCAACTCTGATAACGCCTCTTTTTATGCCCTGATTCATTGTTACAAATAGCCGTTTTCCATCAGGGCTTCCTGCAGGAAATCAAGTTCACGATGGTCTGGGTCGCGTTTCCAGCGTCCAATAGGGGTTTGACGAACAATAATTCGACCCAGCGGAAAGCCTAAAAACGCTTCCAGTTTAGCCAGCGTGTCTTCCTGACGCAAGACAAAATCTTCAAACCGAATCTTAATCCCATATTTGGGCTCCGGTGTAGCTTTCATCAATTGATACTGGTAGATCCAGGAGATGGCGCGTTGTTCTCGAAGATCGTCCGTTGGTTGGTACTGGATGCCGAAATCGCGCAGATCATCCGTTTTGTGACCGTTTAGAATTCCATCCCGCGGGTCGCGAATCCAGTAGATGTATTTGATGTCGGGGAACATCCGTAGAATCCAGGGGTAAACCAGTGTGGTTTCCGGAATTTTCCAGCCCCTGTGCTCAGATCTACTATTGAGGACATCTTGTAGATAATCGTGGATCAGCTCTGTAAACTCTTGCGGAATTTCATCTGTGAACAAGCGGGAAAAGTCCCACGACAACCCACCTTTCCACCTTACATATTGAGCCAAGACTCGGCAGGCTTGATACATCTTCTGTGGTGGCACTTTATCGCCTGATGGGTTGAGGGTCGAGCCCATGTAGACACCACTGGCATAAAGGGTATGAGAGATGGCGCGTGTACCGGAATGACCCCGGCCGATGACTGTAATTAGAGACATCTTCGATCTCTCCTTTCTACGAAAGACAGCGACGGGACGTGTGTTCGACGATAGACGGGAATTAACAATTTTCTCACGACCAATTAATATCGACCAACTGAGATTTCTGAGAACTTTCGATGGCACCAAAGACCATGGCTAGACTCTTAATGTTATCAGTGCAGACTGTCTCTGGAGTACCCCCATTTTTGACACAATCGATAAACTCCCGGATCAAGCCGGCATGGCCACCGGTATTGGTTTCGCCATCGAAAGGTGGAATCTCGACAGTTTCACACTCCGAGTGAAATCCGCCTGTTTTGACGGCCACCTGTGCCTCCATCTGGTCACCACCGTTCCACTTGACAGACCCTTTCTCACCGATAATCCGCCAATCGCTCTCCCAAGTGGTACTCAAGCCTTCAGCACACCAACTCCCTCGGTAGGTGTAGACAATATTATCTGTCATCTGGTACAAAGCAATAGCCGAGGCATCGTGATCGTACCAGGATCCAGATGGGTTCCACTCCTTACAAAAGACCGAGACCGGATCAGCAGCGCTGATGTAGCGAGCAGCATCCAAGGTGTGAATGGCCATATCCAGCAATAGTACATGTTCCATGTGATCTCGAAAGCCACCAAAGTGCGCCCCAAGATAAAAGTCGCAATTGAGGGTTGTGAGTTTGCCAATAGCCCCCGAATCGAGAAACTTTCGCAAGCGGCGTATCTGCGGACTGTATCGTCGATTTTGGATCACCGCATAGATACGGCCTGCCTCCTCGGCTGTTTTTACCACCTGCCGAGCCTTTTCCATACTGTCAGCTAGCGGTTTCTCGCCCATGACGTGACAACCGTGTCTGAGTGCCGTCGTTGTCACCTCCGCGTGTACTTCGGGAACCGTGCAGTCAAAGACTGCATCGGGTGAGGTCAGATCCAACATTTTCTGCAGATCGGTACCGATTTCGGCCCCGGTAAGTTCAAAATCCTCAGCCCGTTTTTGCGCGGACTCTTCTCGAATGTCGACCAGGCCGACCAACTCCACATCGTCCATCTTTTGAGCGGAGCCAAGCCAGGCACCACTCATACCTCCACAACCAACCAATACAACTCTTACCTTCATCTAATTCCTTTCCTGATTGCAACACGATCCTATAAATATCACCTATAATATCAATGGTGGATGTTTTCATCTGCATGCCGTACACTATGAGCCATCTCTAAAGTAGTCTATCAGGACTATCCCAGACAAAATCAGGGAAGACCTAAAAATCAAGGGACAATGAAACCCGGTGAGCGTTACCGATCTCCCCAAAAGGAACAAAAGCGTAGTCGATCTGGTAGGCCCGGGTAGCGTAACCAAAGCCACCGCTCAGGTTTGACAAAAACTCAAAATCGGTTCGGCCACGATACCCGCCCCGCACTGCAAAACCGTTGTTAAAAACATACTCCAGCCCTAAATGTGTCTGCATCGAATCATCCTGTCGAAAATCGAGATCGGCGCCCACTGTCAGATAGTTCTGTGATAATTGAGGCATAGACCTATCTCCGGTCGTAGAAGTTGTGCCCGGCATATCGATAGTAACCGTATAAGACCCGCCTAAGCGGATTGATCTAGGGATCGAAATTTGCTGATCCAAGTAACTCTGTTCCGTAGAACCGATATTGAAGATGCCCAATCCCAATCTCAGGTTTTTAACCGGCGGGCGATAGATCAGGCCCAGGTTCACGTGATTCCAGCGAACTTGCTGGAGAGGAGACGTGGTCGAGTAGTTTATTCCCTGCTGAGAAACCTGAAAGGCAGCCCCAATCCGAACCCCTTTATACTCGCCACTACCGGCAGCGGCTCGGATCACCATATCGCTGTAATTAAACGTACCCATCTCTTGGTAACGACCGACATCGGACTCAGATTCAACGGTTCGTAGAATATCACCTGTCCATAGATAGGAGATATCAGCCCCTACCGATAGCCATCTGCCCATCGACTGGGCAAATCCAATCCATCCGTGACGAACACCACCCAACCAGTTGGCCCCCATGATCGATAGTTGTGGACGTTCCAACTGGCCCAGACCAGCCGGATTCCAGTAAATCGAACTGACATCGTCAGCGATACCGGTAAAGGTATTGCCCATAGAAGCTGTCCGGGTTCCCACACCTATCCGCAAGGCACTGCCTCCGGTGGTTCCTGCTTTCGGGTTTTGACAGAGGCCCGGCAGGGCGATAACAAAGAGGATCAGGTAAACCAAGAGTCGTCTCATCGCTACGCCTAAGTCTATTCTGTTCAGGGGAATCCGCTGGCTCATTCTATCACAGCAACTACTGATCCACAAGGCTTTTTGGTAAGCCATCCGTGGTTAGTTCCTGTATTGATAGCCACCTATTGCCAATCTATAAAATCTTCTGAATACGGAAAGTCGATTAACTTTCAGGGAACTTTTTGGATAGCTTATCAGGGAAGCGATAACACCGGTTGGTTTTATCGTTGGTTGAAACTACGGTTTATGATAGACTTCGTGCGAGCAACCCGATAAAAGTAGGCTGTAATCCGGGCAACCTAGAGTTATCGCAATAAGATGATTGTCTGCGGTAGATTCAAAGGCTAAACACTGTCCGCCCTAAAGGAGCATTCAAGTGAAGACGACCGTTCTTCTTCCCAATAATTTTACCGACTATCTGCCAATTGATAATGCTGAACAACGATTCTCCGAAGCCAGAATGGTGGCGGAGAAAATTCAGGCAGTTGGTGTTCCGCTGATGCGCAACTCAGACCATGCCGCTATCTTTTGCGATCCTCCTCGGTTGGTCAGCGGACCGTTGAAAGCGATTGGTTATGTCAAAGGGTGGGATATGCGTTGCTATCCTTCACCGGTCGACGAATGCGACTACATTAACATTCCGGCCCGGTTAGATCGGCAAACAGAGGCCTGGCAACGGGGCTGGTTTGAACATGTGGCAATTGTACATCCAGTTGACCAGGAGGCTCACGACAACATGATGCGGCAGGGATATGGAAACCCGTGTATCCATCATCTGACCTGGGGAATTGTACCACCCGAACGGCAAACGGAGGAAAGCGACCTGGCTTATGCTAATCGACTGATCCCGTTTATGATAGACATTCGTCAGCGTATCGGCGCCAGCATTAGCGACGACCCCGGTACACTGATCGCTGCGTTACCTCCTCACGTGGTTGCCGATCCTATCTTCGATCAGGTCTGTAACCAGTGGTTCGCCAATCTACCCAGCGATGACTACCAGGTCGAGTCAATGCAGGGCGGGGGCTTTCTGATCCAGTTTTTTGTGCTGACAGGTGGACGAATCGAAGTTGCTCTTAGATCTAATACCCAGCAAACGTTCAATCCCAAAAGTGTTCACAAAATCTCTGAGGACGAGATTAGCACCAACCAGAATGAATGATGCCTTGTCAGGTTGCCGTCTCCTAGTCAAGTCCACCAACAAAAGGTTGAACTATTGGAGATAGATACCAAATTATCAAGCTATCGTCTCATTAACCGAAAGAAAATTGCAGTTGGCGTTGCAAAAGAAAGTTGAAGGTAAGGGAGCAGAGCCGGTCAAACTGGCCATAATTGAAATGTTAAAGCTCACATTTCGCACGATAATGCAAGGGACGTTCTTAATTTTGAAACAGGGTTATCCTCTTGAATGATCAGACCATTCACCGCGGAGAGTTCGATGTGCCAGATTCCCGCCGGGTTGCAGGTCAATAATGTAAAATTTCTACCTGTTGTGAATCCTTTTATTCGTGCGATTGGAATCCCTCAACAGTTTGAGCCACAAGTAAAACTGAATCCAGAGATCTGATCAGCAACTTGGATATCTCTCATGATAGTCGACACATTGAGTGGTCGAAGTCCACT
>JASMLX010000136.1 GCA_030748495.1 Candidatus Poribacteria bacterium | reverse complement strand
TGGAGATAACAGGCGAATCACTCCATCAACCAGTTGATACAAATCGAAATCGATGATTTCAATACTTAGCTTCCCAACTTCGATTTTTGACAAGTCTAGAATATCATCGATAGTGGTCAATAGTGCGTGAGCAGTTTCCTGGATGGTGTCAGCATAATCACGTTGATCGGTAGAGAGCTCTAGCCGGCGTAATAGGCGAGTTAGCCCGACAATGGCGTTCATCGGCGTTCGAATTTCATGACTCATATTAGCTAGAAATTGGCTCTTGATCTGAATTGCGACTTCTGCTGCTTCTTTTGCCTCTTCCAGTTCGGCCGTCCGTTGTTTAACCTTCTGTTCCAGTTGGTCTCGATACTCGGACAATTCTTGATTTTGTCGATCTCGTTCTACTAGCAGAGCACGAATATCGAGGTACATCAGCTGGAGTGCGTTGAATAGTTCTGAAAAATGATCTCCTGTCGGCAGATCCGGGGCTTCAAACACGTACTCTTCATCCCAAGATATTTGCCCCATAGCCAGAAATAGATGCTCCAAATTTTTCCGATGAGATTCGAGCTGGCGGGTCAAGCTTTGCACTTGATCGACTAATTCAGACCTTGTTGCTTTGTACAAATAAGGAATTGGTTTGATAAGAGCTGTAGACGGTTCAGCCGTGCAATCTTTGTTCAATGCAACCCTGAACGCCTGCTTCAAACTCGGTGCAGTCTGCCAAGACCTATATGTACGGGGGAAAAGTATCGACACAAACTTGAGTAGAAGTTGAAGAGAACTCGGTGCAGTCAAAAGAACATGGGAAAAATCAGAACTATGTCCAACAAAGAATTGGTGTGCTAATTGCTGAGCCGACAACGGTATCTGTGTCGCTTTTTGTAGGTTGAGAATCAAGATTGGTTGCTCAAGCCGACAGAGGCTAAAGACGGATTCTTTAGTTTCAAACGCGCATTTTAGTACCATTGTATTGCAATGACCTTCGACGGTTACAACGATAATCCGATGGTCAAGGACATAGAATTCAAATTTAGCTCCAATCTCCGGGAAGTCTTGTTGCCAATCTGAATAACGAACAATGGGCAGATCTGGTTCGTTAGCAGTATCAGATCGCTGACGCTCGAGGCTCATTCCCGGTGTTGTTTGCTTCAGATACTGAAGGGCTTCTGCTTCGGTATGGTGGAAACTGACCTTTAACTTTGGGTAGAGTGTAGTGGCAACTTTAGCAAAAATCCGAGCCATGAACGGGGCACGGACAATGGCTGCGGCCCCGTAATTCCGTTCAATCCACTCCCCATGCTTTTTAATGCCGATCTTCCGTGATTTTGCTGCTGTACCGCCCCAATGGGTCATATCGTAGATAAAGTGGCACTTTTGTTCCGGATAGCTCCGTTCTACTGCAGAAAGAAGCCTTTCAAATATATCGAGGTATGGTTGTTCTCCCTCAACATCAGAAAATCCCTTAGAACACTGCTTGAAAATCAACCCCTCCACATGCTCGATCCAGAAGGCAAAGCCTTTATCTAGACTCTCGAAGCGGAGATCTTCCGCACCCAACCCTAAACTGTGAATGAAACTGTTTGAACGGCTATGGGTAGAGGTCTTTTCGCTTTCCATTATGTAACGCCATCGTTTCAATGATCAATGTTAGTTGTTAATCATTTATGTTAAGTTACCGAAAGGACATCGCCGTAACACCCTTTTCAATTTGATTTTCAAATATCAGGTAGAGAATAAAGATCGGGAAGCCACACGTAAAACCGGCTGCCATCAGCAGATGTTGCTCTGACCACCACTGTCCGTTCAAGATGGCCAAGCCAATAGGCAGAGTACGCATATTGAGGCTATTGGTAACGATTAGCGGCCAGAAGAATCCGTTCCAACTACCGAGTGCTGTAAAAATGGCCAAGGTGGTCAAGGCCGGACGCGCCAAGGGAAGAATAATCTGGAAGAAAATGCGAAGATTGCCACAACCGTCGATACGGGCTGCCTCCTCGATCTCACTAGGAACATTGAGAAAAAACTGACGTAACAGAAAGACGCCAAATGGTCCAGCCAGACCCGGAATGATCAAAGCCTTGTAGGTGTCGATCCAGCGCAATTTTTGTAAAATAATGTAGACTGGAACCAATGTAACTTGTGCTGGAACCACCATTGCGGCCACGATCAAAAAAAATAGCTGATCTCGAAACGGAAATTCAAGTCGGGCAAAAGCGAATGCGGTAAGAGACGAAATCGAAACAACCAAGAATGTCGAAAAAATGGCTAAAAAGACACTGTTCCAAAACCATCGCACCAGTGGAACTCCCGGCTGTTGGAACAGATCAACGTAGTTAGCTGGACGCAGTGTTGAAGGCAAGATCTGCAGTGGATCTTGGTAGACCTCGGTAGCCGGTTTCAGAGAGGTGACCAACATCCAGAAAATTGGTAGTAACATCACAACAGCAAAAAGACCGAGAACTAAATTCCAAATCCATCGATTTACAAATCGTTCTGTCACTAGTAATACTCCTCGTGTTTGCCCAAAAATCGGAACAAAAGAGAAGTGAAAGCAAGAATCAACAAGGCAAGGACGAAAGCACAGGCCGAGGCGTAGCCCATCCGGAAGTACCGGAATGCCTGATAGTAAATGTGAAAAATGGCGGTGTAGTTAGCGAAGTAAGGACCAACACCGGTTAGCATATAGGCGCGGTCAAAGACCTGAATACTTCCAATGGTCGACATTACTAGGCAAAACAGGATTTTGGGTCGAATCAAAGGTAGAATGATGGACCACAACTGATAAAATCCGCCTGCGCCATCAATCGTTGCCGCCTCTTTCAACTCCGTCGGAATTTCACGAATGCCAGCATAGTAGATCAACATATTGAACCCGCAACTCCCCCAAATCGCCATCAGAGCTACAGCAGGCATACTAATTCGCGCATCTCCCAACCAGTTGGTGTTTTTGAGACCAAAAAAGCCCAAGTAGTAGTTGAGTAGCCCGAAGTCAGTGTTATATAACCATCGCCACATGATACCAGTGATACCAACACTCAGCAACAAGGGAATAAAAAACACCTTCCGAAACAGATTACGGAACCGTTGAACTCTAGTCAGCCCATAGGCTAGAAAAAAGGAGAAAAGGTTTCCACCAATGACAGTCATTACAGTGTAATAGATCGTATTTTGAATGCCCTTTAAGAAAAGTTCGTCAGCGAAAGCATCGACGTAGTTCTTTAACCCAACTAACTGATACTTGCCGGAAATAAAGGTCCATTTAGTTAAGCTAACCAGAAAGCCGGCGATGATCGGAATCACGAGCCAACATAGAAATAGCAGCAGATAGGGAACTGTGTAGGAGAAATGAATCAGGGACTGCAAATTTTTTGAGCGTTTATATTCTGTTGTCAATCCACACCCCTGCGCAAAATACTCTCCACTGAGCCCTTTATCTCCTGCACCATCTTTAGCATCGGTTGTTGCCCCGACATGGCTGACAACAGACACGGTTCCATTCGTGTTTCTATTTCGATAATATTGGGATCGTTTGGACCGAAAATAATGTCGGGGATCTGAGCGGCGAAAACAGGATAGTGCTCTTTTTGGGTGAAGTCAGGTGAGGCCAATTGCGAATACCGTGCTGGGAGTTGGCCTCCATCTGACCAGTCAACACCGTGGTTAGACAGATAGGTTAGAAAGATCCAGGCGGCTTCCCCATCGATGGTATCGCTGAAACGAGGCAGGCAAAGGACGTGTGAGCTAGCCCAAACAGCTTTCTGGTCACCGAGTTGGGGATATGGTAGAACCCCCCAATCGAAGTCGGCCAACTTCTTCATCCCATTCATCATCCAGATCCCATCGGTATACATGGCGATCCGGCCTTGCAAAAATCCCTGCCACAGGTTGGAACCGTCGTGGATTGGATTGGGCATGTAACCGTCTTTATTGATGGCATCATAAAGAATCTGTAACGCTTTCTGACTGGCTGGTTGGTCGATCAGGCAGATGCCATTCTCACGGTCCAGAAATTGTCCACCAAACTGCGCTGTCAAAGTATAAAGGTGTCGGCGTACAGATCCACCAAATACGAATCCCCATTGGTCTGGACGACCATCTTTATCTTGGTCAATGGTCAATTGGCGAGCCAAATGGAAAAAATTATCCCGATCTAACTGCTCAGGGAGTGGAACCCCTAGTTGCCGGAAACAGTCTTTGTTGTAATAGACGGCTTCATCGTGACAATCGAGGGGAATACCGTAGATATTGGCTTCGCTCTGACCCGGAACCTTGATACGGACCCTCTCCCAGATCGAGGATAAGCAGTCGGAGACCGGCACTCCCTGTGGTCCATTAACCAGATCGTCTAAAGGCCGAATGGCATCTTGCAAAACGTAGTTGACCAACTCGTTTTCGTGCAGGATAAACACATCCGGTGGCTTACCGGATCCCAACGAAACCATCAGTTTGTCGAAGTAGGTACTCCATGGAATGATCTCCATTTCGACTTCATACTGTGGGTAATCGGCTTCAAACTGTCTTACAATTTCCCACATGGTTTGCCCATCAGGACCTGTGAAACCGTTCCAGAAAGAGATTCTGGTTTTCTCGGTCGTCGTGCTAGTCGCCTGCTGCTTTGAACCGGGAAAAGGATCACAGGCGGACAGCGTCAGCAACAGAATCAGTGACGCTACTTTTAATCTATTTTCAGGCCACTGCATCCAGTGGAGGGATTGATTTAGGATGGTCATCGCCTGTAAGTTAATCAAACAGATGCCGGTGAGTCTTAATCAGATTATCTTGGGGGCGATAACCAAGAATTTCGACTGCTGGATGAATATCCATGAACCCGAGTTGGTAACCATCTGTGTTACCCGAAGTTCCGTAGGTAATCAGATATTTCACTGCTCCATGATAGTCCACAGCCCGGGCAAATAATTGGGCACAGTCACGAGGTGTTAGCAACGTCGAGCAGTGACGAATCCCACTTGGTTCTGAGGTGCCGTTAAAACTGCCGATCCGGATACTAATGAAGCGCAGATCGTGGGCATCGACCAGATAACGACCGGCGATCTCAGCCATGCCTTTCATAGCACCATACCAACCATCCGGCCGAAACTGTTCAGCCGTTGAAAATTTGGGAGGTATCCCCATCCATGAAGAATCTGCCGGTTGGGCTAATCTCTCGTTCCAACCGGTGACATGGTTGGTGCTGGCGTAGACAATTTTCCGGACACCCGCTTGCCGAGCAATCTCGAATAACAGCATAGAAGTACCGATATCGGTTAACTCTTCTGGCAATCGGGTGAAATCTTGATGACGAACGTAAGCCAAGTGCACCAGTACATCCTGATTTTGACATAAGGTCTCCATCTGGTCGCAATCGCGAATATCCCCCTGATTGCAAGTCGATGTTGCCCCTTCGATCTCCCGTAGATCGACCAAAGTCAGTTGATACCGGTTTTCGGCTTCCCATGCTGACCAGAGTGCCGTACCAACAGTGCCTGCGGCGCCGGTCATCAAAACACGTAACTTTTGATCTGCCCTATTTTGACTCATGGTTAAGTCTCCAATGCTTCCCCTCAACTTATATTATCCAGGCAGCCTTAACTTGGTATTAGTATCAGTGTCCGTAGGAGAAGACGGCGTCTTCTCGGGTAATAAATTCGATTAAGGCCGGGCGGTTTTCGTCAGCCATCACTTTTTGGGCTCTCTGGATCGAGTCGATAATATCGTTCGGACATTCGACCTGTTCACTATATGCGCCTAAACCTTCAGCGATTTTAGCGTAATCACCCGTTAAGAATTTGGTGCCGTAACGTTCCGTCGCAATGGGTAAATGTTTTTCATAACCACCTAAAGCGGAGTTGTTAAATACTAGGGTCAGGATAGGGATCTGCTCTCTCACAGCAGTTTCCAGATCCAAGCCAGCCATGCCGAAAGCGGCATCACCCATGACATTAACTGCCAATTTAGCGGGGGCAGCCAACTTGGCTCCCATGGTCAATCCAAGAGAATAACCGAGTTGTGTTGACTTTCCCCAGCCAATATAACCGTTGGGGATTAGTGTCTCGTAGAAGGGCACCATTTGATCTCGTGGATTCCCTGAATCGTGAGTCACAATAGCGTTGTTGCGGTCGATGGCTTTGTGTAGATCCCAGATGACGCGATATGGATTAATCGGCACTTCGTCCGAGGTCAGCCTTGGCATCCACTCCGATAACCAGTCGGCTTTGACGGTCTGTATCTCGTTTTTCAAAGATGCATTCTCGGTTTTCCCTTCAGCCCCAACCCGTGCAACAACTTCATCAATCAATTGCTGGGTTACCAACTTCGTATCCCCCATCAATCCCACTTCAACTGTACAGTCCTTGTTGATATCGACCTCAGCGATAGAGTTATGGATGATTGGTATATCGGTTGGAATTCGAGGTGCAAAGGTGCTTTGGGACAGGCTGGAACCCAAGGCTAAAATGAGATCGGCTTGACTCAGAAAGTGTTTGACAACCCCCGTGCCTGTATGTCCACTAGCACCCAGTGCCAGATCGTGGTTTTCGGGGAACGCACTTTTGCCACCCATAGTGGTCATCACCGGAATTTGTAAGAATTCAGCCAACTGGATTAATTCTGGTGTTGCGGTAGCGCAAAGCGAGCCTTGCCCAGCAATCAGGATTGGGTTTTTAGCTGCTAATAACATTTCAACGGCTGATTTCACGTTTTGTGGATCGGCTAACGATTTAATGGCTTTAGGCTGTGTATAGGTAAAGTCGTCGACCTCTTCTTCACCAACATCGGTTGGAATTTCGATCATTACCGGCCCAGGATGGCCCGATCGCAATAAGCTATAAGCACGTCGCATTAGGCCAGGAATTCGATCGGCAAAATTAGCCTGTGCAACCCATTTAGTCACATGGTCATAGTTTTTGACCGCCGAGAAATTGGTTGGAATGTCACCAGATCTGCGACCAATACCGCCAGGTAACATCAAGATTGGCACCGAATCCGCAAACGCCTGAGCTACGCCGGCAAAGGCATTTTCACTACCAGGGCCAGCTTGTACTACACCAACGCCGATCTGCTCCCCATTAGAGATTCGACTGAGTCCATCCGCCATGTTAACCAGTGTACGCTCAGTTCGCGTCAGAATTGGACGAATTCCAATTTTAGCTGCAGCATCAATCAGCTTATTAGCGGGAAAACAGAAGAGATAGTCCACATTTTCTTGCTTTAGAATATTGGCAACAACATCAACACCTTGCACGATTTCCACCTTTTGAATTAGTTCGTTCAGATTAGCTCAGATTATTTTAGCATTATATCACAGTCTGGAAAATTGGCAAATGCCTTTTATCGGTTTATCCATGGAATTAAAATGACACAGATTACCTGTCAGATCTGAACTCTCTACATTTTAAGACGTCAATAGTTGTTGCTGAATATTTTATACTTCTGAAAAGAAAGGTTTGGTAGATCCAGGAGGACATAGCCTCCACCTTGACATGGTCTATTGGCAGTTGTTATGCTTGCTCAACGACAACTATTTAACGAATTAGTTTCGCTAGATTGCATTGGTAACAGTGCCGTACAATGAACCAAAGCTTGAAATAACAAATGAAGCAAAAGGACAATCCGAATTGATAGAAAATCGGCCGTTGCTGGCGCTGGATGTTGGAGATGCACGCATCGGAGTTGCCATTAGTGAAAATCGAATACTGGCTCATCCGCTTTGTACGATCAAACGTCGAACCACGAAAGCCGATATTAGTACGATTGCTCAATTGGTTGCGACCCATGATCCCACTCGGCTAGTGGTCGGACTACCACTTCGGTGGGATGGACAGATCAGCATTCAGGGACAGAAGATCAGGGATTTTGCCACCCAACTGGCCAAATTGGTTCCAGCGGAAATTGTGTTCTGGGATGAGCGATTGACCACTGTCGAAGCCGAGCGACTGATGATCGCTAACAAGACTCGACGAAAAAAGAAAAAACAGAAAGTAGACCAGATTGCTGCCGCTTTAATTTTAGAGGATTACATTGAACAGTTTCAATTGGATACCCCTACAATCGATTAAGGAGTCACTTCGAACTGGGGCGATCCGCCTGGAGCAGTGGCAACCGCACAAATTAGCGAATGGTCACCGACTACTAGTAAGTGGACTACTTCTATCACTGGGCCTGTCGGCGTTAATTTGTACCCTCACGATTCTGCATTATGCCAGCCCTGTCCAACAGAAAAGTCAGACGGTTACTGTAGAGGTACCGAACGGCGTAACTTCCAGAGCTATTTCCCGACAACTATCACGTGCAGGTCTAATCCGCAGTTCAACATTGTTTAATTATTGGGTGCAATGGCAAGGCATTTCCCATCGACTAAAAGCCGGTACGTATCAATTTAATCGGTCGATGAGCCTGCAACAGATTATCGACCAATTACAGTCAGGACAGGTTGTTCTCCGTCAATTAGCAATCCCAGAAGGCTGGACCGTAAATCAGATTGCTGACTTGTGGGAACAAACCAGCTTTGGATCCGCCGAAAGTTTTCTTCAGGTGGCTGGTGAAGTCCGATGGCAACGCACCTATAACTTACCGGGATCTGCGCTAGAAGGTTATCTCTTTCCAGAGACCTACCGTTTGGCAGATGGAAGTTCGGCAGAAACCGCTATCAAAACGATGCTGAATCATTTCCAGGATCAGTGGACACCGAGGATGGGTTTAGCAGCTACGCAGATCGGACTGTCACAAAGAGAAGCCATTATTTTAGCTTCCATCATTGAAAAAGAGGCACAGATTGATTCTGAAAGAGAAATAATTTCTAGTGTTTTCCACAATCGGTTGCGTAAAGGCTGGAAGCTAGACGCAGATCCAACGGTGTTGTATGGTCTAGGTAATCCGCCACGTTCACTAACCCGTGTAGATCTGCGCACCGATACCCCATACAATACCTATTTGCACAAAGGGTTACCCCCTGGCCCGATTTGTAATCCCGGTCAAGCTTCAATCATGGCCGCCTTGCGTCCGGCGAAAACACCTTATTTCTATTTTGTGGCCTCAGGAGGTGGTGGCCACTATTTTTCAGAGACGCTAGACCAACACCAACGAATGGTTCGTCGTTATCAAAAATCAAGAAGAAGCCAACAAATCGCTAAAACGCCGGACTCTGACGATTATTAATACTAATATGGAGAACAGTTTGCAACGGACACTCAAAGACGAAATTACAATTTCTGGAACCGGTTTGATGCGTGAGCTTGACGTCAACGCTAAAATCAGCCCCGCACCTGAAAATCATGGTATTACCTTCCAGCGTTTGGATCTGTGGACCGACCGGCATCGAGACTCAATCCGGGTCTGTCCTGAGAACATTATCACAGATTTACCCAGATGCACCAGTATTGGACAGGAATCAATCGTAGTCAATAGCGTAGAGCATATTCTGTCTGCATTAGCCGGTATGGGAATTGACAACGCGGCTGTCCAACTGGATGCTCCAGAACTGCCAGCACTTGATGGAAGTGCCCAGATCTACGCTACTCAAATCGCTGAAGCTGGCGTGGTCGAGCAAAATGCAGTCAGAGAGGTTGTCAAGATCGACTCTCCTGTTGCCATTGACCAGGGCGATAAACAGTTGGTACTTCTGCCTTCTGAAACTTTTCGTGTCACTTTTGTCTACGATCACCCTCAAATTCAAACTCAAACCGCAACTTTTGAGATTAAACCAGAAACCTACCTGAAACAGATTGCATCAGCTAGAAGTTTCTGCTTGGAAAGTGAAATAGAAGCTTTACTCCAACTAGGTATTGGGAAAGGTGCGACAGAAAATAACGTAGTGGTGGTAGACGAGAAAGGAAAATCAAAGATCGACCTGCGATTCCCGGACGAGTTTGTGCGGCATAAGATTCTCGATTTAATCGGAGACCTCTCTACTATAGGCAGACCGTTGCAAGCTCATGTGGTTGCGATAAAATCGGGCCATCAATTGCATGCCAGTTTAGTGCAATCACTAGCTGAACGAGGATTATTAAACCGTCAGGCGGTAGTGGAGGCCAAAGAGATCTATCAATATCTACCGCATCGCTTTCCTATGTGCATGGTCGATCGAGTCTTGTCTTATGAAACAGGTAAATCTGCTATTGGCATCAAAAACTTGACTTATAACGAGCAGTTTTTTCAGGGACATTTTCCGCAAGAACCTGTAATGCCAGGAGTTCTGCAGATGGAAGCCTTGGCTCAACTCGGTGCTTGGTTAGTGCTTCAAGAAACTGCTGTTGAGGATCGGGTCGGCTATTTCGCTTCGATTGAGGAAGCCAAGTTTCGTCGTCCTGTTCTACCGGGTGATCAACTTCGGTTGGAGATAGAAGTTGTCAGAAAGCGACGAAACTTTGCCAAACTGACCGGAAAAGCCTATGTTGGTGACGAGGTCGCTAGCGAAGGTAATCTATCAATTATGCTCGGTTCTGCCAGTTCGATGTCTAAGTGAAGAAAAGACAGTAATTCAACGACTAAGCTTAAGTAACGACTAAGCCGGGTAGTTGGCAGGCGATCACCAAAAGCTAATTACCCACAGTTAACCTTATCCACTTCAGCACCTTCACAGTTTCATTATGGTTAAAATTCACCCAACTGCTATTGTCTCTCCTAAGGCAGAACTCGACGATGAGGTTGAGATCGCCGCTTATTCCATTGTCGAAGACGAGGTACGGATTGGACGGGGAACAACCATCGGCCCACATGTACAGATCTGCCGATTTACCCAGATTGGCCAAGAATGCCAGATTTTCTTTGGCTGTAGTATCGGCAATCCATCTAAAGACTTAAAACATGGCGGTTGGCGCAGTTATGCCAAAATTGGGGATCGTAACACTCTCCGTGAGTATGTCTCAATTTCACGGGCAACCGGTGAAGATGATACCACTGCTATCGGTGACGACAACCTGTTGATGAATTGGGTCAATATCGCCCACGATGCCACCGTGGGAAATCAGACAATAATGGCTAATTTCGCTACACTGGGTGGTCATGTTGTAGTCGAAGACTATGCAAGGCTGGGTGGTCATGCTGCATTGCATCCTTTCGTTCGAATTGGGAAATGTGCCATGGTTGGTGCCTGTTCTAAGTTTGTCAAAGATATTCCTCCCTTTATGCTTGCGGATGGACATCCAGCACGCATTCGAGGGCTTAATCTAATTGGCCGCCAGACTGCTAGCAATCATCCGATGGCGCAGTTTGACCTGGAAACTGTCAGGGTGTTGAAAAAATCCTTCCCCATTCTCTTCCGTACAAATGTGCCTTTGAAACAAGCCATTCAAACGGTGCGACAAGAGATTCCTACCAATGTAGAGGTAGACTACCTCCTAAATTTTCTGGAAACCTCAGAGCGGGGAATTGCACTGTAAGCGTTCAACTCAGTTGAGTTGGTTACGGCCAGATGCACTCATTTATCCGCGTTTTGCGATTGAGGTTGTGCCTCTACCGCCTCACTAGCATGCGTAAATAGAGCTCGGAGGAGTGCTATCAAGTTCAATGGTTTGTCATCCGTCACCTGACATAGCTCATTTTTCTAACAAGACACAAGCTTTCGGTGTCATTGCTGGCGATGGGGAACTTCCTTTTCTTCTGGCTGAAGACGTGCAACTACAAGCACCTGAGCGACACATTGTTTTTGTTCCAGTCACTAAAGCAGCAGCAGAACTTGCACAGCAGAACTTGCCAGCAGAAATCTCTATTTTTCCATGTGGCGTAGGCCAAATCAAGAAAATCACCCAAATTTTTCACCAACATCAGGTGACGGAAATTGCCATCATTGGGAAAGTCCACAAAAGCGTTCTTTTGAAACCACTACACTTAGATTCCATCGCTCTCCGTATTTTAGCTCGGACTCGAAATCGAGGCGACCAGGCCATCCTGTCCGGTGTCATGGCGCATTTTGAAGCTGAAGGAATCCTCATCATTCCTCAATCGAGATATTTAGTAGATTCAATACCAAAAGCGGGGCTGTTGACCAAACGAAAACCCACCACCGCTGAATGGAAAGATATCAAATATGGTCTTGAAATTGCTAGATCTATTGCTGATCTGGATATTGGTCAGACGGTTGTACTCAAAGACAGGATAATCCTGTCCGTGGAAGCAACTGAAGGTACTGACCAAACGATCCGACGAGCTGGGAACCTAGCCAGCAAAGGTATGACTGTGGTTAAAACTGCCGCTACCCATCACGATTTTCGGATCGATACTCCGACTATTGGGTGCCACACACTTGAAGCGATGCGAGCAGCAGAAGCAAGTGTATTGGCGGTTGAAGCTGAACGGGTTCTGCTAATTCATCCCCAAGAACTAGCACAATTGGCTGATCAATATCGGATCAGTATTGTGGTTGTTGATCCACAAGAGGTCGTTGATTCATGAGACTGCTATTACTACGTCATTACAGACGAATTGTAGCGATTTTAGTCATAGTTACTATACACCACACAAATATATACGCCAATGCGTTCGGCAAATCAGAGTTTCCAGATCTACCAACTGACCCGCAACAGATCTTCACAGCACACAGTGGACTAGCATTAACCGCAATTGTCTTCTCACCAAGATGCGACTATCTAGTCTCTGTGGCAAAGGATCAGATCAGTCGATGGGATAAGGCTACAGATAACAAATGGTCAGCAAACTGGTCGATTAAGGATAAAACCGGTGAGTTGATCACAACCCTCGCCATCAGTTCTGACGAAGCCGCCGTTGCTTTCGGCACGTACAATGGACATGTACAGATTTTAGACCCCGCCACTGGCGGTCTACAACGGTCTTTAGTGGCACAAAATCCAGAACAGATTCTGCGTTCAGACGATAATGCCTTTGAGGAAAATATAAAAGGCGAGTGGGTGACGGCTATCGCCTTTTGCCCTAACAATCCGCTGGAACTTGTCGTCGCCACCTTAACAGGCAGTGTATTCTTATGGGATATTATTACGGGTCAACTGATTCGTACCTTTCAAGGACATACCGATAGTGTAACTGCTCTGGCCTTTTATCAAAACGGTCGGCAGTTAGTATCTGGATCCTGGGATGGCACAATTCGCATTTGGGATTTGCAGTTGGGCCAAGAAGACCTACCGAAGTTGTTGACTGATCAGCAGAGGGTTAACTCCATTTCGATTTCGGCTGATCGCTTAATTGCGTCGGGACCGGGTGCATCAATTCTAACTTGGGATTTAAGCGTATCTCCACCGCAAATAACTCATATTTCTAATAGTAGAGTTTCGACCGGTGGGAGATTGACTTTTAGTCCAAATAGTGACTACTTCTTTGCTCAAATGCTGGAAGCCGTCTATGTTTGGTCAATTGAGGAGAAAACTTTCAAAAGGTTCGGATCTATCCGAAAGCTGGGAGTATCAGATATCTATCAGTCGCTAGCCATCGGATTCAACTGGCAAGAAGATCTATTTTATTTAGCGCTAGGAACGGTTAATGGCAGGCTTGTGATTTGGGATATGCGGCAAGCGGTTGAACCTGCCGCGTTTGAGTAGGTTGGATCGCCATAGTCAGCTACTTAATATGATAGTTGCCTACTGACTAGGGGCCGTCAATAGCATCTGTGATTTGGGTTAGGTTAGGAAATTCTCTGGTTTTGAGTTTCGAATACAGAAGTTTATCGTTGCGTGACACCTCAAAACATCCACCACCACTTGGAACCAGCGTCAGGGAAGAAATTTGAGTTTTGTACTGGCCTAGCAAACTGTCCGCCAAACTGACGGCACGTGGCAAGTAGTTTCAAGCCGAGCAATATTCAATTCGTAGATCCATTTCATCGCTCCTTATTTGTTGTAGGGGTTAAGAATTGAAAAGTCTAACGCCGGAATTCTACCGAAGATCTTCAGCGTTGGCAAGTCTTTTCTCCAAGTTTTTTTTCATACGTAAGTGTACGAGTGTTAAGTGCTAGGCACCGCCAGAAACGTTGATTGCCAAACCTGTTAGGTAGTCAGCCTCGGAAGAGGCCAGAAAAGCTGACATGCGAGCCACGTCAGATCCGTCCGCAATTCGGCCTAAAGGTACTGAGGATTCGGTTCTGGCAACGTGTAGATCCCGTTTTTCCTGATCTGATAAGTCCCCCTCGATCACCGCTGAGGCGATATGTCCTACCCGTTCGGTATTTACCAGTCCAGGGCAGATGGCGTTGACATTGATGCGATGGCTGGCCAGTTCCAAAGCCAGAGATTGGGTTAAACCAATCACAGCAAATTTGGAGGCAGAGTATGCACCATATCGGGCATACCCGCGCTTACCTGCCGTAGACGAGATATTGATGATCTTACCACCTTGGCATTGGGTGATAAGTTGACGTGCTACCGCCCGACAGCAGAGGAAAACTCCCTTAACATTTACATTCTGCACACGATCCCAATCGGCTTCGTTCAGTTCTGCAATAGGTACTCGATCACTGCCCGCCCGTGCGCCAGCATTATTGACTAAAATGTCCAATCGGCCATAGGCTTCCAAGGCTTGATCGACCATATTTTGGACCTGACCAGCATTACCAACATCGGCTACAACACAGATCGCTTTTCGGCCTAATGCCTTGATCTCCTCTGCTACAGAGGTAATTCCTCGCCACTCGTCATCGAGATAAGGAACCTCTGTCACATCATTCAAGACCAGATCGGCTCCTTCTGATGCCAACCGGGTTGCAATTGCACGCCCAATCCCATTTTTACCACCGGCTCCCGTAACCAGAGCTACTTTTCCATTTAGATTGTACATTTCCCGAGCCTCAATACTGACCGTTGAAGGTTATCATCCTACTTTAGAATTCGTTGGTCACTTAGATCTTTTCCACCAATGGTCTTGACAATACTCGCCCCGCGGTACTCTCTAACTTCGAACTGGGAAAAAGTGTTGACAATAGTATATTGGGTTGGTAAATCCTCCCATCTAGCATGATGAAAATCTACCTTTCCTTCACCTCGCCACATCTCGGTTACCACTCGATTGGGAGTACGAGCAGGCGTAAGAACAGCGTACGCCACATCTGCTTCACCCCAAGATTCCGGATAACCACCGGTCCTCGGAATATATTTGTAATGGAGTGTACCTGTCAACTGATTATTTGCCGATTGGGCCACAGGTGTTGGCGAGTTATTTAGTTCAACCGGAGTCAGGTTTTTCACACTTAGGTCCATAAATTTAAAACCCATCCAGCAAGCTTGACAGTGAGTCTCACCTTGACAGATTCTCGGTTCAGGCAGATCACAGTAGATCTTGGAAAATCCGATTTCCTCCCGTCCGGTTAAGATTGGATCTGTCAGGTTTTCCCAGAGTACAGTTAAAAAACTGCCAGTAGCATGATCTTCTTTTCCTTTGAATTCAGCAGGAAAACTAACCCCTAGTGTATTGTACCCGCGCCCGGCTAGCCATTCGATCTCCTTCATATAAGTTGCAGAGACGGTAACAACAGGTTCACCAGCTAAAGCAAAGTTTTCAGGGAGTAGGGCTTCCAACTGGTCTGGATTAGACAAAAAACTGACCGAGACCGAAGTTGACTTTGGATTATCCTTGCATTCAAATGTGCATCCATCCGGTCCTTGTCGAGGACCAAGTCCAGGACCAAAGTGAATCGGCATTCGATAGATTCGCCCTTTTTCCAATTCGTATGACATCTAATTTCTCCTTAGGGAATATTGACCAACGGACTCTACAACGATAACTGGCTACATAATACAACAGTTTGTCAAGTAGAGTCTAGTAGATCGCCATAAAATTTCGATAGGTGAGTTTTTTGAGTCATTACTCTTTGGAATCAGTTATGCTGTCGGCAGGGGTTAAAGGATGAAAATGGGCCTAAGAAAGTCTCATGCAGGCGGAACTATTATTGACCAATGTGTCGCGGTAGTATTAACCATCTATCCAGAAGGCGTTGGCTTAACGGATGACAAACCAGGTATAGGATTCTGCTGCTACTGTTACCGGCAAGTCGACACAGAAGTATCGGTCTAGTGGATAGCTGATCGATGGTTGATCCTGACAACTGATGCTTGCCATAGTGGTTAGTCCCGTATAATAGAGCGGCAGCCGGATCTGCTGGCTGATTTCGTCCGGGGTCGGATTAAAGATCGACAGAAATCCCTTTTCAGGGAGGTTGGGGTTAACATGGAGCATGTAATCGAGCGTTTGGCCATTGGCGCGTCGAAGGTGAATCAAATCCGATTCTAAAATATGACGATACTTTTTGTACAGGTCGACTAAACGCCTGACAACGGCTTTCGTTTGGTGGGTGTCATATAGGCGTAACCCACGGTAGACGGCTTGGACACCCTGTAACAGGTTGCTGGCTAGCATGATCTCATAGTGATCTAAATGTGCTTTTAACGGCTCGATAGTAGCCGCGGCCCCACCACCGTGATACTGTGTCAGTGGGACGAACATCCATCCCATACTGGGGGTTTTTTGCCAAGTTCCGTCGAAGATGTTTTGACGGGTGTGGATCTGCTGTTGAACACGGGGTAAAGACCAGTTCACCTCCCGATAACCCATTCCTGCCTCATTGGCACCACTCAAGTAATAGTAGTCCGGGACACGGACGTAAACACCCATTGCACGCTGCCATTTATAAAAATCGGTAACGATACGCCACTGCACCCACTGTGAATCCTCAATCCCTTTTTGCAACGGAGGCCGTTCAGCTGCATCAACATCCCCCGGATAGGAACCGTCATGCGTGAATTGAAGACAGCCCGTTTTCTCGAAGAAGGTGCGTAACCGTCGGAAGTAGGTTTGCCCCCACTTTGAAGCTAAGGCCGGACAATAGCCGTGTATTTGCCCTCCCGGTTCTCCGGTTTCAGGGTTGATAATATTCTGATCATCCGGGTCGATTCGTCGGCTGGACAACAGTGAGTACCCGCCTAGATGGATGTCTTTGGTAGCCGCATAGTCGACAAACCCTTTATATTTCTGGTAATTTTCTTCAGACGGATCTTCCATGTCGATTCCACTACCGAAGCTAAGACTAAGCATCTCAAACCCACATTCCGCCGCTTGATCGATAGCCTTGTGAACCACCTCCGTCTCTGTACTGACGACGTGTAAGATCAGTGGGTTCTCAGTTATCCAAGGTGCAATAACTCGATACAAGCGTCGGAGAGCTAGGCCTTGGCGCTCTCGATCGGTGTTGTCATAAACCAGTTCATAAACTCGAAAAGATTCGAAGGTTTCTCCTATTTCTAGATCTTGAGACGGACCGTGGGGCGGACGAACAGTCAATAAGCACGGGTTTTGCAGGGCATAGTTGACCTGGGTCTCGAAATCAGGATCGGTCACCCAGTGAACCGTATGCTTGGAACTATTCCTATGTGAAAATCCGCCGAAAGCGTAATCGGTTTCGATGTGTAGATCCGGGGGGCGGATCGGTACGTCCCGCCACTCGACTGGATCTTCGTAGGGCACAACGGCCAGTACCTCCACAGTGAACTGATTAACTGTTAATGGTTCTTGTCCTGTGTTGTGAACCGTTAACCATTTGGACAAAGCCGGAATTCCGTCGTAGAGTTCGTAATGGACGGTTAGCTTAAAGGATTGGTCCGCCGGTTCAAAATCGAACGCCAGCGTTACTCCCTTGGGAGGCCAGTTGACACCTAATGCATGATGGCGGATTTGTTTCCAGACCAATCGAGCGTCGGGTTGGCCGGTGTGCCAAGCGGTCATCGGCAACGCTAGTGGGTCTGCGGTTAGCGAGTTGATCACAGCTGAGGTCAAATAGGCCGAATTAGATTGGCCCACAAGCCTGCCCACATTGTAACTCTGACCGTTAATGGTAATGCAGGCTTCCGGCTTGATTGCACGCAACAATGGGTCTCCTGTCATCAAATTATCGAATGCGACACAGGCAAAATTGGACGAAAGTCGCCATTGGCGACGAATTAGACCATTGCCCAGGGTTAGAAGATCATCAACGTGATCGGTTTCGGCTTTGAATATACTGTTGTCAATCAGCCAATCGGTGGTCGAAGGGGAAGAAAACATAAGTGATTCACACCTTCCGTTATGTTGAGGACTAGTCTATTTGGCTGACAGTATGTCTATTGAGTCGTAAGTGTGTCAAGTCCAAAGCAGGTGTAGGGATGGATCTTCAGGTTGAAGATCCACGTTCAGTACTGGGAAGCTAGAATCGCACTAATATTTTACGTTTCACGGTTTATTATTATTTGGGAAGACCACACTGGTTCCGTTTTATTTGAGAGAAAAACCGGGCCCCTCTACCAACTAATTTCCAAAAAGAACCGGTAGTGCTGAATCACAGCTGATTTCCTGTCCCAATTATATTCTCCGATCAACCACTTCATGACTTCAAAATGATGTTCCCATTT
>JASMLX010000135.1 GCA_030748495.1 Candidatus Poribacteria bacterium | reverse complement strand
TCCTGGAACAGCTGTTAAAAAGCCAAAGCGGTTCCAGGAGCGGCAACGATTTTTGGGCCGCAATGTCAACTATTTTTTGGTGAGACTCTAAACTCTAGAGAGGTAACTAGCAAGAGAAAAAGGATACCAATAGGGCACATACCCGCCTCCCGTACCCGATCCGTTTCCAGATAAGAGTTTCAGACCTTTAGTCGGGGGAAAGATTGTGATCAATCAAATTCTTTCTTTTGCGACTTTCTATCTATTCCGACTATCAACTGATCCTAGATCCCTCTCAATATGTTGATAACAGAAATTTTTTCTTTTTATTAAACAGAATACTCATTCAAACCGATAAGTTAGTGTTGGCTATAATGCCAGTTGATTGAAGCCATTGACTAACCACATCTTCCTTACAGGCATACCGCGCAAACAAACAGCATAGGGTATATGACCTGACAAAAGATGTGTTTTTTTTATGCTTGTTCTTAGCTATTATTTATTATTAAGACAGAAGAAGGGAAAGGATCAATAACTGGCTGCTGATACCCGCCTCCCGTACACGAGTTGCCTACCGCGCGGGTTTCAGTTGTAGTAAGTTGAAGTGATTTGACCTAGCTCGAATATCGCAAGACAGCAATAAAATGACAACCTGTGCCTGTCATAACAAATAGATGCCAAATCAAGTGATTATAAGCTAAACGTTTGGCCTGGTAGAAGCCAATTCCAACCGTATAGGCAATCCCACCTGACAGAATCCAGAGCACACCTATCTTTGGCATTAAAAGCCAAAGTGGTCTCACCGCAATCAGAACAGTCCATCCCATGCCGATATATAGACCCATCGACAGCTTAGGAAAGCTTCTACCAGAAATTGCCTTCAGACTTATACCCATTAATGCTAAGCTCCATACGATGACGATTAGGCTCCACCCCCACATGCCACCTAGAACGCCAAGTGTGAATGGGGTGTAGGTTCCAGCAATGAAGAGAAAAATCGCGCAGTGGTCGACTAATCGAAATATATTCTTTACTCGACCTAAAGGGAAAGCATGATAAAGCGTTGAGCTCAAATATAGCAGAGAGGCAGTCAAAGCGAAAACCGCATGGCCAATAAGAGTAGTACTTTTGCCTTGTTGGATAGCATTATCAATGAGAACGGGGGTGGCAATCATCACGACGAGAAAACCTAACCCATGACTTATGCAGTTGGCAATTTCCTCGTTCCTCGATTGGGTTGAAGTTTTTGATTCCATCACTTGAAATCGCATTTTAGATTCATATTTGATAATGCAGATGCAGGACCTAACATCAATCTCGCAGCAGAAATAAGACCTATGAAAACCTTAAACACAACACCAACTTAATACCATAGAAGGATGCTTTAGGATTTCAAAGGATTTAATGATTTCACGAACAACTAGCAATATATAGACATCCGTGAAATCGCTCCAAAAAGAGAAGATTTAAACTCTGACCATTTCTTTCCTGATTAGAAAGATTCTAAATCGTTAAAACTCACACTGGGTCCATCTTCAGCCAGAAGCTTTTGAAGTGTTTTCCCACTCTCTTCCATCCGCTAAGCTATATATTTACCATAGGATTCCCTGTTCTCCTATTTTCAACAAAGATAAGTTTTGATTCTTCCCTGTTTGAGCAGGCTTCAAGTCCTAAACAACCTTCATATGCTACCGTATCAGGCAGAGCAGATGAAATTACATCACGTTGGTCAAATTGTTCCGCTTTGAGTGTAATCTCAACCAATACCATAATCATGATAATCTCCTCGTTGTTGACATCGTCGTTAATTTCGACCAGTTAGAGGCAGCCTTCATTGTAGCGGGCGAAACACGGTTATTGGCCACTACACGCTGATTTTCGTATTTTAACATGTCAAACGCGAATTCGACGCTTTTGATGTTTAAATTGCCCAAAATGGTTCCCTTAAACAAACACAGGTGAGAAAAACGTGGATCACTTGGGTCGAAATAGGGATTGTTTCCTTATGTAAGTTATTCGGTGTGTTAGATTAGGAAGAAATAAACTATTTGGGAGGGGGAAAAGGGTACCAACTAAGGGCGCTGATACCCGCTTGATTATCCCCTAGGGGAACTGAACTTCGTCCTGGAAAAATTCAACTACCTTCATACTTGGCAGTATATTCCATCTTCACGCTTTAAGTAATAAGCCAGGCTATTGATTATTCAGCTCTACCATTATTATACAATATGCATTTCAAGGAGGTATCGTTCTGAGAATATCGATTGACACTATTGAAAGGTCTCGGCAGGCTCTTCTTGGTCTACCTGCTGGTGATGCTAATCACCCCACCAGTTGGTTCTGCTATCCGCGTAGCATCGGATCGGATTTAGTAGGAGTGCGCTGACCCTCGATCGGAAGCATCTCGCCAAATTATCCGACATACGTTTTCCCAATCTTTATGATTTGGGTTGTAATCTTACTTCTGTTATGAATGTCATTTAGCTAAACTTGAAGTGCCAGATCAGTTGGAAAGCGCAGGTTTTGGGTACTTGTCAGTGTTCTGCCTGATACACAAACAGCAAAATGAGACCGTCCCCGACGCATCTATGTAGTCGTTGTCCCTAGGGTGCCCGGGGCCATCAATTTAGGCCTATAAAACAGGACTTGGAAAATGAAACTTTTAAGCGATCAAGATCGGACATTTTGGCATAAAAACGGGTACGTGGTAATTCCCGACGTTGTTCCCGCCGCCAACTTGACCGCCGTCATCGACGCTATCGCAGAATTTACGGGCAAGAATTTAGCTAACCCGGAGTGCTGGTACCAGGAACCGATGGTCGGCGGTGGGATGGTCAACATGAACCATAACCAGGCCTTATGGGACAATCGCCAGGCTCCAAAGATTCACCAGGCCTTCGCCGAGATCTGGGACAACCAAAAACTGTGGGTCACCTATGACCGAGCCAATATGAACCCGCCTACTAACCAGCATTGGCAGCACCGAGGCATGATCCACTGGGACCTGGACATGACGGTTCGTCCACTTGAACTTTGTGTGCAAGGTGTGCTCTATCTGACCGATACGGCTGAAAATCAAGGCGGATTTCAATGTGTACCCAAGTCACATCACCAATTGAGGGATTGGTTGAAAGCACAACCGGCCGACCAATTCCCAAAACCAGAGGATATTATCAGGGATTGCCAGCCTGTTTCGGTGTCCGGCCGAGCGGGTGATCTGTTAATTTGGCACAGTGGTCTGCTGCATGGTAACGGCCACAACAGCTCGGATCAACCCCGTTTTGCCCAATATATAGGGATGCAGCCCGAATGGACCGTCCGCACAGCACAGGGGGTAACCATATGCGACGAACAGGGACGGCAAGACCGAATTAACGCCTGGCAGAACGCTCCCTGTCAGCCTTTTGTGGCCCATACCATCGGCGTAGCCGAAGGGTTCGTTGAGCAGTGGTTGCGCCAAGCCGTGGAGAAAATTGACGTGGTGGTTGAGGTGGAGGCAGTGGTAGCACAACCTGAAAACGGAAAGGCGAAGGTCATTATTGAGGCACAGCAGCAGTCCCTGGAAATCGTCGAACAATTGAGTGAAACGACCTTTCGTGTACCAATCAATTACGCCGGCCGAAAAAACCTCCGCTACCAAAAACGGCTAACCGATCGAGCAACCGATGTCCTGCGGCAAATACCAGCCGCCACATTTACCCTTCAGTTGGAACCTGGAGATTTGACCAAATTTTTCCAGATAATTGTCGAAGAGCAAATTTGGGGGGTAAAAGAAATGGCGGCATTGATCAATAGCGAATTTGGTCTAAATAACCAGTTGACGCCAGCCCAATTATCGCCGCTCGGACGACGCCTGGTTGGCATTGATGGCTGGGATACTGCTGCTAGCGAATCACAATCAACGTAGATATGGATCTCCATTTAAATGCCTCATAGAAGGAAACGTTTCGTCAACAAGGGTATATTGTAAAACACAACACAGTGACGCTTAAGCAACTCGAAACAGCCAGGGATGCTGTTTGGGTTCACTTGGACGGAGATCGCGTGACGCCCCTTCTACTTGGATCGGTCGGGTGGAGCACAGGGAATGGGACGTCAACCAGCTGGATGGTCGGCTAAGCATTCTGTAAACGTGACCTAAGCTTCTTGAATGCTCAGAAAAAAGGTAATATAAAAACTGTAAGGCAAGGACTTACTTTAGAATCCCCCTCTTACGTATTTCTGTATAATCATCTGCCTGAATTTTTGAGGCGAGTTACGCGTGTATTTAGTTTTTGGTTATCTTTTCTATCCTTCAGTATTGGCTATTTTCTCTTCGGTTGTGGTCATCAACAAAATGCACCTCGCAATCTGGGAAATGCCGATACGAATCAAGGCGACCTGGAGGATGTCATTGCTGTATATCAACAGGCAATTGACATCATTATCCAAACGGTTATATACTGCTTGAACATCTAAGTGGGGACGGCTACCCCACGGCGTGGCCAATGCCCAGCGCATCGGTGCTGAAATTGAGATGGGAATCTACTAAAAGGGTTGATTCTTCCCCACGCGAGCTAAAGGAGCGAGTGGTACTATCGCCTAAACTGGCTTGTAGTATCCCAAATTCCATCCACCAGGCTCTGGAAATAACATCACCAGTCGAAATTCAGCTGGCGTGACTTAACTGTATAGGAGTTTAGCGATGAAATCTTCTCAGATAACACGAAGGGAATTATTGATGCAGGCCACTACTGGCCTTGTTGGCTGGGCATTTCTGCACTCGCCGCTTCTGGCCTACATTTTTCCAGGCCGAGCAAGGGAGGTACTGGTGCCATTCCTCGATCAACCTCCGAAACCTACATCCTCCTAGGTCAATTTGCTGGATTGGAGCCATCTTGATTCCAGGATGACGCTAAATGATAAATTCTTCCGTGTATCCCACTTATAACACACCTGAGGTGAGTGCCGCCGATTGGAAATTGGTATCGGTAAGGTTGCGCAGCCCTTGACCCTGACGTTAAACGACATTAAAGGGCGACAAAAGCAGAATGTCATCTACACTTTGGAATGTTCGGGTAATCATGGTTTCCCTACGTTCATCGGTGCCATTGGGACGGCAAAATGGTCCGGTACACCGTTAGCCTCTATTTTGGAAGAGGCCGGTATCCTGAAGGATGGTATCGAAGTGGTTTTCTTCGGCAGCGATGAAGGAGAAGAGGAAGTCAGGAAAATACAAATGCGCCAGAATTTTGCCCGTAGTTTGTCTATTACCGAGGCCATGCGGCCTGACAATCTCCTCTGCTACGAAATGAATGACGCGCCGCTGCCCAAAGGTAACGGTTTTCCGGTGCGGTTGATTGTGCCAGGTTGGTACGGCATCGCTAACGCGTGAAATGGTTAAAGCGCATTGAGGTCCGTGATACCCGCTATATGGGCCGTTTTATGGCTAGAGATTACGTGACGATCCGCGAAGAAAAAAGGGGTGGAAAATCGGTTTGAATGGAGACGTCTCTCGGGCGAACGCAGATTAAATCCTTAGCGGCCAAGGTGACCTATGTAGGTGAAAAATACCGCATCTACGGTGCCGCTTGGGGGCGACCTATAAAGTCGGTCGAAGTTCGTATCGACAATGGGCCTTGGCTCGAGGCAATTTTTACCCTCAAGCAAGAAGCCAAACACGTATGGAAAATTTGGCCTATGACTGGAATAACCCATCCGCTAGCGAGCACACGGTTGTCTCTCGCGCGATCGACGCCGAAGGGAATGTCCAGCCAACGATGGACGATCCTCCCATTGCCGACAAGCATACTTACTGGGAAAGCAACGGACAAGTGGTCCGGCGAATTCAAATCAACTGATACGGTGGTAGGCTGGTAGGCAAACGCTATCCGTGTGGAAAGGAGATCAGCCATAATAATGCCAACTATGGTGGTACAGATAGCAAGGACAAATGGGGCAAATGTGCACCAGTAGGCAGTTCAAGGCCAATGGATATGGACTACATGGCTGGTAATGTGTCTGAATGGTGTGATAGCAGGTGTTACAACCATTACCTACTTAAGAACCCACTTGACCCACAACCGTCAACATCTGATGTGCGGTGTTGCACGGAGGATCGTGGTTCTCCGATTCTAAATACCCGCGCATTGCAAGACGTGAAAACTTTGGCCTACTAAATGGGGTTAATAACAACCTCTGATTTCGTTGCGTTGTATCTGTGAATTAACTACCCTTAAGCCGCGCGCAGCACGGATGTTATAAGCGACGAAACCGCACTTTTACCACCGGCTAGCAGCCATCACGCCGAAGACAGTGATATAACAGGCAGACAGTCAAGATGCGGGGTTAGCTTGTGTGGCAGCGTGCCCAGAGGCTTCACCCGGAAACCTATTTGGCTATAATTACAAAGTTTAGAAAACAGTTGGAGAAAGTATAGTGCGGGAACTTAGTTGGATGTTACTGGTGCTTTTGGCCTTTTCAGTTTATGCCGAAGATGAAAAATAAGTGGTGGCAACAAGTGTTGAACCACCAGTCGAAGAAAAAATTGAATATAAAAAGAGTCTAAATTAGCTTGGGAGAAAGAGGAATAAAATGAAACAGCCGAATGTGGTTTACCTTTCCAGTAGTGCACACAGCGATTGGCGTAGCACGGTCAAAACTCAATATCAGCATTCTGCAGATGTCATTCTAGTTGGTCCCTGTGAAGAACATGGCCTGAGTGATACCATGGGAGCCCCTGGTGACTTGCGACCAGGGCATAAACTCCGCATCACTCAAATGTTGAGTAAGAGTCATATCTTGTTTGGTTATATCCCCAGTGATCGATATCGATCATTCAACATTATGTTGGAAATTGGTCTGGCCTATGCCTGGGGAAAGAAAATAATCTTGGTC
This sequence comes from Candidatus Poribacteria bacterium, assembly GCA_030748495.1. Taxonomy (GTDB): domain Bacteria; phylum Poribacteria; class WGA-4E; order WGA-4E; family UBA9662. Next base: position 11,616 of record JASMLX010000135.1, on the reverse strand, counting down.
AATGAAGCCAGAAGCTTAGATTCAGAATTGGGTCTGGCTCTTTCTTGTGTTGATCAATACTTTCCTTGCCTGGATCAAGGTTTAGGTTATCTTCAGCAATTATTGTCTGAATCCGCGGTCGATCCGGCCCAGGTTAACTATTCTTTAGGACAACAAGTTGGGGACACACTTAGCCATCAGGTCTATCTTTCCGGCCAACTCCAGCCTTCCAACTGGATAGAGGTCATAAAGAAACACTACCACCCTTACCCAGCGGTGGTGTTTAACCCACTGCATGACCTAGCTGAATTAGCAGCTAGCGATATTTTATTTGCCTACCGGGATGAAGATAACAATCGTCTGTTTAACATTCCGCTGACTGTCGGTTATGCCAGTGCGCTAGCCAAGAGAATTTTGTTTGTCAACCAAGGCGACCACCATTCGCATGCCTACGACTATGTCAAGCCATTTGTGGATGGTTACTTTATCAATTTTGAACAAGGGTTAAAGTATCTGGATTATACTGTGGGGATTGAAAGTCGTTTATAGGCGGGGAAGGAATAGATTGATAGCTAGACACTTAAGCTGGGGGATACCATCGCTGATAATCAACCGTTTGCTAGCCGTTCAGCGGCTGAATCAGATTGGTTCAATCCAACTGTTGAAAGCCAATCTCAGTCTGGTTCAAATGGCATCTATCTTGAGTTTTTAGGTAATGCCTTTTACTCTCAGCTAACTATGATCGATTAGTTAGATCAAATACTGTCTTCCGGCTAGGATTATCTTATCCCAACCCGGACTGGTTTTCTATGGGTTCAGTTTCCACCACTGACTTTCAGTTTACTTTAGTTCCTCTTATGCTACGTTAATTTAGCTGATTCCAATCAGCAGCAGTTAGAGATCGACGGGGGAATTGTTCCTTCCAGGGAAAGTTACAATGACAATGAAACTACTTGACATCACTCCGCTCCTATTCGGCTCCAACAGAATGGCAGTTCCATAGTGATTATGAAATATTATCGTCGATTACCACCAGCCTGAGATAAAGGCAATAGCTGTTATGGCCCCTAATTGAAAAATCTCAGAAACCGTTCCGGGATTTGTTGTTGGTTCGACACACTAGAGGAGATGACACAGCTAGACTGTCTGAAGCATTGACCGCAAAAAAAGTGCAGGAGAAACTGGAATCCAAGGTGAATCCGTCTCAATAGAAACTGCCTATATCAAAGCAGGTAAGCCATGAGCCGACGCTACAATGCATTTATTACCTCTGATGGAATGGGAATTCTAGTAGGAAACCAAGCTGAAATAAGACTGCCTGACATTCAAAGTAGATTCACCACAAGATTTTTGGTTGCATGTGGCCGATATTCCGGAGGCACATGTAATTGTACGTAATTCATAAGAAACTGAAGAAACTGCCCCAAAAACACTCCACCAAGCAGCGTCAATGGCCGTCTAGAACAGCAAAAGCCAGCAGTAGAGTTGCCGAAGAAGCGGAAAAAATGTACACTTCACGCATTAAACGTATGGAGGCAAAAGGGCTAAATTCAGATGTGAGTGACAAAGAATTCATAGAATGGTGGAAATTCCAATTGTTGGATGAATCGGGGCTCCTAAAAGACAATTTTTGTTAGTGTAAGTGAAGGTTACCGAAGCTGAAAGCCCATAAACTAATTGGTGTTCCAACCCTCATGGATTGTTGTTATCGCAAGGAAACATGGATTCTGAAATGCCTCGGCCAAGTTTTTTCTGTGATTAGTATAGGGCACTAATATGTCAACACAGCTGTTTATCGTTTATAAAGAATTGGAGTAGGAGGCAAATTTAACTGGAAAGGTATGACATGATCTTATCCGTAAAAGAAGTAGAACACTTTAAGCAACAGGGTTATTTGATTCAAGAAGGAGTCTATACTAGTAGCGATTTAACACTACTCCGTCAGGGACTAACAATTTCCGTTCAAAACAAATGCAACCAATTAATGGCCCAAGGACTGTTGGATCAAGACTTTGCGCAAGAGCCTTTTGAAACACGATTAGCACAACTTTATAAACACAATCAGGAGGCTGGACGCCAAATTTTAGGCTCCATCTGGTCCGGCAGTTTTCATGGCCCCGGTATATTAAAAGCCTTGCGGCATTCTCCGCTGATCAATCGTGTGTCTGACCTGATTGGTCCTGATATCGTGGCCACTTCTATTTATCGGATACGGCCTAAAGTACCGGGGCACTTACAGAGTGAAGTCCCCTGGCATCAGGACGCCGGTTATTCAATGCCACACTGCTACGACTATGAGATGATTACTTGCTGGATTCCGCTGGTTGATGTCAACCAAGAAAATGGTTGTTTATGGCTAATACCAGCTCAGCACCAGTCAGGTATTATTCAACATTATACAGAGGGTCACGCTGGCTATTTGGAAATTGCTCCTGAGGAAATACCGGCGGGTGCCATTCCAATAGAGATGCCTGCCGGCTCAGTGTTAATAATGACGGGTATGACCCCACACGCCTCGTTCGAGAACAGAAGTGATATCGTTCGCTGGAGCATAGATCTACGTTATCAGGATTTTAATGTGCCCAACAACATAGATGAGAAACCTGAGGACTACATCGTTGATCGAGACCCGGTGACGATGGCTTGTCATCCAGGCGAAGCTTACTTCGTAATTAGAGACACGAAAAATCCGGGCCGTGAGATGAAAGATCCGATTGAGTTTGCCAAACTGCGTCAAAGGTGGAACCAAAGCCGAATAAGAGGGGTAGCAAGTCGATGGACATCTCTATCTGAACGTGAAAGAGGTGAGAATAATCTGGAATAATAGGACGGGGACTAAAATTAAAATAACTGAGCAAGCCAGCTACGGTTACGGAAGATTTGATTGTTCCCAGGATCGTCGTTAGTGCCAACATCTGCTATTCCCGCCACACCCGCATCTTCACGCCACACCCGCATCTTCATTCTGTGTAATCAAGGATCTCCTGACGGTAGTACTCGCACCATTTGAAAAATACCGTTTAGCTTATTTAGTTATAGTACTGGTTTCTACTATCGCATTCGCCCTGCTACAATAGACACCACTAGCCTCACAACCACTTATGGCAGCATTCTGAATAGTTGGTTTAGCAGAACCATATGCATAAATGCCTTGTCCTAGGCAATCATAAATTGAACTGGACTCAATAAGGGGTGTAGCATCATTCCAATCCACGATCCCCGTACTACAGTTTGTAACTGTCACCTCCAGAATGTGAGGTTTGGAAGCGTAAATTCTGATTCCAGTAGACGCCCCATTAATTGTGACTTTATTTATGAGGGGGTTGGAATTATTGCAGTAAATTGCAGGACTGGATCTGTCATTGGAAATAGTAAGGTTTTTTAACGCTGCGTTAGCTCCAACATAAACTTCTATAGACCCTTTAATTATTGTTTTGTCCTTACTTTTTCCAAGTAAAGTGACACCAGATATAATTTTTAACACCCTTTCTTCAAAAGTACCCTCATCGATATACGCAACCCTGAACAATCCTTCTATCGTTACGGATCCAGGCGCCGAGGGGCTAAACTATGTAGTAATTCCCGCTATTTGAATCGAGATAGACTGGAAACTCTAGTCTTGGAAATGGTGTCAGAAGTGGTGCTAGAAAAAGGGCACCTAGAACAGTACTATCAAAAGTGCCTAGAAGAATATAACCGCCATCAGGGAGAAGAGAAGAGGAGTTGAAGAGACCGCGCCAGCAACTGAAAGAATTGGAGCAGCGAATCGAAAACGCCACCGAGGTGCTGATGAAGAGTCCGAGTTTAAAGGACCGGTTCATCCCCAAGATTCAATCAGACGAAGAGAAGATTAGGAAAGTCAACACCAAGATCGAAACCAGGAACCTGGCTTCAACTCCGTCAGGGGTAGATTTGCTTAGTTTCAGGCAGGAGATGGGACAAGCTTGGCAAGGGGAGCAGCAGATACAAAAAACCGCCTTAAGTTCATTGATTCATAGAATCGATGTAACTCAAGACGGTCAAGTCAGAGTCGAGTTTTATATTAATACCCGCGCTCTCGGTAATACCCCGTAGGGGGTATACCCTTCGTGCTGGTATCTTATAACTACACCCACACTTGGCAGTATATCCCACCTTAAAAATGGGTGATGAAGATAGAAAGTTCCGAAGTGAATCCTACTCGAGTCTCACCATCTTACGTGTTTCTGTATAATCTCCAGCCTCAATTTGATAGAAATATGTTCCTGAAGATACTTGCTCTCCATCTTCAGTTCTTCCATCCCAATAAGCTAACCTATCTCGACTAGCATAATAACCAAATGATTGGAATCCCATATCTAAAGTCCTGACTATTTTTCCTGTCGTGTCATAAATGTTAATAACTACTGCTGAATCTTGACCGAGATGATATGGAATCCATGTTTCTGGATTAAATGGATTAGGATAATTTGCCATCAGAACTGTTTCTTCTGGTTTCAACGACTCTAGAATCTCTCTCAATACAGATATTCCCTGGCTAAATTCAGTTGACTTATCATTGGCTTGTGCAGCTAAACGAATCCAGTTTTCAACCATTGAGAACACCGCAATCGGTTGTTTGGCCATTGCTGGTGCAGCACCTTGACCAAAACACTGTGCTACCACAATGAGGTCAGAGATGTTGACCACTTCATCTCCGTTAGTATCAGCACGAGTTTTAGATTCTTGACCAAAGACCTGAGCAACTACAATCAGGTCGATATGCACGGTCCCATTAGCATCCACATCTCAAGGCAGTCCAGGATTGCATTGTGTCAAAGTAACAGAGCAGCGCATTGATGACATATTACAGTAAAATACCAACAATTGGTACTTTACCACCAGACTGCCGATAATTCTCTGAGGCGAAAAAGTACCCCTATGACTCCTCCTGGAGAGGCCTTTGATGTAGTTCAGTGCCTGAATCGGTCTGTCTTGGCTCTATATGAGCATTTCCACCCCCTTCATGGATGAACTGCTAAAAATCGCTAACAGCCGAGTTACCCGCCAGTTAACCGCTGAAGAAAAAGAGAGGTGTCGTGTTCCGGATTGATAGTTGCTTGCCAAGTAACAAATCAGTGAAAAAATCCTGTCTGGACGAACTTACGCACGCAATCTGATCGGAGATATGGCTGAGGCTCCGGAGAAGCATAGTATAAAACTAATTCTATACTACCACCATGGGGTGGAAGATCATTAATGGATTAAAGCTTCTGGTTTCTTGAACAAAGACAAATCTCAATTCTTTAAGAATGAAGCAAATATATTAACAGAGATTAGCTTACGGTATGGCAAAAAAGTAGCCGGTTTTTGGTTCGATGACCACAATCCTATGCAGACTTTTGAAAAGTTGTATAGGGCAACAAAAGCCGGTAATCCTGACCGGATCGTTGCCTGGAATAGCTGGATACTCCCAATAAGCACCAAATTTCAGGATTACTATGTAGGTGAATTCGGCGGCGCTTTGATCTTACCGGATACAAGTTATTTTGGAAAATCAGGGCCAGCGGGTGGTCTTCAGCCACATGGCATGATTTTTGGGGATGATCCTTGGCATCATGACCACCCTGACACCAATATCGAACCACCCAGATTTGCTACGAAACAACTCGTCGATTATGTAAAGAAATATATTGCTAGCAATTTGGCACAGATGAGATCTCTGCGCCAGGTAATTAGAGGAAAGTAAGCATTAGAAGAGGCGGCTTTGCCACTGGCCGAGGAACGGCTAGCTATCGGCGCTGATTCCAAAAGATTGATGAACTGGATTAGGTTGGGTATGTGAATTCGTTAGTCCAATCGGCTCTCTGCTTGAGATTGTCGGTCACAGTTCTAAATTCCTCTAGCTGACAGTTTAAATCCGTGTTAAAATCTTCCTGACTATCACATCAGCTTAAATATAAAAGTATAATCGACAACTGAAAAGCAGGAGTTATGCATGCAAAAACGACCCCTTGGCCAAACGGGGGAAGACCTTTCAATCATCGGTTTCGGCGGGATTTTGGTTACCAATACTGAACAGGCCGAGGCCAATCGATTGGCTAAATACGCCTTCGATCAAGGCATCAATTACTACGATGTCGCTCCGGCCTACGGCGATGCCGAAGAGCGATTAGGTCCGGCTATCCGCGACTTCCGTCAGGATATATTTTTGGCCTGCAAAACGGGAAAACGCTCCAAAGCAGAAACCATAGACGAACTCCATCGCTCGCTTCAGTGTCTAGAAACCGACTATTTCGACCTCTACCAACTACACGCCATGATGTCAAAAGATGATCTGGACCAGGTCCTAGCGGTGGGAGGTGCAATCGAAGGCCTGATCGAAGCCCGTCAACAGGGCTTGGTTCGTTATCTCGGTTTCTCTGCTCATTCCGTTGAAGTCGCCGTGGACTTAATGGGTCAATTCGACTTTGATTCAGTCCTGTTTCCGGTCAACTGGGTTAGCTATTTTGAGGGCAATTTTGGCCCACAGGTGATGCAGGAAGCTCAAAATAAGGGGGTAGCTCGTTTGGCGCTGAAAGGAATGGCCAAACGAAAATGGGCCGATGGTGAGGACAAGTCCTCCTTTTCCAAATGCTGGTATGCTCCGGTGACTACGGAAGAAGAAGCCCAGTTAGCCCTCCGTTTCGCTCTGTCCCAGCCTATCACCGCGGCCATTCCTCCGGGGGAAGCAGCTCTGTTCGACTGGGCATTAAAAATTGGCCGGGATTTTAGTCCGATGACGGAGGAGGAGATCAAGCAACTGAAACAACGATCAACGGGTCTAACACCGATCTTTCAACACGTGGCATAGATAAGACCCAAGACATTCACCATCCGAGGGCATCCCTGTTTTTTTAGCTCCAAAGCTGTCATGCTACCCCAATGCGCAAAGTCCCAAACCCTGAGAGTACGACAAGAATACTTCGAAATGTCTCTATCGACAAGCACGAGAATCCAGGTAGCAGGACTTGATGGTTCAAGTTTGCTGATAGAGATAGATGCCACCGCCGTAATACCCGATAAGTAATCAGTCTAAGTAAATGTTATGAAGGTACAAAATCCGCCCCTCGATCCTGAGCCTGTCCGCCAGATGCACCAACTCTGGCTGGCTGCCTTTGGAAATGATTTCGTGTCAGATGTCCCGGACGATTTGCTTTACGGTGAGGAGAACCGCTGGAACCGAACCAATATTTACCGACATATATCAGAGGAGCAGACGATATCTACGGTCATTGTAATCAGCCCCCTCGTTCTCCCGTCTCTTGGAGGTCTTGGGGAGGTCTCCACAGCCCCCGGTTCAGAGGTAAAGGATTGGCAACAAGAATATGTAAGCAGCTGGTGGAAGATTTTCAAAGGACTGAAGGTCTCGCGCTATTTCTCGGCACCGTAAATCCTGATGCGGCCAGAATATATGAGCGTCTCGGTTGGCAACACATAAATGGGTCCAAGTTAATGGTGAATTTATCTGGTACCGATGACTACGATAGTTTTATTCGCAGATATTTTGCCACTTCTATTCCTAGCAAAATATGTCGAGCAAAGCCGGCATCTAGGATACCCATAATACCTTTAATTATTTTCCCTCACGCTTGGTCAATTTTGGACTCTAACATTTCGCTATACTCGACCAATATCGAGCCGCAACTATCTTGTCTGGGATTGTACAGGCGTTACGATTATCTGAGAACCCACTGCCAAGGTGAATGGTTTACTGTGATAACTGAAGAGGCAAAAGTCCTAGGTATAAGTAGCGCGGTTTACAAAGGTGGCAACAGATATCAGGTAGATGGTTTTTGTCACCCGGATCACGATTTTTTTTTGCTCGACTCATTCAAACTGCCGTTCACTGGTGTAACTCCAAGAAGGCTGTAGAGATTAGATTCAATGTTTCAACGCAGGATAAAAATAAGGAGAACCTCGTTAGAAATATCGGATTTAGGACAATGAAGGGGGAAGCCTATCTTGAATCCAGTAACAGAAAAACTCGGACCTTGCTATATTCCACGGGCTAACCGCATATTTCTCAAGAGATGATTGAACCATTACGAATTAACATTCAAATCATTCAGCGATAAAATGTAGGCAATTAAAAGGTAGTAGTGAAATGAAAGTAGCTCTTGTGACTTGAGTCTGCCATTTTGGGGGATAGTATCCGGTAACTTGAGATATCAGACATTATTGATGTGTTTATAAAGAGTGAATATAATGCGAAAATTTAGTTGGATGTTGTTGGTGTTTTTGCCCTCTTTGGTCCATGCTGCAGATGAAAAAGCTATGGCTATTGAAAGTATGGAGGAACTGAAGGGAATTACGGCGAAGAAGATCATTTGGAAGAAAGATAGGGCGGTGATGATATCTATTCCGGCTTCGGATACTATCAAATCTTTTTGGATGGGCGTTACCGAAGTTACAGTTAGTCAGTTTAAGAAGTTCTTGGAATCATCAGGCTACAAAGGCGAAGACCCTGATGATCCAATTGATTGGGACGATATACGATCAAGGGTGGTTTGATCAACACCGATAACCAAATAGCATTTGTAGGATTCTAAGAACTAGAAAATTTTATCCCATTGTGATAGGCTGGGAAATTGAAACCGGAGGATAGACATCAGAACCAATTTCCTGGGTTGGTTGATATTTCTTAGTTATGTTTATGTGCCAGCAGCTCAAGTGGAGGAGGAACTGGTTGTGGAACAGTTACGTGTTCTAGAAGGAGATCACCAACAAACTCTCTGGCATTATCTTCTTGCTCAATGCGACCAATTGGATCTACAGAGAGCTGGACGTCTAAACACAGCCCTTGAAACATCCGAAACACTAAAACAGCACTTACAATACTTGCAACAATCGTATCAGCAATTATTGGGCGATTTCCCTTTAAAGACACCACTTAATTCGATGGTCACAGGCCAGTTAATTGGTGAGGGATTTAGAATTGAAAAGATCTTGTTTGAGAGCTTTCCGAATCATCATGTGACTGCTCTTCTCTACTTGCCCCACGGATCAGTGAACCTGGGAGCGGGGCCGTGGCCTGGTATACTGTTTGCCTGTGGTCATTCTGTTAACGGCAAAGCCTACGCGGCCTATCAGCAAGCTTGTGCTTTGCTAGCTCAACACGGTTTCGTTGTCCTAAGTTATGACCCTATTTCACAAGGAGAACGGACACAACTTCCTTCAGCTTCTCGCTATGGCACAACTACTCATACATTACTAAACATCGGTGCACGTCTAGTTGGGCGTAGTGTAGTTTGGTACGAAGCTTGGGATGGAGTACGCTCTATTGACTATTTGTTGAGTCGTCCTGAAGTAGATAGTAGTAAGCCAGTTGGCATGACGGGGACTAGTGGCGGCGGTACGCAAACTACTTTTCTGATGGCACTGGATCAGCGAATTGGTCCCGCGGCTCCTTCCTGTTACGTTATGCAACGTACCACCAAGTTTCGAGGACGTAATGGTCCCGCTGATGGGTGCCAGCATTTACCAAATGAGGGGATGTATGGGATTGATCATATCGACTATTCTCTGATGCGCGCGCCACAACCAACCGCCGTATTGGCCGCAACTCGAGATTTTTTCGACATTGAATCCACTCGGGAAACATGTCAGGATGCCGTATCTGTTTTCAAGGTATTAGGAGAGCCTGACCGATTTCACTTTTTCGAAGCTGAAGCAGAACATGGTATGCACCGGGAACATCGACAAGAGATGGTTCGCTGGTTTAGGCAATGGTTTTATCAGGATCCGAGTTCGGTGCTTGAACCTGAGGAATTGCAAGTTTTCTCAGAGGAACAAGTTCAGGTAACTCGAACTGGACAACTTGTGACTGACTTTGCGTCTCAAGTGAGTGTCGCCGATCTTTCTCTGCAGGAAGCGCATCGCCTGTCCACTTCCCGAGAATCATTTTGGCGAGATTACTCATTAACCGATTGTCTGAATGAGATCCGTGATTTATTAGGTGTTCGAAGTGGCCTCGCCCCTCCAGAGGTTGAGTTAGTTGGGAGGATCGAGCATCAGCGGATAACGATTGACCGCTTGATATTGCAGAGACCCGGAGAGGTGCCAATCCCTGGGTTACTGTTCCAACAACAAATAGATACCAACACCAATCGCACGGTAATTTATCTTCATTCTCAAGGTAAGGAGATAGAGACTGAGGGAGAAATAAAGGCACTTCTGACCACAGCGAGCAGCGTTTTGGCCATCGATGTGCGGGGTGTCGGGGAAACTCGGGACCAAGGAAGTAATGCCAAGTACCGTAGTCATGATCATCGCGTTGGAACTGTCGCCATGCATATTGGTCGTCCTATAGCAGGACAAAGGATAGAAGATGTACTGATGGCAGTCGACTTTCTAAAAGATGAAAGATCGGGTTTTAACCCATCTTCCAGTAGAGAACTACACTTGGTTGCGGTCGAAGCCATGACACCGTTGGCGCTCCATGCCGCAGTATTGGATCCCCGTATTGAAACTGTTGAATTACGACGCCCATTGATTCAGAGCTGGATAAAAGATGTACTGTCTAGTCCGTTACGGAGAGAAATGGAAGGGTTAGTGGTACCAGGAGCATTGGAAAAGTATGATCTACCGGATTTAGCTCGAGTTTTGGAGGAACGGCTGTTAGTGGTTGATAACGATTGGGATTATCCTTCCAACTGGGAATCAAATTAGCATAATTCACTACAACGTAAGTGTCAAGAATAGAGTGCTTGGATAGGAATCAAGCCTCAGGCGGCTTCGGGCGGTTGCCAGTAATGATCCCATCGGTAATTGAGAATCATTTGTCGCCAACATAGAAGACGGTCGGCCCCCGTCCGGCTCCAGTTGTGCCCTCTCAATTTCTGTAGCGCTGATTGTAGTTACGATGCTGATTGGAGCTTACTTCAGGATCACCATCTTGCGTGTCTGGCTGTAGTGCTCTGCGTGCAGACGGTAGAAGTAGACGCCGCTGGATACTTGTTCATCATTATCGTTGCGTCCATTCCAGTAGATACCCTCAGCGGCGGTGGTGTAGTAGCCGGCTTGTTGCCAACCCAGTTCCAGTTTTCTGACTAGACGGCCCTGACCATCATAGATCTGCAAACTGACTTCCGCTTCTTGGCTTAGTTGATAGGGAATCCAAGTCTCTGGATTAAAGGGGTTGGGGTAGTTTTGGCCGAGCGTGAAGGTTGGTGCAGGGGTTAACCCCTCACCAATCCTAGTTTTGCCTGCGGCGTACCGGAGATGAACGGGAATTGGATTTCCATTCCGATCGGTAAGCTTGATGTTGGTGATCTGGATGCGCTTTAAGTAGAACTTGCTGTTGCCCCACTCATTTAGGGTAACCTCTGCAGCGGATCGAAGTTGAATATGTCCGGAGTTTGTCTGCCGGCCAAAAGTAGCGATGGCTACTCCCCCTTCGGCGGACAGCGGTGATTGGGGGGAACGCATGGCGATGATATGTTTTGCATACCCTTCTACTGCATCGATCTGCGGCGACTTGAAATATCTGGCTTCATCGTCATCGGTGTGTGGCTGGAAGATCTCGCCGGCTTCAACCGTCAACAGTTCCAGTACATTTGGGTCATACTTCAAATCAAATTGGTAGCCAATCAGATCGGCGGCCGATTCTGCGTAAAGGCGGAATTTGATAAAGTGTTG
>JASMLX010000134.1 GCA_030748495.1 Candidatus Poribacteria bacterium | reverse complement strand
ATCCAACTAAAACTAGACCTAACTCCTTTAGATACGCAAGTTTAAATTGTCTTTAGTTTTGAAATAGCTTCTAGCCAACCTTCTCATATCTCCGTAGTAACTTATCTCCCGACATTGGTACGATTAACGATTTTAAACTGTTGTAAGTAATACTATATCTGGTAACTAGTAATCCACCAATCAGCAAAAACACCAAATTACGAGTATTCATAACCTCTTCCTTTATTGTTTGACCATATCACTGATCGATTGTGCATTGTTTGATTCTAATTTTACTTCATGTATTTACTCTGATAACTAACAACACCAGTCTTGCTGGAAGTTACTTGACCTGTATCCGCATCAAATCCGGGCAGAAATCCAGTTACTGTCTCACGTCCTTTTGTATCTATTCGGAGTATCAGTGCACCAGTGGTTCCAATTCCCACCTTCTCACGAGAGATATCAGTAAACATCCTATCGGCGCCATCATAAACCGGTTCTGATCTCCTTCTTTGACCATCTTCACAATAATAAATCGGGACAAAATACATCAGTCTAGTGCGTTCCGACCCCCCGTATCTATAGTGTTTTACATCCCAACCCTCCTCTATTAAGATGATTTTACCGTTTATATATTTCCTTTCACCTTTGGGAAGGGACTTCTTCCTCAAAAGGGAGAACAAACGACCCAAAATTAACTTCCACATATTGGACTAACTTATTATTTTGAGACTATAAATAATCCCATCAAATCACCATAGACATTCCAGAATTTATTAAACACTACTGTTTGACCATATCACTGATCGATTGTGCACTATATGGGTTTCCTTGTTCGTTAACTTAACCCAGTTCCAACAGATGTTACTCGACGAATTTTCTGGTACCAAACCGTTTTGGCAGTGTTGGGGTTAGTCGGTCGGGTCCGGGTATGCCTGTTTCAGAATCTCTAAGATATCCACCTCTAAGGCAACTGTCATTCGGTTAATCTCCTCCAAAGTGATAATAGTATGACCATTAATCTTTTTGGATAACAACCCTTTTCGTATCCCTACCTTGTCGGTAATTTCTGCCGATTTACCCATAGATCATCTTCTTAATTTTCTTGGTATCTAATTCTAATAATTTATTCATTTTTTTTAAACCATCTTCCTAAAACCATACGTAATCGATTGTAGGAAGATGGTTGGGTTAAGGTTAATTGATATAAACGCACTCCGATTGTTCGACCTGACAACCCGATGGTACTTCGCCGGTTTCTTTAACGTGTTGTAGAATTGCCTGACGGTTAATACGGTACTCGGTTTTCAGCTCCTGGAACTGTCCTGGTACTTCTGCTGGTTCTTTTACTTCCACCTTGAGAGGGGAACGTCGAACTGATACCCGATGGGAACCTTCCTCGATACGTTGAATACCCGTTTTCTGTATCTCTTGTAACAGGTAATTTTCAACCGTTCCTTTTTATTGAGCGTGACCTGTTTCCGTTCCTTTAACCGTTTGATCTCATTGTCTATTGATTCTACCCAACTATCGAAGTTCTTGATCACCCCTGCACAGGCAACTGCTTTTTGTCGAAAGTCGATTTCCAACTTGTCCAGTTGGGTTTCATCGACCTGTTGGTGTTGTGCATCGATGATTTGGTGGGTTATCTGGTACAATTTCATCTCTGTCTCCGTTAGGTTGTTCTAGTTACCGTTACCGAGGTTGAGTTGCAATTCTTGGATTTGTTGGACTGACAAGTCACGGATTTGGTTGGTGTTATACAACTCCTGACTCCGTTGTCGTAACTCATCGACTGAGACATTAGTCTCCTGTCGGGTTTGTTCCAACTCTCGCAGTAAATCCAACTTATCGGTTTCAGAACGTTCCAACCCCTCCATCTCCGACTCACTGAGTACACCATACTCAGATGCGTTAACCAACTTCAGGATTAACCTGTCTTTGGCACGTTTCTCAGCAATTGCTACCGGATAATCGGTTTTGCAGTTGTCGGGAGAAGACTCACCGGTAGTCCAGATTTTATGTTCCGGTTGTAACCGTTTCCAACCCATTACCTGAACTGCCCAAACACCATTCTTACCACGAGACAACCATTGGGGTTCTTGTATCACGATACTGACCATCTCAGCAATTTTCTCACAGGCGTTGTGGGTGATAATGGTGATGGTTTTACCACCACGACGTAACTGCCAGAAATCCTCTGGTTGCAGGTTGTACCACTGTTTGAGTTGTTCAATTGTCATTAGTTACCTCCGGTTAGTATCTGACTGACTTGTTCCCTGCCGGTGATTGATGATAACCAAACGGCAATGATGTGTTTGCAGATGGATGTCATATCTGGACAATCGCAGGTGAACTGGTTGGACGGACAGGTTACCTGATAATAGGTTTGCGGTTGGGATTGGGATGGTACATGCCAATCCCGAGTGGTGGGATATACCTCGACCACTGGATTGTGGTTGATAATGTCAATGGCACGTGCGATACGAGATTGATGTTGGGATTGTGGTAACCCGAGGTGAAGTGCAATTTCCTGCATAACAGGAAACCGGATACCTCTGGTTGTGAATTGAGACGACATGATATATAATCTCCTTATGTGTGATGGAAACACATATGCGGGAGGTGGATGCAACCCACCTCTCGTCTGATTCAAAGTTGTAAGTTATTCCCACTGAATGTGAAATAACCCTTTCTCTGTTATACACCCTGGTGACAGGTAATTGGGTTGAAACCTGATCAAACAAAACTCAATACCCTGTATTTTTATCACCTTGTCAACTATTTGTGCACAATGGTATTGTAACACCACACTTTATCCTCGGCAGGGATAAAGTGTGGTTGCAGGTAGCTTTTGGTGCTAAAATATGGTGGGTTAGATGAGGTAAGTAATGAACAAACTATTGCAACTAGACAGTAAGAAAATTAAGAAGATGATTTATGGACGTTCAGCAGAGATTGCAGATCAGATGGAGATGAGGAAAGGATTATTATCTAAGAAACTGAATGGACACACCATTATCACTCTAGAGGAGATTAATCGACTTGCTACCGTCTTAGAGATGGATACACTAGAGATTCTGAAACAGGTTTATCCTGATCCAACTGAGTGACTGATTCTTAAAAGGAGTTTTATCTCGTTTCTAACTATTTAGGATACTAGTATCAGTGATTAATGGATTCCTTATTCGGTAGGACAGTTGAATCAGGTAAGAGTAACTAGGGAGGATAATTGAAGGGATTAAAGGTTTTAAAACCTGTTGTATCTCCTTAGCAGGAGTATTTATAACGGCAGGCATGGGGTTATGTAAAAAAATAGTATTATGGTTTCCACTATCACCACCATCAGATTTCTAATTTATTACATTCGAGGTTACTTCTCCCGACTGTGCATCAAATCCGGGTAGAAAACCTGTTACCTTTTCACGTTTGTGTTTATCAACACGAATAATCACTGTACCTTTCATTCCGACTACCAACTTACCTCTATCAATGTCGGTTACGACTTGTTTTTCCCCTTCGTAATTACGTTCGGACTCTCTCATGCGACCGTCTTCACAAGTGCAATTCAGAACATAACATCTGACCTTCACCCCTTTTCCACGTTCTTCCACTCCTGCTGTTATAGAGACTATTTCAGCATTGATATGTATCTTCTCACTTGTCTGCAATGAACGTAAAGTAAAATATCTACGTAGAAAGTAATATAGAATGAGGGGTACTACAAACCCCCCGATCCACAAGATAGAAATACCAAGTGAACTATTCAAGATAATATCCAAATCAAGTTTATTAATGACAAGATATAATATGACATTATAATAGATATCCCAAATTACCACAATCACCACCATCATATTTCTAAATCAGTTACTAACTCACCTCTGATTTAACCTCCAACACCTTAAGATAATCCTTAACCCAAACCTGAATTAAATAATTAACCCAACATCCAAAACTGATAGTCGTATCTATGGTTAATTAACCTATTCATCTCCCACCATCACCACAACCATATGTTCACACTCGTTTCATTTTATTTACTTTTTTGTTATTATTAGTCAGGTAAGAAATGAGAATGGAATCTCCCAATGATTGTGGCAATATACACTCGGTTCTCTCCCGGTAACGATCCCGAAAAAACCTCCACCATCGAGGCACAAATCCAAATGTGTCGTGATTTAGCAGACACTAATGGTTGGTATGTCGATGATAACCACACCTATCTCGACCGGTCCAAAACCGGTGCTACTATCCATCGACCTGCATTCCAACAGATGTTGTCCAACATGGAATCCGGTTATTTCCCTAATGTATTAATTACCAAAGATACCTCCCGACTGTTTCGTAACGAACAAGAGGCAGGACATTATGAATCTTGGATTTGGTCGCAAGGGATAGAGATTCGGTATGTTATCGGACAGAGTGGTAACCCCAACGAGAACGATGATATGTGGTTCAGTGGACGTATCGGACACCTAGTGGCAGAATTCTACCGTCGTAAAACTGCGAAGATCACCTTCGCACATCAACAGATGAATGCTAAATCCGGTCACTTCAATGGAGGTGCACCTCCCTTTGGATATTTAAGGAAAGAGGTGTATATTGAAGATGAAGTAGGAGTGAAGAAACGGAAGGTAACTCTGCAAATCGATCCTGCAACTGCACCAGCAGTTAAGTATGCCTTTGAGATGTTGTTGGCAGGTCAGGGTGGTAAACAGATCTCAGATGAGTTAACCGCAAAGGGATACCTATCACGACGAGGTAAACCGATCCCTAAACCCAGTATCCTAGTTTGGTTCCGGTTACCATTTGTCTATGTAGGGTATCGGGTATGGAATGTTGCCCACTGGAAACGAAACAAAGAAGGTAAGAAGATTAACCGTATATTTCACCCTCGTGAGGAGTGGGTAATGGTCCCGGATAGTCATCCTGCAATTATTACCGAACAGGAGGCAGAGACTGTATACCATAAGATGCAACAGACACCCAAACCCAATCGGATGGGTCAAACTGCGAAGTACCTGTTAACTGGACTCTTAAAATGCAAACAGTGTGGAAGTAACCTACAGATGAAGTTTAATGTCAGTTGGGATCTGGGATATTACTGTTGTGGTTCCAGAAGGTTGTCTCGTGCCAACTGCGATAATGCACGACACTTTCACCAACGGGTACTGGAGAACTTGGTGATGCAAACGGTACAGGAGTGCATTCTGGATGGGGGGTACTTAGAACGACATTTTGAACGGTTGCAACAACAAATGGAACGGGATCGGGATAACCACAAGGTGCAACAACTGAGTCAACAGCAGGTGGAGTTGGAAGGCAGAATCGATACTGCACTGGAGATGTTAATGGATCGGAGGATACCACAACAGGAACGGATAATTAGTAAGTTACAACAGGACGAACAGAGGTTAGAACAGGTAAGTAATGAGTTAAAGGTACTTCAGGATACCACCGTACCCACGCAGAAACAGATACAGAACTTTTGGGATCAGATAGTAGGGGAGTTAAAACAGGGAGGAGAAAAAGTAAAAACCGTCTTGCACAAACTACTAAGAAAAGTAGAAGTCGAACAAGACGGTTTCTTGGAGTTCGACTTTATTGTCGTCCTCGGTAATACCCCGTACACGAGTTATCTATTGCGCGGGTTTCAGCGATAGCCTTTAGTTTCGTAGAACTCCGTCTCCATAATTTGCCTTATTCATCTCGCTAAATTTCCCTTGCTACTAATCATTCGGATTAAAGTATAAAATCTGCTAGGCTTAACGCATAACCACGTATTTGCCCTTTGGGTGCATCATCAACCACATAATTGGCAATGTATATTTCGCCGTCATCAAACTGCACCCAACCCGAATAGCCGGTATCACTTGTGGGCGAGCGGTCGAAGTCAATGGGCAGAATGCGCGTCTGTGCGTCATCCCGGGTTTGGGCCAGAGCCGAATCCTTATCGGTTAAGGCTGCAAAAAAGTTTTGATGTCCGCCAAAGAAACCGCCTTTCCTTCCTAGTATGAAGCGATGGGCAATCATTATTTGACCATTTTGCAGCCAACCGGCTACCGGTCGGTGACAGGCTGGAAGCGGGAAGTTAATCAGGTCACCCTAGGTTTCGCCATTGTCGTTGGAGATGGTTTTGAAGCAATCCCAGCCTTGGAAAGAATTCTCACGCATGAAGGCAACCAACGTTTGATTCTCAATAGGTAAAATCGATACTTCACACAGATTCATCTCAGGCTGCCGTCCGACCACCACTGGCTCCGACCAAGTTCGCCCATGGTCATCTGAATACCATAGACGTTGAACCAAATAGCCAAAGTTGATTTCTTTATCGTGGCAAGATAGAATCCAGCGCCCGCTGTCAAGTTCAAGCAGTTTATCCGCTACAATACCGCAAGCAGGTGTTTCGACCGGCTCACTCCAGGTTTGACCTTGATCCTGGCTGAAATAGAGCTGAATTCGCCCGCCACTTTCCCCTCGATCATATATCTTGCCTACAAGGACGACATAGCGCCCGTCACTTAGTTGCATTATGCGCCCACAGTTGTAGTACGGCAAACCCTGGGTCCCATCTGTCAAGGCCCGTTTGGATGACCAGGTTCGCCCTCGGTTCACTGATTCGGTTGGCATAATTCTCGTATAAGAGCGATCATGGTGGTGGGTGCATTCAGCGAAAACGCAAATCAGTTTACCGGAAGGTGTCAGCACAACATCCGGCCAAGCTTCGTAAATGGAATCGTCTCGGCTGATGGTAAATTTTTGAATCATAACATTTTCTCTGTAGCTGTCTGGTCAGGCAGGTTTTGCCAAATCGGCGGTAAATCAATTTCGTACAATCCATCATCGGTTCGTCGCCATAACCGCTCAAAAGTACGTGCTGGCGTATGATCAGCTGACGGGTTTGGAACTGGACCGTCCAATAGTGGATCCTTAGATTGGCGGAAATAGGTAAATAGTTGGCTTCTTAGGTCCCGACGAACCTGTCCATAATGCAAATTATTCGCTAGATTATAGAACTCATGTGGATCTTCCTGCAGATCGTAAAGTTCCTCTCCAGGCAAAGGCGAGGAATAATACTGATTAACCATCTGCTCTCCGCACCGGGTAATGATGTGCGGTTCCAAGATCAGTGGTTGATTAGGCCTGAAATGGACGATGTATTTGTATCTTTCTGTGCGAATGGCCCGAGCTGGATAGTACATCACGCCGTACGTATGTTCGGCATAAATTGCCCGATGTTGATGATACCGCTCATGACGTAAAAGGGCGGCAAAACTCTGTCCGTGAAATGTGGTTTCAGCCTGTGGGTGTGAAATACCAACCAAATCCAAGATTGTCGGCGTGAAGTCAACATTACTCAACAAGGCATTAATCTGGCTATGAGGCGAAATAACGCCAGGCCAACGAGCCAAGAACGAAATTTGGAGACCAGGATCATACAATGTGGCCTTTGCCCGGCCGAATGCTGCACCGTGATCTGTGGTGAAGATGAAAAGGGTTTCTTGTGTCAGTCCGGTTTCATCTAAAGCGGTCCAAATTTGACCTAGTTGCTCGTCTGCTTGAGCAATATAGTGATGTAAACAGGCTACATCTTCTCGCACAGCAGGCAGATCTGGTAAGTAGGGAGGCAAGCTAACTTGGTCGACCAGACCTGGGTTGTGACCCCCACCAAAAGGCCGGTGAACAGCCTGAGTGGTCAGCGTTAGGAAAAAAGGAGAATCATCGGACGTCTGTTGGCTATGACGCTCAAAAATAGCGCCTGCTTTAGCTGGTTGCTCTGGGTCAGGACCACCTTGTAGATTATCAAACCCTTCTCAAGTTGGATCTTGGCAAGCATGGCTAAACCCCACTAGATAGGTGGTGTAACCTTCATCACGTAATATCTGTGCCAGTGGTGAGGTATGCCGATCCAGGTCCCAACCGCGATTAATCTGACCGTTAACTCCATTGGCATGCGGCAATAGGCCGGTAAGCATGGCGACTCGACTAGGACAGCAAATCGGACAAGCGTTAAAATAATTGGTCAGCCGAACACCTTATCTTGACAATGCATCTGCATGGGGAGATGGCGAGGGTTGATATCCATAGCAGCCTAGCCAATCTCCCAAATCGTGCCACAAAACTAAAACGATATTAGGCCGTTCGTGCTGAGAGGTCATTTCATTCATTTCCATTCTTTCTGCCTCAGGCGCCTGCCGAGACGATGGATGGTTCCACTGTGGTATCTTGGATAACTTTAACTTTCATCAGATTTTTCCTTCCTTTTTTCACCTCTTTTCCTAACTATCCAACAAAAAACCACAACTGCCACAACATAGGGGAATATCAGTTCTATAAAACCCATTACTTAAGTTCTCATTTCTTTCTTTGCTATAGAGTCGGACGATTGAGCCGAGGTAAAGTGGGTCATGCCGACTGTCAGTGCTTCGGTATTAGAGATTATGTCGATACCTGCCTAAACGAGGTTGGTCGTTATCCCCAGCGTATATCCGGTAGAGGATAAATGGCACCTTTGGTACGGTTGTACTCGAAGAGAGCCTTGGAAATCAAACCGATCCCTCAGTTTTGAGCAAACCTTTCGATTATAGCTGTCAGTTTTCTCTCATCACAGGCGGCGTTGTACCTCTTTCAATTATAAAACTCGCGCAGTAATAACTTTTAAACGCTCCTCTAGCTGCTTAACTTTGGTTTCAGCCATCTTTTCTATATTCAACCGAATCTCCTCAGCAGCCTTGCCGTCTCACTTTCAAACCCTGGCCGGCAAATTCCAAGTTGCAACAATGAATAACAGCAGCAGGCGCTAAAAGGACTTCACGATTCGCGCTCGAGCAGTCATCTGGATTTCCTCTCGATCTCCTGTAGCCAGCCCTCCACCGTGAACTGAGGCGAGCCGAGTTCATCGGGCTGGAGATAAGATAGCTTTTCACGTGGGGTAGGATGCAGTCCCAGATCAGGCAGCGTTGCCCCGCGCTGATGCAACGGTGTTCCGTACAGATGCTCCAATTGGATGCCGTGCTGGTCGCACCATTGGCCCGAGTTCACCGTGGGCAATTCGCGAATCTGCTGTAGCGTCATGGCCGGCGTGCCGAGGTGTTGGTGGATACACTCAAGCGACTGCTTGTAAATAAAGTACGGTCGATGGCCACCTTCGGCTTCGAACCAGGCGTGAATGCCGTCCGGCGAACCGAGTTGTTTGTAGACGTTCGATGCTGTGCTAACAATCTGTCGCATGCGCTCCCAAACCGAGTTATCTCCCTGGTCAATGATCCAGTCTGCCTCACCGTTGGCGAGTAACACGGTGCAATCCGGGGCAGCGAGCGAGGCGTAATCGGTCCATGAGAGTTGCTCCCGCATTCTTTCGTTGGGCAGACGTGTGCAGTATTTCGTTCGCAGTACAACGTCGTCGTAGGCCCATCCCGAAACGATCGCCATTTTAATTCGCGGTTCCAGCGCCGCCCAGTGAATTGCCTGCCACGCCGATCCGCTCCGGGTCGATGTCGTCGCGCTGGAGCAGAAAATCGATGCCACGCATGGTGTCGAAAACCAGCTTGCCCATGATTAGCCGGTTGGCCTAGTCGGAACGGCCGCTCACTGATTTAGGATCGTGCGCACGAGTGCCCAGATGCCCTTGTTGATGACGCTCTTCTTCACCGAGTGGATCTATCGCCAGACAAGCCAGCCCTAGCTTGGCGTAGACCAGGCCACCGTAGTTGTACTGCCACTGACTCTTGCTGCCGCCATGCCCGAAGGTAAGCACGATGGCTGGCATTTTATCCCTCGGCTCCTGGGGACGATAAAGCACTGCCGGCAGGCGTGAACCCGGCTCGCTCGTAAAGACCCATTTTTCAATTACAATACCGTTCCACTCCACTTGCCCGCGCCGTTCGACCGCCAGCGGCACACGTTTATCGGGAATACCCAGCATTTGGCGGAGTCGGTGCTGCTGCTGCCGGCGCCAGTGGCGAAACTCTCGCAGTCCAGCTTCGGTGGCGGAAACACTGGCCTCGGTTTTTGGCGTAGCCCCTCTTTCAGACGGCCTCCATACCGCCGTATTGAGCGCAAAGTATTTATTGACAAATGGCGGTTTCTTTCGGCTGGCATACCAGATGCGGAATGAACCGTCCGGTAGCTGCATCACCGACTGGCTGCTTACATAGTGTGATTCCCACTTGCGGTTCGGAGCGGGACGGAGAACCGGGTTGTGCGGATGTTTGTACCATTTCAGCCCGTTGAGGCTTACCGCGAAGCCTGTCGCTGTGGTGTTGCCGCGATCCTTCCAGTAGCTGCCATACCACATCATGTACACACCGTCGATCTTTACCACAGTGGGATAAAACAGCCGTGTGTGTTCCCACGCTTGATCGATGATCAGGCAGGGATCCGGTGAAACTCGCCACCTTCGACCGTCGTCGCTGGTCGCATGGCGAATGACCCACGGGCTCTTTTTTACATCTACGTACCACATCAGATACTGTCGACTCTCGCGAATAATGGCTGGAGCGTAGACATGCTCCAGCAGAGGCTCGGACGGTTTCGACCAGCTGATCCCGTCGTCACTGGTCGCCTGGTGTAGTGTGTGCAATCCAGTTTTGTCCTGAAGCACCGTGGAACTGGCCGTCTTGGCGCAAGACCTGACCGTCAGGAGAGCGCAGTAGTGCCGGCGTCAGAATCGAGTGCTGATCGTCGTTGAAGCCATAGACTGGGTTGTTCTTGTGGCGAGTAAAAAGGCGACCGTTTTCGCTCGTCGCCAATCCCAGTCGAAAGACCCGCTCCTTCACTGTCCCCCGGGAGCCGCAGTACCACAGCAGGTAGAGATCATTCTCGCGAACTACGGCAGGAGCAAAGATATGGGTATCATCAAACTGCCCCGGCTGACCTGGCGAAAGAATGGGGCCATTGGTGTCGCGTTGCCACGACTGCGGCTCTAACCACGGTTTGAGCTTTTCTGGTAGTTCGTCTCCAAAAGTTGGAGCGGTGATGTAACACGACAGAACCAGCGCTTGCAGGAACGTCGGAGAGCTAATTTGAAAGTGGCAATTCATCGACAAACCTCTCTGAGTCTTGCTCGGTGTCTCCGTCAGACGCCAAGTGTTTCGGTCAAAGCAGCGGCAGAATTAGTAAAGTCTTTAGCTGGAGCCGTCCTGACTATGGCTGGTAATCGCTGCTTCACCTTAGCCAGTTTTACCTGTTGTTATCCTCATGACAGTACTTCGGGCATTTTACAGCTCAACTTTATAGGATGATTCTTTGGTTACTCCTGTTCCACCTGTAATCGAGCAGTAATTCAGGAATGTCCTGCCAGTCGGCCCAGGCTCACGATCACGGGCGATTAGTTGGATCAAACAGGTGACGAACAAAGTCGATGTCAGGGCGAGAATAGGATGTGTGACAGAAAAAAGGTTTCTACACCAGAGCGTCTTGAAGCCGGCGTAGTTTAAGAACAAAGGAGTCCTGGTTCAACGCTACCATCTCATAGGTAATGGCTATGCCTTGCGACACATCCTGTTTCAATTTGACATCGTAAGCCAGACCAAGAGGCAAAAAGCCGCTTGGGCGAGCAATCTCTACTCTCTCAATCAGGCCATTAACAGTATACCCACCACTGCCATCGAGTAACTCGCCACGTTTCAAATCCCGCTTGGCTATCGTAATTACCTCTGTGACAGGCGTAGCCAACGGCGAACCAGCAGCTTTCCCATAAAGTACGGCTTTGACAATGGAGATTGGCGCCTCCACCGCCACCAAATGATACGGACGGTAAAGCAGATAATTCTGTCCACTACCACCCGAATGGAGATGATAGCTATGAAGGTCTTCCTGAATAAATGGATGGTCGGTACGGATAACAACAAAAACTCCCATTCGCAACGGGTTTTCCAGCAGTGTTCTGCTGTCTGGCCTAACACTGTTGGCCAGTTCAACCACACCATGTTGTTGGAGCAGACCTCCTTCTTCCACCTGGCTAAAGATCTGCGGAATGTCAGCGATGTTTACTGACGGCTCGTGCATACCTCTTACATCCGGTAACAAACCGGTCATATTGGCCAAAGCACACATTTCAATTTGAGCCTTTGATCCATCCCGGAAAGAGTTAAACATTTTAAGATTGATCTCACGTCGCTCAAGCATTTCCTCGTCGAAGCCAAAGCGTTCGGCAACCGTGTCTGGTGTACCTGCTCGGTCATTGTCATAGAATACCGTTCCCCTTCCGGCCGCAACAATTTCCAAGCCAAGTGTCCTGGCCCATTCGACCATATTCATCGTCACCCTAGATTGGTCTCCGTCAACCAGAGAATAAACAACACCCGCGTTATCGGCTAAACGTCTAAGGAACGGCCCCACGGTAACATCGGCTTCAACATTAACCATAATCAAGTGCTTGTGATGGGTTATCGTTTCGTAAGCCAGCCGTGCTCCAACTTCCGGAATACCAGTAGCTTCAACGACGACGTCCAGCAAATCGGTTCTAGCAACCAAAAGACCATCCTCTGTAATGGCTGGCTTCCCATTTTGAATCATCTGATTCGTTTCTTGGACGGTGCGTGTCACCTGTATGGCTTCAGGAGAGATATAATTGGTGACGTATGCCCGTTTAGCAGAATTGAGATTGATATCTGCCACCACAGATACTACGATACCTTGCATGGACATAATCTGGTTGATTAAACCCGCACCAAATTTGCCTGCGCCGATAATTCCGACTCGAATAGGGTTGTTCTCCGCAGCGCGTTTAGCCAGTAATTCACTAAACATAGAAATTCCTTCCCGATTTAAATTTGTGTTGTAGATTTAAACTTATGTGCCGAAGTGTATCGTTCTTAAATGGAGGTCAGTTGGCCTTGGGTCAGGTGAAGCAAATACTTTTGTGAAGTAGAAATTTTTGCCAATCTCTGACCGACCGAATTTGGTCAGGAAATGGTCACCATCATCAGAGTAATGAAAAAGGCACCACTAGGGCAGCTGATACCCACCTAATTCCATTAAGTTTACTCTCCCTTCTGTTTTCTGCGCAGTTCAACAACCTTGACATGTTCCCCAACCGAAGGGAGTTGCAGTCGCCGCTGATATCCCTCTGTCAACTTGTCATATCAACTGACAACAGAATGCGAATATCTTCTTCTGTCAACGTTCTGCCCAAGGCTTTATCCCAATTCATGCTCTCTTCCTCAGGTGTCGTCTGTACACATCCCGGCATTTGCTGCCCACAGATATACGCCTCCGGCGTACCCCAGCCCAAATCCAGAATTTTCTGTCGGTGGCCCGCTGTGCCGCTTCCGGTGTGTCGAATCGTTGATTTCATATAATGTACGATGTACGCCCTCCGGAAATCATTAGATTGATCCGGTGTACTACAATGCAATAGAGCGTTGTTAAAAAAGACGAGCGTACCTTTTGAGACCTCTACGGGTACCGCGTGTTGCTCCATCTCTTCAACCACTACTGCTTGGCGTTTAACAGACAAGGCTTCAGTGATTCCTGCATCTTCATGGTCGATGACCCCCTGTTTGTGGCTTTTTGGAATGATCCACAGGCATCCGTTGTCAACCCGAGCATCATCGATAGCTAGCCATGTACCAATTGAGGCGTATTCAATCGGAGCACCATCGCCGGTTTCATAGGTGTTCGTAAAGTACCATGAATCCTGATGCCAAGCGATTGGATGTCCCGTGCCGGCAGGCTTTAGAAAATAGAGGTCGTTTGGACAAAATAGATCTTCGCCCACCAGCACTGTCGCTACATCTAGCCGTCGGCGATCGCGTATGTGCTCGCGGACCATATTGCTGAACATATGAATCCGAAAAAGGCTGTTTAGCGAATCTGGCCCAGTCATTATTTTTGCGCTAGAGTTCTTTTTAAGAATGATCTGTTTTTGTTCAGGATTCAGAACTTCAGAGGTCTCCACCTTCGCTATCAAAGTGTCCACGCGATCGCTGAGGGCATCAACCTCTGCTAGGCTGTAAGCGTCTCTCCGAATGAAGAATCCATCTTTGGTGTATAGTTTGCGCTCTTTATCGGTCAAACCATATATTTTGCTATTAACTGTCGTCATCAATACGCTCTTATCAGTTCGGATATTTTTGTTTGCGAGCACATACCGCAAGGATTTCGATCAACATTCTGCTCGTACAGCATCCAACTGCGTTGAGAACACATCGTTAGGCCAACCCACAGAGCCGTTGCGATTTCAAAAATCTAGCTCAGATTGACTGAATGCATGACGGTCATGGCTTCCGATTCCATTGAAGGCACATTTATGGTCGGCTCAGTCAGGTGGAAAGGACCAAGAGGGTTAAAATGAACCGGCCGGGCGGGAAAAAGCCGGCTGAAGCCAGGATTGGGACGCTTTGGGGCCGGCGCCAACTAGAAATTAAGGGTTCAAATATTGGTGCTGACAACTGGTCGGTTGATGCTGAAGAAGAAGGCCTGGAAAACAGGCATAACTTTCAGGTGACTACCACATAACTACCACATAACTACCCGATAACAGCCTGGTAAATTTATATAAATTTAAATCTGTTTTTCTAGGAAGTTATCTGTTCCGGCCGACCAATCACCGTTATTGAAAGGCTAATCCCGGGGCATCTAGCGGCTGAATGATTCTATCATTTGCCATTACGACCTCTCTCCTCGGCCTCAAAATTGCCCTCCAGAGGAGGGGTTATTGAAAGATTGCCATAAGAGTATTTGAAGAACAGAAGAGTGGGACTTCAGATCAACCTCCTAGATTAAAGGCTTGCTTGGAATATGTTAGGGAAGGGGACACCCTGGTGGTAACCCGACTGGATCGTCTGGCCCGTTCCACCTTGCATCTGTGTCAAATAGCCGATAAACTCCAAGGCCAGCAGGTGAATCTGCAGCTGCTGGATCAGAATATCGATACCAGTGATGCCACAGGTCGTTTGCTGTTCCATATGCTGTCGGCCATCTCCCAATTCGAGACCGAACTGTGTTCCGATCGTCAGATCGATGGGATAGCCAAGGCCAAGGAGGGTGGGGTGCGTTTCGGTCAGCAGAATCGCTGGACGGCAGAACAGGCGGCCAAGCTACAGGCCAGGAAGAGGATCCGATTGAGTTAGCCTGTGACTATCTCCTATAAGAAGATGGATATTTCAACCTGAATCGGCTCAAAGCCTTGCTACCAGAAACGTTAGCCAACTCTGCTATACAGAATACTCTATATAGCCCAAGTGACCAACGTCAGTCACGGTCTGGATTTCCAAGTGATAGTAGCCTTCGGCGACAGTTGAAAAGGTTCGCGAGGTTAAGGGAACTGAAAAAGAGTCGAGTAACAGTTGAAACCCGAGGGCAAGATCAAGGAAGAGGAGCAACCTGGAGTTATGTTTATCATGAAGAACGGTTGTCAGCTGAACAAGTGAAACGAATACAGGTGGAGTATCAGGAAATGAAGTTGACAGAAAAGCCTGAACTGACAGAAGATGAGGTTAAGGAGAGGATAGAACCGGAATTAGCGGTAGTGGAATGGCCATCTTTTATGGAAGCAGAATACGGCAGCGAAGGGGATGTCGGTTATCGGTGAGGATAAAGTTTGGTGAAATTGTCATAGGTGTCTGTGGTGGGTTATGATTGAGTCAGAGTAAGTCTGAAGTAAGTAATTGAGTAGGTGACGAATAATGACAAAAGAGGATAAAAGACTAAACGGGCCGCAGCAGAAGGCAATCACCTTGTTTCTGGCAGGAATGAACGATACGGGGGTAGCGGAGGAGTTAGAAGTAGCCAGGCAAACGGTCAACAAGTGGCGCAACAAAAGCCAAAACTTTGGAGCCAAACTAGAGCAAGAGCAACGGGAATTGAATAAAGAGAGCCGGCAGAAACTGTCGGGTTTGGTAAGCCGATCAGTGGAAGTGTTGGGGCAGAGTCTAGAAAGCGAGAATGAGCGAATCCGGCAGTCAGCAGCAGTCCACGTTTTGAAGGCAACTAGATTCTACAGGCCAGAGTCGAGAGATCAATGACGAGGAGAGATGGTGGAAAAGGATGATGCGGATGTGCAGACGTTGATAGCACGGTTCCATGCCATGGGGCGCAGTTAATATGATATGTTTAGGCAGCAATAAATGATGGCCAATGAGCAGACCGGGAACAGTTAGCGTTATCGGACTCGCAGATACTATACAAAAAGGGATTAATTTGCTATGTTAGGCCAATATGTATTTTCCCGCTAGCTAGGCGGTTTAATTTTTTATATTAAAAGGAAATATCTCTGCGGTCTGACAGTATCAGCTAACGGCTGCTGATATATGATATATAGTAGAATGGAGTTTCCCTGAGAACACAATGGAAATTGGAATTGACAGTTTTGCCACCATGAGGCCTCCGGATACAGCGATCACCGAAGAGGACCCCATCGCCACTATGGCCGAGTTATTGGAAAGAATAGAGTGTGCAGAAAAATTCGGCCTCGACATTTTCGGTGTAGGGGAACATCACAGAAAAGAATTTCTCGACTCCGCACCGGCGGTTATTCTCGCCGCCGCTTCTGCCAGAACTAAACGTATCCGATTGACCAGCGCCGTCACTGTGCTCAGTACGGCTGATCCTATCAGGGTATTCCAGAGCTTTGCCACCCTGGACCTGATCTCTAAAGGCCGGGCCGAAATGGTGGTGGGCCGGGGTTCATTTTCAGAGTCATTCCCTCTTTTCGGCTTTAATTTTGAGGATTATGACCATCTCTTCTCCGAAAAACTGGATTTATTGCTGAAACTACGGACAGAAGAGACCATCGATTGGTCCGGCAGATTCCGTCCGCCACTTGTAAAACAAGCGGTCTACCCCAGGCCGGTGCAGGATCCTATCCCTATCTGGCTAGGAGTCGGCGGTACGCCCAACTCCTTTGTGAGGGCAGGGAGACTTGGTCTCCCTCTCATGATTGCTATTATCGGGGGGGAAACCAGGCGATTCCGACCTATGGTGGATCTTTACAGAGAATCCGGCTTTAAGGCAGGCCATGCTGAAGAAAAACTGAAAGTTGGCATTCACTCCCTAGGCTATGTGGCCAATTCCCGTGAGGAAGCGGTGGAGGATTTTTATCCTGGCTATGCCGAAACCTTTACTAGAATTGGTAAAGAGAGAGGGTGGCCACCTACGAGGCGAGAACACTTCAACTCTCAGATTGGCCCCACCGGTGCCCTACTAGTGGGCCATTGGGAAGAGGTGGTGGAAAAAATTCAAAGACACAGCGAGGCCTTGGGGGGAATTTGTCGGCTGACTTTTCAAATGAATGTTGCGGCCCTACCCCACTCAAAATTACTTCAATCCATTGAATTAATTGGAAATAAGGTAGCACCGGCCATTCGAAAAGAATGTGCCAGATAAAGTACGAAGCCGATCCAGCGCGGTCTGGTCGTCAGGCCAAAGATAGCGATATAACAGGCTGTGGGTTGGCTCGAGTGGTAGTATCTCCCAGAGGCTGTCCCCTAGAAAGAAAAGGGTTAAAAACTAAACCTCTCTTAAGAATGTCGTTCAGGTAAGTTGTGAAAACCCTCTTGTTGTATCTGTTGCTGTATTTATGGCCAAATCAGCCGGCACCCGTTGATAGAAGTTACCAGTTATGCTATACTGCGGATATTGATGGAAATTGGGAGATCTATCGTTTGGATGTGGATGGGTTAAGTGTTACTAATTTAACACAACATCCGGATCTGGACGCTTACCCGTCATGGTCGCCGGACGGCCGCCAGATTGCCTTCTTTTCATCCCGGGATGGGAATGAAGAACTTTATCTGATGGGTGCTGAAGGGCAAAATCCACGACGCCTGACCAATCATCCAGCGGTGGATAAAGCTCCTTCTTGGTCACCGGACGGTCGTTTCCTGGCTTTTAGTTCCAATCGCCGCGGTAATTTTGACATTTATCTACTTCGATTATCCGATTTGTTGGTGACCTCTGTGACTGAACATTCGGCCGATGATGAAGTCCCCACTTGGTCCAGTGACGGTTCTAAGATTGCTTTTCAATCTTATCGTCAACATAATTGGGACATCTATGTGGTGGATGTGAAGTCAAAGCAGGAAAAGCGGTTGACAACCCATCGGCTGCCTGACATGTATCCAGTGTGGTCACCTGATGGACAACAGATTGCTTAGGCCTCTATGCGTGGCGACAACCTAAATTTCGATTTTGAGCTTTTTCTAATGGATGGAGAGTCGGGTCAACACAAAATTCAACTAACCCATAACGACACGGATGAGGCTGGCCCTGACTGGTCTGAAGATGCAAAATCCATCGTTTTTCAGCATGAGAAAAATGGGCGTTGGACCATCAAGACCGTTGACCTAGAAACCAAGCATCAGCAAGCTTTAGTCGAAAATGATGTGGGTTGGTCAATACAACCTCGCTGGCAAAAAGGCCAACAGAAGTTCGTTGTACCTGTGGTACAACTATACCCGTCCCCTCAAATGTGGGGGCGAATCAAAAAGGAGAAGGAGTAACATGCAGAGATCTGTGTTAGTAGTAGGGCTAATCCTAGCGGTGGCCTGTTTGGCCCAGGCCGGAATCAAAGGAGCTGGAATTGCGCTGGAAGCCGAATTAGCTCAGAGAATAGAAGAGCCGATGAAAATTGACGACGACGCCGTCGGAAAAGGGGCATCCAACGGAAAGTTTATCTGGATGGAAGGAAAACCGGCTACTGGAGGCGGTGGTGAAGGTTGGGCTGAGTTCGATATTAACCTGTCTCAGAAAGGAGAATATGCAATCTGGGGGCATGTCCTGGCTTGGGATGGGAATAGCGATTCTTTTTGGGTCACTTGGAAACC
>JASMLX010000133.1 GCA_030748495.1 Candidatus Poribacteria bacterium | reverse complement strand
TATTCTCAGACCTTACCCCTGTTTGAAAAACTGACCGAGAGTCGAACGGTGTTGTTGTCGGTCGGCGCTTCCTCTCTGTTGGACCAGCAGGAACAAGGATCCGAGGAACAGGGATTCGATGATGTCTTACCGTCGAAGAACGAGATTGCGGATCGCATTCGGCAGTTGGCACTGTTCGAAATCAAGCATCTGGAGGATGTGGCCGGGGCTATCCAGTTTCAGTTCAACCAGCAATTTCAGGCCCCAAAAGCTGGACTGATGGTGATGCCCTTTTACTATCAGGACACCAAACTATGTAGCCAGTTTGCCCGCTATTTGAAACAGACGCTGGAATCCAAACTGGCGCAATCGGTGCCGCCAACTGGCCAATTCCAGGCCCGATCCGTATCGTTCAGCCGTGATCTAGCCGCCGCGTCTGGTGCTGACTATATCATCACCGGTTCCTACTGGGAAGAGACTGACCGACTTCGTGTGCTGACGCAGTGCCGTGAATTGAAATCGGGCACCGTGATGGCCAGTACCAGCGTCGAGTTTGCCCCTGACCTTCTGCCAGCGGCCATGCCATTGAAACCGGAGAACTTTCAGTCCGCCATGGCACAGCAGTTGGCCTTCGCCCAACAGATTATCGACAGTGATCAGTTCCAACTGGAGGTCTGGACCGACCGCGGCCAAGATGCCCTTCTCTATAGCCAGGGAGAGTTGATGAAGATCTATCTGCGCTCTAATCGTCCCTGTTATGTCCGCCTGATTTACATTCTAGCCGATGGTCAAAAAACGTTGTTGCTGGATAATTTGCCTATCAATGCGGAGAGTGTCAATCGCTCCCTGTCGGTTAACGAACTGAAAGATCTCGATTTTGAGTGTGCGTCCCCCTTTGGGGCCGAGATGCTGGTGGCGGTGGCTCGTACCGATCAGTTTGACCCTTTGCAGACGGTTGAAAGGGACGGGTATTATTTTTTGCCGGTCAGCCAACCAGAAGAGGTAGCTTACTTAACCCGAGATGTGCGGGGCTTCAAAAGGCGGCAGAGAGACGACGCCTCCGTTCAACAGACCGAATCCAAACTCATGATTACCACGGTTCCCTTTAGCTTTTGAATCTAAGCGGCGTAGCCACGCCTTTACCAATCGTAACCACAATCAGCCCTTTTGCTAGCCGGCAAGAGAGCTATTTTGTTTTTCGGCTCTGTTTTCAGGGTAAGAATACAGGTCTAAATTCAAGTTCGTTGATCAGCCAAAGGCTCAAAAACCGATTTGGAAGAACGTCTACTATACGACCTGTCGTTTTTCACACGACCTAATCAAAAAAACAGTTGATAACTCTGGTGGAGAGTGTGTCGTCGTGGTTGAGTTAGCTGGGTTTGTCAGTTGATTTTGGGGGCTAATGGCTTTTCCGGCTTCTGTGGTGGCCGCTGGCCTGGTTGTGGTTACACTCTTTGACGACCCAAAAGAGGGACTACAAGGGAAGCCTCAGAACAGGTCTCGGAGTCGAGTCCAGCCAAGCCAACTTTTCAAGCCCGGCATCATGGGTTAAAGGCACCTGGTCAGCATGGCCGGGTAACGGTGGGAGCACTACATCCACCGAAGGCTCAAGCTTGGGGGCTGGCTATCAATCCGATCTTAAGCTGGGGGGATGCTCCCAAGCAACACATTAAGCCAAACCGAACCAAACAAGCGCTCATGACTTTATGAGAAAGCTCTTTATCTAAGGAGGGGTGAAAAATCTTCAGATACCCCTCTGTCAGTTTCACTGCCGGAGAAAAACCAAACCAGAAAAAATCTAATAACTGCTGCTATTCCCATCGGTGAACATGTTAGTCGTCAACTTCAATCCGATTTCAAACAACATAATCTTCTCCAAGATTCTGCGTCAGCTACTTGTTACAAAATCTTGACTGTGTACTACAAAGATGATAGGATGAACTGGTTGAAATAGAGTAATGCTATTGTTTATTTCTACACTTTAGCGACCTAAGAAATAAAAGAGGGGGTAAACAGTGAAGAAATTTACTTCAGCTACTCAACAACTGGCTTATCTGGTGATCCTCGCGAACTTATCTGTTTCTGTTTCTATGTTAACGACTGCTGCTAAAACAATTCAGGATTTCAAGAAATGGGACAAAGGTGAAAACCTGATTGAAAATGGCAGTTTTGAAGACGGAATAGCAGCATGGAATTTAGAAGACGGAGCCTGCTGTGATAGGGGCGGTCAATATGAGTGGGAAGTAAAAAAAAGATACCTCCCATGGTAGAAAAGCATTAAAGATAATTGGTGTTAAGGCCACTGGAATTGACTGGCATGCCAAGGTGAAACATAAGTCTACTTCAATGCAAGCGGGCAAAAACTATACGGTAGTTTTTTGGGCTAAAGCCAAGAAAATGCGTGAGGTTTCACTCAGTATTCAGATGCAGCGTGATCCATGGACCTTTTACCAAGGCGGGAAATTTAATCTGACGGCAGAATGGAAAGAGTACAGTAAGACGTTTAAGTCTAATGATAATGTTGACCGTGACATGTGGGTTGGCCTATCCATGGCGCAATCAGATATCGATTTTTGGCTTGACAAGTTCCGTTTTTTTGAGGGTGAGCTCAAAGATGAAATTGGACGTGATCAGGAAGAATTTCCGGTCTCTACTAAAGACAAACTACCCATGATATGGGGAAAGGTAAAGGCTCAACTTTGAACGGTCTATCATCTGATACCAGTTTTAAGGTTATACTAGGGGAATGAATATCCTTTCTGGGCTGGTAAGTTTATGCCTGTAATCAGATTATCATAGTATCTACCCCCTATTTCGGAAACATAATCCCGAATTCTAACGCGCCTCGGTTTCTCCGATGAGTATTTTTCTCGGATCGCTGTCCTCAGATTGTCGTCCGAAGACTGTAGTCCGAGGCTCTCGCAGCCCAACCGCTCTGAAAAATTAGCGAACCGTCGGTGATACGATACAGCGGACTTTAAAGTTAAAGTCCGTGCGGTTCTTTAGTTTCGTCCATCGTTTTGTTCACCGGTTACGACGGTGAGATTTAGGAGACATTTAGTTATGCCATTCAAATTTGCTTTTTTAGGGTGCTGGCATAGTCATACCAGCATGCACGTTCGAGAATCGATTGCCAATCCGGACGATTTCCAGTTAATTGGCATTTACGACCATGATCCAGCAGTGGTTGCCAAAAGAAAGGACCAGTGGGGGATCCCTGTTTTCCCTTCGGTAGAAGCAGTACTGTCAAGTGATGCCGACGCGGTGGTGGTTGAAGGGCGGATCTTTGAGAATCTGGACTATGCTGAACAGGCTCTAAAAGCCGGTAAACACGTACTATTAGAGAAACCAGCGGGTGTCGATCTAAAACATTTGAAACGGGTGCAATCGCTCTCGATTGAGAATGGGCTCTGTCTGCAAATGGCCTATATGTGGCGTTACAACCCGGCGATACGAGAAATAATACGATTGACCAAGGCTGGCACCTTGGGTGAGATCTTCTACTACCGTGGG
Organism: Candidatus Poribacteria bacterium; assembly: GCA_030748495.1. GTDB lineage: Bacteria > Poribacteria > WGA-4E > WGA-4E > UBA9662. The sequence continues at coordinate 15,499 of JASMLX010000133.1, read as the reverse complement.
CATATTCCGAAGCCGAAGTCGTGGCACAAGGAGTTGGAAACCGAGATCAAATACTATCATGGATCTGTTTACTATGAGATGGGCGGACACCTGGTAGATCTAATGGTAATTCTGATGGGTAAACCCAAACGGGTGCAACCAATGTTAGGCAAACATTACGGCCAACTTCGCCAGCATGCGGATAACGCGGTGGTCGCACATGAGTTTGAAAATGGTCTGGCTACAATTGATACGGCCTCAATGCACATTGAGAGTGGAAAAACTCGTCGAATCGAGGTTTATGGAACGGAAGGTACCGCTATCCACACGCCAATCGGTTCTCGTAATTTAAGCCTATGTTTAGAATCCGCTGCCCTGGACTATCCACAAGGATGGCAAGATCTGGAGATCTCCGTTACCGACGATGATCCGACACTTCTACGGGAATTAGCCGCTTGCGTCGATAATCGCAAAGCACCCGATTACTTACTAGAACACGATTTGATTGTGCAAGAAACGCTGTTTGCCGGCTGTGGTATCAGTAATAATCAAGCGCTCAAATTGGAGGTCTAGGTTGATCTCTGGATTAAATTGACGCGCCGGTTCGCGGCTTTTATCTAGGATAATTAATGATGAAATATATTCGGTTAGTCACTGGGGAACTCATCCCGGCTGTCGGTCTTGGAACTGCAGGGTTATTCGAGGATAAGTGTGAACAAGCCCTTCAATGGGCACTTGAGATGGGTTACCGTTTGATCGATACCGCTTGGGCCTACAGAAACCAGGAAGCTATCGGTAAAGCTATCCGAAAGTCGGGGGTTTCTCGTTCGGAGATCTTTATTACTTCCAAAATCTGGCGAGACTATCTCAACTACGAGGCGGCACTGGAGCAGTGCGACCAGATCTTAGATCAACTGCAGGTCGATTATGTAGATCTGCTTTTGACTCATTGGCCGAGTGATGCTCTCGTCAGGATGCGAGATCACCCACCCAATATTGTATCGCTTGAAGAGACACTGGCCGCTTTCAACGAGATCCACCGGCGAGGTAAAATCAGACATATCGGTGTCAGTAACTACGATGCAGATCTACTACGACAGGCGCAACAGATTTCAACTGCTCCGATTTCGGTCAACCAGGTCCATTTTCATTTGAACGATCCAAATTGCGATGAAAATGTCTCTCTTTCATTGGTCGATTTTTGTCATCAATCTGAGGTCTCTGTGATGGCTTACTGCCCGTTAGCTTCAGGATGGTGTCCGGCTAAAGGCAGATTACTCCAACATCCGACCTTGGCTGAAATTGCTAATCAACACGGCAAAACTCCTGCTCAGGTTGCCCTCAAGTGGGTAATGGATCGAGGAACAATTATCATCCCTAAATCTGGATCTGAAGTTCGCCTTGGCCAAAATATCGAGATCTTCGACTTTGAACTGAGTCGGGATCAGGTGGCACAATTGAATGCGATTTAACGGACAATCACCTGGTTCCTCAGCCCTTCCAGAGAGAAACTTTCACCGTAATTGTGAGTGGTGGTGACTTCATCCTCGTGATATACTCTAATGAGTAAGTTAGCTAAATCCTAAACCCAGCAAAACGGTGAAACCATGGCAAGGCGATACTCACGACGATCTTTCTTCAAAAACGCAGCGGGCTTAACAACGGCAACCCTATTAGTCGATCGAACGGCCGGGTCTGCCCATGCCTATCGCACATACCTTCCATTCGACCCGGAAACTGATACTCATCACGGTTATCGCTACGGCACAATTCAGCATCACCGACCAGAGTTCGAACCAACAGGTGAGAAGTTCGTTCCTGTTCGGTTAAAATACCCGGGTGGAGACTGGTACACCAACATCGTTGACTACTACCGATGGCCGTCAGACTTGAAGTTTTCTCAGGTGTTGAATGATGCCACCTCCATTGATGTAGCTCTTTATGAGCACCCACAATATGTTTCGGTTGATGACGAGGATTTGTTTGCTTATCCCTACCTACTTGTGACGGGTCATGTCGGGGTTGACTTCTCTGAGGCGCAAGCCCGAAAACTCGGAGAGTATCTGGAGCGGGGTGGATTTTTGCATGTCGAGGATTGTGACATTCGCCTGAACCGTGGACGAGGTTTTATGAGAAACTCGATCCATCGCTTAATGAAGCAGATTTTCCCTGACAAAAAATTTGAGCAAATAGACCTATCCCACCCGATCTACCATACACTCTACGACCATAACGAATATTTAGGGGGCGACAAACTGGTTTATCCATATGGCTCTTATGACGATGCGCTGATATTGGATGACCGTGTGGCAGTCTATTTTTGTCCCAGTGACCTCAACTGTGCATGGGAGGGACGGCCCTGTTATCCTGGAGGAGAAGAACAACGTCAGTGGGCGTTTGAACAGGGAATGAATGTCGTTGCTTATGCTTTAAGCCGGTAGGGAAAAAGGGCCTGCTTTCCAATTTAGAGCGAGGGGGGTAGGGTTAACTCTCCCTCTGGATCTATTAGATCCCAAGTGCCGTCTTGCTTTATTCGAGCGACACCATTAATAAACGGGTGTGCTTCCTCGAAGCGAGGAGGGATCATATATTCACCAGTGCGGTTAATGTAACCCCACTGCCAGTCTGTGCGAACCGCGGCTAATCCTTCGGAAAAACCGTAGGCCCATTCGAAACGAGGTTGAATCGAAAATTCGCCGCGGGTATCAATAAAGCCCCAGTTTTCTCCGACCCGAACAGCGGCCAGCCCTTCAGCAAAATCCCAGGCATAATCAAATTTAGGGGTAATAGTCAACTTCCCCTCTGGATCGACATAACCCCATTTGCCCCTAATCTCAGTACGTGCCAGTCCTTCGGAATAAGAGCCCAATTGGTCGGCAATTGGGTGAATCCAAGTCTCGCAGCCGGTAATAACCAGACCGGCACTGAGAGCAAACACGGTCTGCAGTAGAATCAGTGACCAGTGTTGCAAGCAAGACTGACGGATGGCACCAACTTTAGCTGGTTGGCGCATACATCCACTAACCTGGGACAAACTTGATGTCCGGGCCACGAGGCTCAACCTTGATGAGTTCGTCTTGCCGCTGACATTCCACGCAAATAATAGACCCAATAGCTACATTTTCCATCCGGGGGGCAAGTTCCCCTAACTTGAAGTTAAATCCTAAGATCTCGTCAGCAGGGATTTTGTCTTCACAGGTGTGGCAGGAGATAGCGTCCCTCGCTTTAACTTGGGCTAGTAGTTCATTTGCTTTCATTTGAGGAAGTATCGCTCCTTCTGCTTCTGGACTTCGTAATCACGATATGCCTCTTGAGCAGTTTCAACTTCAGAAACCTCGGCCACTGGTACATCCCACCACGATTCGTAACCGGGAACACGAGGTTCAAAATCAATGTCGATCGTAACTACCGTTGTAATATCCGAGGTTTTCGCTTTTTCTAATGCTACCTGTAAATCGGAAACCGATTCGACATGAATTGCATTAGCTCCTAAGCTGGCGGCATTTTGGGTGAAATCGACAGGTAGAACCTGACCATCCAATTGTCCGGATTCTTCTGCTCGGAAACGATACTTGGTGCTGTAGCCTTGGGCTCCCACGCTATTGGAGAGCCCGTTAATGGAGGCATAGCCATTATTATTGACCAGAATAATTATCAGTTTATAACCCTCTTGAATCGAAGTGGTAATCTCTTGTGCCATCATCAGGTAGGACCCGTCACCAACCAAAACATAGATTTCGCGGTCAGGGGCGGCCATTTTACAACCCAAACCGCCAGCAATCTCGTACCCCATACAGGAGTAACCGTATTCGAGATGGAAGCCTTTTGGATTGCGTGTTTGCCACAACTTATGCAGATCCCCGGGCATACTTCCTGCGGCACAGACAACCACATCTTGTGGATCAGAGAACGCGTTAATTGCTCCAATAACCTCACCTTGACTCGGCTGGGGGGTATGGCCTAGGTTATAGATTCGATCTACCTCATCCAGCCAGAATTGGCCGTGTTTGGCGATCTCTTGAGCGTAGTCGGCATCAACTCGATAATCGGTTAAGGCCTCGGTTAGGGCTTCCAACGTGACTTTTGCATCCGCTACCAGTGGAAGAGCCGCGTGCTTAGCCGCGTCGAATTCGGCCACATTGATGTTGATGAATTTAACATCCGGATGCTGAAAAGCTGTTTTTGAAGCGGTGGTAAAATCGCTGAGTCGCGATCCAACTACAATCACCAGATCTGCCTCTCTTGCTACGATATTAGCTCCCGGCGTACCCGTCACTCCTACCGCACCTAAACATTGCGGATGGTCATAACAAAGCGAACCCTTTCCGGCAAAGGTTTCAGCTACAGGAATTCCCGTCTGCTCGACAAAAGATTGCAATGCGTCGGTGGCATCAGCATAGATTGTACCACCCCCCGAAATTATCAGCGGCTTTCGGCTGTCGCGGATCCATTGAACTGATTTCTGCAACAAGGCTCGGTCCGCTTGCGGTCTAGGAATTAAGTGGAGCCGCTTTTCAAACAGATCTGCTGGATAGTCGTAAGCCTCTGACTGAACATCCTGCGGAATTGCCAATGTCACCGTACCAGTTTCAGCTTGAGAGGTCAAGACTCGCATGGCTTCTGGTAATGAGGTCACTATTTGCTCCGGGCGATTAATTCGATCCCAATACTTGGAGACCGGTTTGAAGCAGTCGTTGACCGAAATATCTTGCGAACTCGGCAATTCCAACTGTTGTAGAACTGGTGCTACCAAACGGGTGGAGAAGATGTCGCCCGGTAAGAGCAAAACCGGAATTCGGTTGATGGTCGCGCCAGCGGCGGCGGTTATCAGATTGGTGGCACCGGGTCCGATCGAAGTGGTACAAGCCAGTGTTCGTAGACGGTTGTTCATTTTCGCGAAGGCGGCGGCGGTATGAACCATCGCCTGCTCATTTCGCGTTTGATAGTAGCGAAATGTGTCGGAGTACTGATGCAAAGCCTGTCCAATTCCCGCCACAATTCCATGTCCAAAAATACCGAACATCCCGGCGAAAAACGGCTGTTCAACTCCGTCACGCGCAACATATTGTTGCTTCAAGTATTCGACGATGGCTTGCCCCATGGTCAGTTTTCGAGTTTTCATCTGCCTGTCCCCTTAGATTAAAAATCGTAGCCTGGCCATATTGTATGACTAAGCCAAATCTTAAATTAGTAAATGTTTACAGAATAGCTGTTAGTGTTTCGATGAAACGGACATTCTGCCGGCGAGTACCAATGGTTACACGGATTGAATTTGGAAATCCGTACCCGGTGATCGGACGAACAATAATACCCTGTTGAAGCAACCGTTGTGCTACCGCTTCTCCAGATTGATTCAAATTCAACATGATAAAGTTCCCTTCTGAAGGAATATATTGAATACCTAGCGCGGTCAGTACCTGATAGAGTTTCTGCTTCTCTTGTGCGTTAGTTTTCCGACTCTGCTCAACATAATCCAAATCGCTTAAGGCTGCTTGAGCGGCGGCTTGCGCCACTAAATTACAATTGAAGGGTTGCCGGACTCGATTCATCAATTCGATTAGATGTGGAGGGGCAATTCCATAACCGATGCGCATCCCGGCCAAGCCGTAGACCTTAGAAAAAGTTCGGCTAATCACTACATTTCGTACCTGCTGAACATAGGGCAAGGTCTGAGGGTAATCGGCACGATTTATATATTCGCCGTAAGCTTCGTCAAATACCACCAGGACATGCTCCGGAACGTAATCCATCAACTTTTGCGCTTGTGCAGCGGTTACCATCGTGCCGGTCGGATTATTAGGGTTAGCGATAAAAATCACTTTTGTCCGCTCGGTGATGGCTGCGATCATGGCTTCTATGTCATGGTCGTAACCTTGCATTGGTGTTACTACCGATTTAGCCCCACAAATGGTCGCAACCAATCGGTAAACCACGAATGCGCTTTCGGAGTAGATTACTTCGTCGTTGGGTGAAATAAAAGTTTCACCGATAATCTGCAAAACTTCGTTTGATCCATTACCCAGAATTAGCCGATCCGGCTCCAGCCCCAGATGATGAGATAGATCTTGCTTTAGATAGTAGCCATTTCCATCGGGGTAGAGATGAACCTGCTTGACAGCTTGCTGCATAGCTTCAACTGCTATTGGCGAAGGTCCAAGCGGGTTTTCGTTGGAGGCTAACTTGACGATGTCGTACAGTCCCAACTCGCGCTGAACCTCCTCAATCGGCTTACCGCCTTGATATGGAGTAATGCTCTCAATTCCTACTCTAGCTTTCATTTGACCTTGGTAGTGAAACGACCTTAATAGTAACGCAATCTCTACTGGCTTGACCGGTGTTAAAATAGCATGAAGACCAAAAGGTGTCAAGCCAAAACCAGAATTCTGGATAGTAGAAGAGCGAGTGAAGAGGAACGAAAGAAATCTTAGGTATGATAAGCCTTTTCGATAAAGGCACGGAATAGCGGATGCGGCTCGAGAGGCTTGGACTGAAACTCGGGGTGAAACTGGGAGCCAACCATCCATGGATGATCCTGGACTTCAGTGATTTCGACTAGATTTTGGTCGGGTGAGACCCCGCTTGGGCACAATCCCTTAGCTTCAAACAGGTCGCGATATTGATTGTTAAGCTCGTAGCGATGGCGGTGGCGCTCCATCACTTCAGTGGTTTGATAAGCTTGATAGGTCTTCGTTCCGGTTCGAATTTGACACGGATAGTGACCCAGCCGCATGGTTCCCCCCAGGTTTCGGATATCCTTCTGGTCTTCCATGAGATCTACTACGGGATGTGCTGTCTCTGGTGCAAACTCTGAACTGTTGGCATCAGCTAAGCTACATACATAACGAGCAAATTCAATTACCATGCACTGCATTCCAAGGCAAAGTCCGAGATAAGGGATCTGATTTCGGCGCGCATAGTTGACAGCCACCACCATGCCCTCGATTCCGCGCACACCAAATCCACCTGGAACTAAAATTCCGTTAACGCCTTGAAAAACCTGATTTAGGGCGTTCTCACTATTATTGGCCATTTCTGGGTTCGAGTTCTCCAGCAGACCGGATTCGACCCAGTGGATCTTAACCGCTACCTGATTGGCAATACCACCGTGTTTCAATGCTTCTACCACGCTTAAATATGCGTCGGTACCTTTGACATATTTACCAACGACAGCGATCTGGACTTCACCTTCTGGCTGTCTTAGCACACGAACCATGTCCGCCCACCGGCTGGATGTGGGGGGATTGTCAGGTAAGCCAAGCCGCCTTACCACTTGGCTGGCAAACCCTTGTCGTTCAAACCGAATTGGAATCTCATCCACTAATTTGGTGTCTCTTCCTTCGATGATACAATCTGGAGAGATACCGCAGAGTAGACCAATCTTCCGTCGAAAATCATCGGAAATCGCTTTACTGGAGCGACAGATCAGTAGATCCGGTTGAATACCGAGTTCCTGTAGTTTGCGAATGCTGTGTTGGGTCGGTTTACTTTTATTTTCTCCGCTGGGCAGCGTATAAATTAAGGCCACGTGAATGAACATCGTATTGTTATGTTCAATTTCCATCGCGATTTGGCGGACGGCTTCGGCAAAGGGAAACATCTCAAAGTCACCGATGGTTCCTCCCAGTTCAACGATCACAATATCGACACCTGACTCTTGACCAATTTGGTAGATCCGCTGCTTAATGGCATCGGTGATATGAGGGATTAGTTGCACTGTTTCGCCGAGATAGTCGCCTCGTCGCTCTTTGGCCAGAACCTCTCCGTAGACCGACCCAGTCGTAAAGTTGGATCTTCGATCGAGGTCGATTCCCAGAAAACGTTCGTAATTTCCTAGATCCAGATCAGTTTCGGCCCCATCGGTAGTGACAAAAACTTCTCCGTGTTGAAAGGGGTCCATTGTACCGGCATCGGAGTTAAGATAAGGATCGATCTTGACTGCGATGACACTGAACCCGCGGTTGATCAGCAATCGACCTAACGCCGCAGTGGTGATCCCCTTACCAATTCCAGAAATTACACCACCGGTAACAAAAATATATTTAGTCATAAAATAGAGTTACTGAATAGCTTCATCGTAAAGCTCGTTTTAAGGCTAGTATTAAAATTATCTGAGCCCATTTCTCCTTTTCCACCAACTAAGTTACGGTTGATAAACAACAAGATTAGCGAAAGAGAGACCATCGGTTGAAATGAAATGTATTCACTACTTCATTTGAGAGCAGCATTTTGTTCGGTTATGTGTTTAATGACACGATCCAGGTCAGCGGGAGTATCGATACCAATCCCGCAAAAATCGGTTTCAATGACACGAATTGGTACATCGTTTCCCAGAAACCGTAGCTGTTCCAGCCCTTCAGCCTTTTCATAAGGGGTTCGTGGCCAATTAACAAAAGCCAACAACTGTGTTCGTCGAAACGCATACAGGCCAACATGCCGAAAGTTTGGAGCCGTGGGATGCCATTTTTCCTCCAGATTACCGGGAAGTTTAGCTCGTGAAAAATACATCGCCAACCCGGATTGCGTAGTGACGACCTTAACCACATTCGGGTCTCCATAATCAGCAGGATTTTCAATCCGTTGCATCAGAGTGCTTACTTGGGTTGTCGGATCATCATGAAAAGGCCTCAACAGTTGGTCCACAACCACAGGATCCAAAAGCGGCTCATCTCCCTGAATATTAGCAATGATATCAGCTTCCAGCGATTCAGCCACCATTGCCACTCGGTCGGTACCGGTTTGGGCCTCACCCGTTAGCACTACCTGACCATCGAATCCTGCTACCACGTCGTAAATTCGCTGGTCATCAGTTGCCACAATGACTCGATCTAGCAACTTGGCTTGAGAAGCACGTTCGTAGACGTGCTGGATCATCGGTTTACCGAGAATGTCTGCTAGAGCCTTACCTTCAAAACGGGTAGAGGCGTAACGTGCAGGGATAATTCCCACCATCATTAAATGTTGTGCTAGATCTTTTTCCATCACTGGTTTCCGTCTCAAAAATTACAGTGTAACAAACAAGATTGTCTCTGTCAATGCGACTCCGGTAAAGATAGATCCTAAAACACTGTCTTCGATTAAAGAGACTACATCTTTAGCTGTGGTGGGTGATATAATAGTCAAGTTAAATTTCGAAATTTTATCTACAACTACATCCTGAAATTGTAACCCTTTCACTTTAGAATCTTGTAATAGCTTAAGGTAATAGTAGTAAAATCAGAATATGTCGAACAACTCAGAAAAAATGAAGATTGGCATTATCGGCTGTGGTAACATCAGTGGAGCCTATTTCGGTGGGGCTCGAAACACCGATGTCCTCCAGATCAAATCTTGTGCCGATCTACAGATGGAAGCAGCACAACAACGGGCAGAACAGTTTGGATGCCAGGCCGTTACCGTTGATCAACTACTGTCCGACCCCGAGATCGAACTGATTGTTAATCTGACCATTCCACGCGCTCACGTTGAAGTCGGTCTACAGGTTTTGGAAGCGGGGAAACACGTCTACAGCGAAAAACCTTTTGCTGTAGATCTGGAAAACGCTAAGCAACTTCGCCAAAAAGGAGCAACGACTGGTTTACGGGTTGGTTGTGCTCCTGACACCTTTTTGGGGGCAGGTGTCCAAACCGCACGACAACAAATGGACGCAGGGAAGATTGGTCTAGCCGTAGCCGGTACTGCTTTCATGTGTGGACACGGCCACGAGAACTGGCATCCGAATCCCGCTTTTTACTACGACGTTGGTGGTGGCCCGATGCTCGACATGGGACCTTACTATATTACGGCCTTAATCAATATTTTGGGGCCAGTTAAACGGGTAGCGGGTGTGACAACCAAAGCTTTCGAAGAGCGAATCGCCACTAGCGAAGCAGTGCGTGGCTTACGAATCCCGGTCAAAACCACTACTCACTTAGCTGGTAGCATTGAGTTTGCCAATGGTGCAATTATCACCATGATTATGAGCTTTGATATGTGGCGACATAGCTTACCCTGTATCGAGATTTACGGAACTGAAGGGTCAATGCAAGTACCGGATCCCAATGGGTTTGGTGGATCGGTGAGAGTTAGTCCAGCTCGAAGCGACTGGGAGGATGTCCCGTTAGCTTTCCCCACTAATGCTCGTATGATCGGCGTAATCGACATGGTGCGTGCTATCCGCAACAACCGACCACACCGGGTCAGTGGAGACCTGGCGTATCATGCGTTGGAAGTAATGCTGGCTTTTGATCGCTCCTCTCAAACCGGCACTCATATCGAAATTGCAAGCCAGGTTGAGCGACCAGCCCCCTTCCCAGTCGGGTTAGCTGAGTGGCGCGTTGATGACGATTAGGTTGGACACCCGGCTCAACCAAAAGACTCAATTAAACTGGCAGTGAATGGATCAAATCGGATAGCTCCTCCAAACGCACCTCTTGCAACTCATAAAAGCTACCCCTTCAGCCATCACCGTCTCCATTCCATACTCCCGGGGCCATAAACTCGGCAGAAATCCAAATAACCAGTACCCGGTAACCTCAGGTCACTTTCCACCGATCTCCATAATGTTAGCTCCAAAGCTCTGATTCAGGGAACCTGCGTAACCGACACAATCTATGACTACGCCGATGGGCAAGATCTCCTGTTCGGAAAGCCAAATCTGGATTTCTGGGCCGGGATAGCCCGTGACATCAGTGATCCGATCTTAGAACTAGTATGCAGAACGGGCAAGATCGGGATGCCCTTGGCTGAAACCGGTTTCCGAGTTACGGGTCTCGACAATTTGGACGCGATGCTGTGCGTCGCACGGGCGAAGTCCGCTACGCGATGTCTGAATAAAGGTTTCCGCCGACATGCGATTCTTCTCGATGTCCAGAAGATTCTTACTGATCGCGATACCGTCCAACAACCTGTGTCATCTGCTTCCCACAACGAATTACGATCTCAGATAATCGTGGCAAAGCGCCGATAAATTAGAGGATTAACCTATCGTTCGGCGCAAATGAACACGTAAAGGGCAGATCCTACAATGGCAAAACCCGATGAACAGCTAGCTGATTGATGCCAAAGGACAGGTTGGTCAATCAGCTGAACAGAATTCAAGCAGATAATTAATCGGCACCAAACGCTTAATTGATTTCATCTACTGACAAAGCCACCCACGATACTACCGACGCCAGGATCCAGACCGAATATCTGTATTCGCAACCGCAATTTTACCGATCTTTTCAACCTGCTGCTGCTCTTGTGTAACTACCAATTTATACAAATAGGCTCCATTAGCTAACGGGTCACCGTCATCGTCCAGGCCATCCCAGTAAAACTCGTTATAGCCGGCAAAGCCGTCGAGTATGTCAAACTGGCTAACCAGGCGACCGGTCAACGTATAAATTTTCAACGTTACTTGGTCAGCCATATCGGTCAGCAGATAGGCAAAATAGGTGCCCTGACCAGATTTATGACCAGGCGAAAAAGGATTTGGATAGTTGGCAACTTTCTCTACCGCCATCTTGCCGGCAACCCGAAACTGAATTTCGGTCTGGTTGCGATTCCCGTTACTATCTTCTGCGGAGAGAAGAAGGTGATAACGGCCTACCGATAGGTGTGGCTGATAAGAAACGTAAACTAAGTTCGGATTCTCCGGCGACAAGGCTACCGAGTAAGCTTGTTGAGTAAGGATGAGATTGTTTTGACGAAGGGCGATTGTATCTAGCCGAACGCCATTGCGGTCTGAAATCCTGGCTGAAATAACCGGAGTGTCAGAGGCATAGTCGCCAGCGATAAAACTCTGGTGATTCAACGTCAGGTTTAATTCGGGTGGCACGATGTCCATATGCTTGATGAAAGCATACGTGCCAGGCAAATCAACAATCCGGTTCGTCCTTCGTACCCATTGGTCCCTTGACGCTTCTAACTGGTAAAGATGAATCTGATCGGCAACTGGCTCCCTTTCAGAACCAAACGGTGAAAAGGTAGCTTTGAAGTTAGGTTGATCCGGTCTGGTTGACAAAATCTGGAACTCAACCGGATCATGCTGATATTGCAGATCTGGTTGATTGGCTAGTTCTATCTCGTCGGCGGATCGAGCGATCAGTAGCGCCGGACTTTCTGCTTGGACAAGGAGTATCAAGCCGTTAATAGTTCTGATCAAATGTTCGCCAACGGGTAGCGGATAGTATTCCCCGACGAATGTCTGCTTCAGCCGGTTATTAGTGCTATTTTCTTCTCTCTGTCCGTCGGTCAACTCGACGGTAGCCTGGATCTCGGTTATACCTTTTTGTGGTTGCCACGGAATCATGATCTGCTTCTTTTCATCGATTCCGATCTTTTCAATGCGTTGTTCTGATGCCTGTTCAGTGGAAGGTTCCTTACGATCTAGAATAGAACTCACTTTAACAAGAATCTGACTCGCCCCGGCTTGTCCCAGATTTTGGACTTCAACCGAGAGCATAATCTGCGATTGATGTTCGATTAGATCTAGCCGACTAATCACCAGATCTGGCAACTTCGCTGCTAAATGGGTGGTTGCTGATTGAAACTGATAATAGCCAACAGCGTCTTGCTGTTGATTCCATGCGTGAACCCTTACTCCACTAACTGCTCGATTACTGACTTGCAACTGAGCCGTTGGCCGTAGATTGATTCTGCTTCGGCTGAGATCGTTGCCATTTTGGTCGAAAAACACGACCTCGGCTTGACCAGAAAAATCAGAGGTTATTAGCAATTGGCTAGGAGTTGCGACCGATATGTCTGTTGGCTGGATCTGAATTGTAGGCGGTGGTAGATTGAGTCTCAGGGCAGGATCTCCCAACAGAGTATACATTTCGATAATATCGATATAGCCTGGGTGTTGTCGGAGAAATCGGCGTTTAGCCGTCAGGATAATCTCACCCAGTGTTCTTTTACCTTCTTCGAAAATGACTTTAAAGAGCTCTCGATTAAAATAGTAATCGCCCAGAATCCAACCGAAACCCGTATCCCCTAAAAAGGCGATTGCCCCGCCGTTAGCGGCAAGAAGCATTTCCTCACCCAGGCAGTTGCTGTGCGGGTTATCGAAGTAACCGGTAAAACAGGTCATGCTAATAACAAACGGCAACCGATCCCGGTTATTCAGCAGAGCCACATCCCCTAATCCCATCATTCGATTGTCAGACCAGATGCTACCACCACCATGTCCCAGGAAATTGACCAAAGAGGCTCCTTGGTCAAAGGCAGAAATAACCTCTCTTGCAGCGCCGTAAACGGGTAGATCTGGGTCGTTAGCATAAATGCGTTGCGGCTGAAAGGCCGGGGCAAGTTTGATTAACGCCTCACTCTGTTCCACAAAAGCGTGCCCATTTCCCGCCAAAACCAGTATTCTTTGTCTCCAGAACTTCTCTTCAGCCTGAGAAGGTAGGCTCTCATAGGAGAGGATCTTATTGATTACCACCTGTAGATCTGTCAGGTTGGAGACGGGTAATCGACCAATGGCAACATCTGGCAGATGATCATCATCGGCCAGCAACACAAATTGATTGTCACTGGCGGTTGCTCCGTACTTCGGGGTTTGCACCATAATTGTTGGCACTAGGCCTGACTGTTTTTCCCTAGATCCACCTGTCGAACCGGTCAAAGGCCTAATCTTCCCACTGTTGGTATCACCAACGATTAAAACGTACTTCGGGCGAACAACCCATTGATGATAGGCATAGCGAAGAAAATCCCGAATAGCATAAGAGTTGGAGATTCCAAAGTTGAACTGATCATAAATATCCTCTACCTCGACCACTTTGACTGTTAACCCCTGTGCCTCTCGCCATTTGACTAAATCCGATAATCCAACCCGCAAACTACTGTCCGTTATCACCAGATATTCTGCACCGAGAGTTGTGTCGCGGAGATTGGGCGGTTGTACAGACGAAAACTTCGATGAACCGCTAACCAGATTGGTCGCTCCCCGAACGAAGCCAATAGATGGACGAAGTTCAATGGACTTGGGACGCCGACGCAGGCCAGGTAAAAGTGCTAGAAAGGTCTTCTTCGTTTTCGTCTGAGATAAGAAAAAGGCCTTAAATGTGCCTTGAGCTTCAGGATCTTCTATCACCTTAAAGCCGACATGCTGTGTGCCACTAGTGGCATAAATCTCGATATTAGGGGCTGAAAAGTTTTTTAACTCGGCACGAAAACCGCCTCCCTCCTTAGAAGATGCTTGAGGAGCGGGCATCGAAAATTCGAGTAGATCTGATGCGGAGGTGAAGGTGTGCCAATAATCGACCTCCAGCCAGTTGAGAAGTATCTGATCCACCTCTTCGGCGACTGTATCGCCAGGACACTCAATACTGAGATGATTTTCACCGTTTTTCAGGAAAAACTGAGAAATATTATCGGCGAATACTTGATGTTCAGTCTGGCCATCCCAGTTTGAATCTTCCAGTAAAAGCTGATTGTTGAGCCAAATTCGGGTATGGTGATCCGGATTGGCGGGATTGTCTGTCTTACCATGCAGCATCAGACGCAACGAAGCCGGAGCCGTCGTCTCTGCCACACCTGACAACTCGAATTTAAGATGGTGAATACTGGGAGCAGAAATAATCGACCAAAACCAACTGTCACGCGGTAATGGAGGCAAGGTAAGTTGGTGACCGATGCGACGAAAAACCCCACCACGAACAGGAAGCGTCTTGACGGATGGCTCCTGGTTGACTAACGGTAGTCGAGTAAACAGAATATCCTTCTCTAGATGAACGCGATGCCGAAACCGACGAAGTGTTCGCCCAGCAGGTAAAGTAGAGGGAACCACCTGCGTTGCCATTCGGGTACCTGGCTGTCGAAAAGAGAGCCAGTAGACATTTTCATTGGTGAAAAAATCGTAGTAGGTATTTTGACCACTATTGCGTCGGCCGAAGAAGATAATCTGATCTTTTAAATCCAGTCTGCCATCCGATTCGCCTCGGATCGAAATCGGCACTGGTTCCCCTCGGTTAGTCATAGAAATCAGGTGGGGTTGAATCTGCTGAATTACCATTCCAACTTCGACCAGGTCTTGACCTGTGACCTGGTAAAGCCCATCCTGATCAATACCAATCCGAATTCGATAAGCCAATACAGGCACAGAATAGCTGCCACAAACGATTACCAACAGGCACATCTGTAAAAACAGCTGATAAATTGCTCTCATCATGCCAATGGAGAAACAGTAGTTACCAGTTCTAATCCATCTTCAAATAGCTTTTTAAAAAGTTTGGGTAAAGTCGTAAAAGGGCCACTAAACATGACATCTTTCAAGTGGTTTAAGAATGCGTTTTTTCTGTCATTGAATACTAGCATTTCTATGATTGTATCTCCAAACATATTCCGCCAAATACAAAACCAATCTTTCCTGGCTGAGACCGCCTTTAGCCGCCAGTCTTCTTTGAAGGTAAGCCCAGAATCTGTCAAGACCATTGATATGGTTTCCTTGGCCATGGTTGTACTCACCTGGGTTAGGTTTTACCCAGCCATGAACATAGCCTTAGCCGCAACTCCGGTATCGCTTTTACAGCTCTCAGAACAGATAGGACTTCCCAAC
>JASMLX010000132.1 GCA_030748495.1 Candidatus Poribacteria bacterium | reverse complement strand
CGACGTTGCTGATAGAAAAGACTAGATCCGAATTGAAGAAAACGATGCCCAGATACCAGTTGGCAGCCGTCGTTAATGCCCACAGGATTTTGCCGATACTGGCGTTGGATCAGTTCTTTCAGCAGATCAGAAATCCCTGCCTGACCCAAGCCAGTATTAGTAGAAGCTATTTCAAAACTAAATACAATTTAAACTTGCCTATCTAAAAGGATTAGGTCTAGTTTTAGTTAGGTCTAAAAAGGAACTTTTGATGGCCAAACTTAAACCATTTGTCACCGATGAACAACGGATCAGACTTGAACCCTGGCGGCCAAAACCTCAGCCTTCAGCTAAAAGTGGACCAAGCCCAGAGGCAACAGGCAAGTGTTTGACGGCATTATCCGGCTCTGGCCAACTGGGGCCGGATGGAACCACTTAGCTGATCGATATCCATCAGCTAACACTTGCCAGCCAAGATTATAGCCATGGGAAGAGCCAGGTGTTTGGCTCCAAATATAGCCTAAGTTCCTGTCCGAATTGGAGCAACAAGGTCAGTTAGATTGGCCTGGACCAAAAAAGGGCCCATGCCTTGGAAAGACCAAAGGCGACAAGGGTGGATGGTGGTGGTCGATGGCCAGGCAGTGCCTATCGGTGCTGATCTAGATTCGGCCTCGGCGAGCGAAATAAAACTACTGGAAGCCACGATTGAGAAGATTGCGTTGCTAAGAAAAGTGGTGGTTGGCCGCGGCAAAATCCTGTCCGCATCATAGCGGATAAGGGATACGACAGTGATCCGCTCGGCCAAAGGCGGTCGAAAGGCGGCATTGAATTGATCTGTCGGGAGCGTAAAAACAAGCAGACCAAGAAAAATGAGGATGGTGGCAAATTGCGGCCTGACAGGCCTCGATGGAAGGTTGCGCCGACTTTGGCATGGCGGCCAAACTGGCGACGACGGGTTGTTGGTTGGGAAAGAGAAATTCAGATCTAGCAAGCGTTCTTTCACCTTGCTTGCATCCTGATTACATTGAGGCCGTTTTGAAATGGCTTCTAGGAAGATAACGTGTGCCACCCCAACAAAGTTGTAGAAACCATACTGATTCAGTATACTTGCCTTTGACTTTCACTTCTATCTTTTGCGCTGGTTGA
The DNA here is from genome assembly GCA_030748495.1 of Candidatus Poribacteria bacterium. Classification (GTDB taxonomy): domain Bacteria; phylum Poribacteria; class WGA-4E; order WGA-4E; family UBA9662. The sequence goes on along the minus strand of JASMLX010000132.1, from coordinate 17,906 downwards.
ACCTGGAGGGGACTAGCCGGTTCCTTCAAAGGAGATCGTCCCTTGAAAAAGCATCTCGATCGAGCGAATATATGTGTGCTGGCCGTTCTACTACTAACAATGGTAAGTGCCGGTGTTGGTTGCAAGTGGACTACAGCACCTGAGGCTAAACCGACAATCGCTGTTCGCTCCTACCCTGAACTTAGATGGGATTGCTTTTACAATGGCACTAGCGGGGAGTATACCTTTCTTACCGGGCCTGTTAGCTTGAGCCGGCGCGCGGGGTTAGAAATGAATCTGTTGTTCTACTTGCAGGTGACCATCTCTGAGGATGAACATACGGACTCGCAGACAAAGTTGATTAAGGTTATCTATTCAGATCGGGATTGGCTTCTGTTAGAAGGTCGGAATTCCCTCACCATCTGGGCTAACAGAAAGAAAACAAGATTGAAGCCAGTTCGAACACAAAGGCGGAATCTGAAAAACAACCTGGTGGAAGAGGTCGCTTTTTATCAACTGAGTGATAGCCTCCTTGACCAGATCAGCAATTCCACTGCAGTCAAGGTTCAATTAAAAGGCAAAAAAGGTAAAATTACCTTTGATCTAAACGATTTCCAGAGATATGCTTTTCAGCAGTTTCATCGTTCGACCAGGGAACGCTCTTTGACCATTGCACTTTTGGAGATTGCTCAACCGATTGATAATTAACGGCTCAAATCACAAAGAGTAGAAAAGGCACAGCTAGGAAAGATAGTGACAAAATTTTAATGGTGTCCTGAGATTATCCCTAGACAAGCAATGGCATAAGTTGTAACATTAAATCCGGCTAATGTGCGATTTCAGTCGCCATCACGGGAGTTCTTTGGACCAGTCCCCTCTCCTTATTTTCATCGTTGTGACTACGGTTCTTGAGGTGGAAATTGTACCACTAAACTAAAATCCAACTCCTCCAGTCATCATACCGACTCTGTTTTGAAACCCCTAAAATTCTTCCTGGCTGGCGACGATTTCTCTGCCCATCGGTCAAATTAAACCATTCAACAGCACTGGCCTGAGGCTGTTTCCATCCCAACTTTGGAACCACATCGTTGCGTTTCCCGGTTCCCAAAATGGGACCGATTTCCACTTCAGCCCTCTGTCCTCCCCGGTGATGTTTGATTCCCTTCGCAGACACCAACTGATGAGGAATCCGCATGATTGGTTCCGGAGAACACCCCAGGAGAGGAAACTCGTTCGCACAACCGGATGTAGGTTGTCCAAATGCGGGCCGAATTGCTTTCTTGTCAGTGGCTTCTCCATCGGTGAAAATAACTGGAAGTGAGCAGTCAACCACACCATGGCCGCAGTTGACAAGATCGATGATAGAAGCCGCCTTGGATGCTCGAATTTGGCTGTTAAACAAAGCACTCCCTTTGCGCGCTGAAAATTGTGGCTGACATTCCGTGCACCTTAGATAACGGATTTGATCTTTGCCATCGGTTTGACTAAGGATCAGGTTTTTGGCCCCCTGGCGCTGATATTTCTGGCAATCGAGGAACAACACATGCCTTCTATGTCTGATCTCTATCGTCGCCTGCTGTCGGTTGGTTATTGTTTCGTGGCTTGATGTTACCAGATTTGACTCCTTTGGCCAACAATCCTGGAATGATCTCAGGAGACCATTGAAGTTTGAGACAATCCTTTCCGAGCCTAATTGGCTGTGGCGTTTAGCCTGGGTCGTCTCTGTCTATCATTTTGCTGGAAGTCAGCTTGTCGTGTGGCTCTATATTGTCACGGGTTGTGGTCAAGGTGGCTTTTTCCACCTGTCGTTTTTGTGATCACTGCTGTACGTCTGATAAGGTTCATTCGGCAATTGGGATTGGTTTTCGCCAGGTATCTGGATATACAATTTCAGTAGACTTTGTTCCAATGGTATGATACAATGCTTCTGCCTTTCCACTAACTCTGCCCTGAAATTTGTAATCCCTTTGACTGAGAGTCAAGTTTAGATCTCAACCTTCACTCTGAAGTGGGAAAGTCCACCCCCACTTGTCCTTAGGCCATTTATTCCCTTACTAGGATTTTGGCCAAGGAAATACATAGGGGCTCCGTTCATGGTTATTACGAGGAGCAAAACGATCGACTTCCGCAATAGCAAGAATCCAGAGGTCTTGGACCTAATACTAGATTCCGAATCAAGCTAGAAATAATCTCAGGAGCAGGTCTTGTCATTCTCGTGTACACAAGAATCTATTTGGTAGAATTTTGGATTCCTACTTTCGTGGGAACGGTATAATAGGCTTCTCCACCCCCGCAAAAATAGAATACTAAAGGCAACTAAACAGATTTGATGAGTGAGAAAAACGTTATCATTTACACCGACGGGGCATGTAGTGGAAACCCCGGGCCTGGAGGATATGGTGTAGTCTTGTGTTATCAGAAGCAGCAAAAACAACTGGCGCAGGGGTTCCGGTTAACCACCAACAATCGAATGGAGATTATGGCGGCCATTGCTGGCCTGGAAGCGCTCAAGTCATCTTGTCGGGTCAAGTTGTACAGCGACTCTAAATACCTGGTCGATGCGATGGCCCAGGGCTGGGCCATGCGATGGCAAGCCAACGGTTGGAAAAGAAACAAAAAGGAACAAGCTAGCAATATCGATCTCTGGAAACGATTGTTACCCCTCTGCCGACGACACAAAGTAGAGTACGTTTGGCTGAAAGGCCATGCCGGGCATCAATGGAACGAATATTGTGACCAACTGGCACGACAGGCACTGGACCAACCCGACCTTTTACCCGACGAAGGGTACGAATGTCTAATGAATTCATCAAGTCAATCGGAGTGAATTGGATGAGTAGCAGTTCTATTGGTCATCGCGCTGAAGACGGTATCGAAGTCTATACCTTACAAACTGGATCGACCAAGGCTGAAATTGTGCCTGCCATCGGTGCTAATTGCACACGATTTGCCATCCAGACCGAACATGTCCAGTCTTCGGTGGGGGAGTGGATTGATCTGATCGCTCCTCCTCCGAGCTTAGCAGTTTTAAAACAACGTCCATCCGGGTTTGGTAATCCTATTTTATTTCCTTTTCCGAATCGGATTCGGAATGGGAGTTTCAGCTTCGAGGGACAGGATTATGCGTTTGATAAACCAGATAATTCGCCCAACTCAATTCACGGCCTATTATTGGACTATCCCTTTTCCATCCAAAGTATCGATATGGTTAACGGTGAGAAACCGGGCGTGGAGATCATCTGTAGCGTCGATTCTGAACAATCGGTTTGGATCTCGCGTCAATACCCGTTTCCGTTCCTGTTTCAGGTTACCTATACACTGACTGAAGAATGCCTTGAGATGTCAGTTCAGATCGAGAATAGAGGGAAAAAACGGATGCCGATGGGTTTTGGTATTCATCCCTATTTTCAGGTTTTGTTTTCACCTGATTCAACAATCCAAACCAGTTGGATCACCATTCCAGCCGCCCAATATTGGGAGCTAGACGCGTTTCTACCGACAGGTCGATTGCTGGATGCAGATCCGGAGTTTCTGACAGGCAAATGCTTTAAGGGGCTTCAGTTAGACGATGTTTTCACCCAGGTTATTGCCTCAGGGGCAGGGGCTAGCAGTTGCCGCATCGATGATCGGCAAGCGGGGGTCGGCCTACTAGTGGAAGCCGATGCTAACTTTCGAGAGTGGGTGGTGTATACCCCGCCAGATCGACCAGAGATCTGTTTTGAGCCCTACACCTGTCCAACTGATGCTATCAACCTGGAGGCTAGAGGCATCCCTGCAGGCTTGGTCGTTTTGGAACCGGTCAGTCGTCAGGGATCGTCCTTTTCGGCCAGTGTTCAATTTCGAGTAGAATTGAACGGTTAATTTTCTAATTTCCGGTTAGATTTTAGCATTACGACTGTGATACGATTTTGACCTTGCAATCTGGATTAAGTCGCGTATTGACCGAGTACCGGCACCTGTTAGCGGGACGCCCAGTAGGGTTGATTACCAATCAGACCGGCGTAGATGAGAACCTGCAGAGTAACGTACCGCTATTAGCGGCATACTGTCAACTGAAAGCCCTGTTTGGCCCGGAACACGGCTTGAGTGGAACCGCTCAAGCCGGGGTCAAAGTAGGGGCTGATTTGGATCAGCTACTTCCTGTCTACAGCCTCTACGGTCAAACCCACCAACCGACAACCGAAATGCTAGAGGGATTAGATTTGCTGATCTTTGATATTCAAGATGTGGGGGCTAGGTTTTACACCTACACTTGGACTATGTACCGCTCAATGCAGGTGGCTTCGGAGCACGGGCTATCTTTTATGGTACTGGACCGTCCTAATCCGATTGGAGGTGAGCGAGTCGCTGGAAATGTCTCAGAACTAGATTTTCTATCTTTTGTAGGGCAACACCCGATCCCAATTTGTCACGGGATGACCGTTGGTGAACTGGCACAACTGTTCAAGGCCGAGTGCCAATTAGACTTGGATCTACAAGTAATACCGATGTCAACCCACTGGAAGCGCAAACATCTGTTTGAGAAAACCGGTTGGTCTTGGGTTCCCCCCTCACCTAATATGCCTCGTCCCCAAACAGCTCAACTTTATATTGGCACTTGCCTGATCGAAGGGACCAACCTGTCCGAAGGTCGGGGAACGACTATGCCCTTTGAGTGGATTGGGGCACCGTGGCTAGACAGTCATTGGTTATCCCAAGCTTTTGACGATCTGAGGCTGGCCGGTATTAAAGCGCGATCCATTCAATTTGAGCCGACATTTTCCAAATACCAGACCGAGTGCTGTCATGGAATCCAGATGCACTTGATCGATTCATCTCGTGCTTGTCCAATTGAGGCTACCTTACACCTAATCAATTTGGTTCATAAACGCTATCCGGACCAATTTCAGTTTCAGGAGGCATTTTTTGATAAATTGGTCGGTACAGACAGACTGAGACTCGCAATTTTATCCCAGCAATCCGTAGAAGATCTCATCCAAGATTGGAAGCAACAAAGTTTGGCTTTTAGGCAACATCGCCAACCTTACTTAATCTATTAGATCCATCGCTAATTTGACAGGTAATTCGATAAAGGTCTAATATCGATATCGAATTTGAGATGTTAAAATATCATCACCGTCACACCATCATGACTTTCCAAGCAACGATAAACAGATGTGCTGAACAGCACCAACCGCCTTATCTGGTGATATTCTTGATCAGGTCGAAGGCATGTTTAGAGAACGATTTAGGGCTGGATTTATTCGCCAACGCTACTGTCAAAACACAATCACCAATGATCAACCATCGACGAGTTCGAGTTACCTAGATGCGGTTTAGCTTTTATTGGTCCTGGTGGCTGTTGCTGGTTTTTGTCTCGATCTGTGGTGGAATTACGATTATCACCTACCTTCGGTTGAAACGGCCACCGATTGCTCAGTCGTTCAAACGATTGTTGATTGGTCTTCGAATTGCCGCTATCTTGATTTTGGTAGCTTGTTTGTTACAACCGATTCGGGTAGAAAAGAAAGACATTACACCTATTCCTAATCTGTTGGTGCTGGTCGATACCACACCGAGCATGACCTTGACCGACACTAACCTTGCAGAACAAGCTAATTCGGTCGTGGAATCAGAGTCTCGTCTAGATCTGGTCAATCGATGGTTGAACCAGAATAACTTGATAGCGACTTTCGCCGATAATGCTAGTCCGGCTGAGCAAATCCAACCCCGTCTATACCAGTTTACCGACAACGTTGTGACACCTATCTCCGGTGACCAATTAACATCATCAGGCCAAAAAACCGATCTTCAAACAGTGGTCAATCGTGTTGTTGAGCAATGGAGAGGTCAACCGGTGGTAGGATTAGTTTTGATCTCAGATGGTGGACACAACGCAACAACTTTTGACATGGATCAGATCACCAAACTGAACTTGCCGATCTATACGCTAGGGGTTGGCAATCCGACACCACCTGCCGATGTAGACATCGAGAAAATTGAGGTTAGTCCTATTGTTTATGTCGATCAACAAACGTCCTTACGAGCCATTGTTCGTCAGCGCGGATTCGCAGGACAAAAAGCCCAAATTTCTTTACGAGAGGCCAACGACGCTTCTGCCAACACTAAGAAAGGTCTATCGACGCAGATTATCACCTTTGTTGGGGCTGAATTTGGTAACGACCAACTTCGGTCGGATTCATCACAGGTAGTCGAGTTCGAGATCGCCCCTACCTCAGAGGGGGTCTTCTCTTATACTATTGAGTTACCTGTGTTAGATGGAGAGTTAACCTCAGAAAACAACCAGAAGTCAGTGACAATCCGTGCGGTTCGATCGAAGTTACGTGTTCTCTCTGTCGATGGTCGACCTCGCTGGGACTACACTTTCCTGAAGCGATCGCTTGAACAAAACGCTGATATCGAAATCGAGAGTCTGATTCTCCGCACATCGCCCCCCTTTCCAAGACAATCGGATTTTCGACCGGCTGGGGAGTTTCCAACACAAGTCTCGGACCTACTGGTTTATGACGTGATTGTGCTGGGTGATATTTCGACGAGGCAACTGTCAGTACGACACCAGCAGGCCATCGTCGATTATGTGCAACAGTTTGGCCGTGCTGTCGTTTTTCTTGGTGGGAAATCTGCTTTGGGGTTCAACGGATTGGTAAACTCTGAGTTAGCGCAACTACTCCCTATTGTTGCACCTCGTGGCTGCCTGCTTCGACAGACCGAAGTTGAACTCGGTTTGACACAACAAGGCCGTTATCACCCGATGATGCAACTGGTAACTGACCCTGATCAGAACCAACAGATCTGGAAAGATTTACCTGCTTTGTCAGGATGGTTTAGCGGATTTGAATTAAAAAGTGGGGCTATCACACTGGCTAAGTACGTACGAGGGCAATCGAGAGTGCCGATTTTGACGTATCAACAATCGGGATTAGGAAAATGTCTATTATTAGCGGCAGAAGGATCGTGGCGCTGGGCTTTTCAAACTACTCCTGATAACAATCGAACGAAGGCTGATAACCTGTTAGGTTCGCCCTATGCCCGGTTTTGGACACAAACCATGCGTTGGTTAGCCTCACGGGCTTCGACTAAACCGATTCATTTGACAACCGATCAGGTCTCTTATCAAGTGGACGAAGAGGTCAAGTTGACAATCTATGCTTACGATTCAAACGCAATGCCATTGACCAATGCTAGGATTCAGATCGATGTTTCTCCGTATCAACAGCCGATGTTTCAACTCTCAGCGACCGAAATCGGTGATGGTATTTACGGTGTCACTTTTATTGCCAATACAGATGGCAGTTACACAATAAAAGCGATGGCTTCCGTGGGTAGTGATCAAATCAAAATTCGGGTCGAATCGTCAACGATGGAGTTTGAAAAGCCGTATCTAGACCAAGACCTAATGATGCAGCTAGCTGAATCGACAGGTGGAGTCTATCGACCGCTCACTGAGGTTAACTCAATTGAGTTCGCAGACCTGATTCCAGATCAGCGAAAACCCGTATTCGAAGTCGTGGCCCATCAACTTTGGGATCATCCGCTAATTTTGATTCTGGTTGTTAGCTTACTAGGAACTGAATGGTTTCTTCGCAAGCGACGTGGATTAGTCTAAATAGATTGTCGAGATAACGATGTTTATGAAGATAAAATGATGTGTTATAATCAGAATTTGAAGACTTACGATTAAGATTTTAAATCTCAGGAGGGTAAAGATGCAGACTGTCAAACTTGGAAACACCGGGATCAAAACCTCTCGACTGGCAATCGGCACAGGATCAAATGGCTGGAATGGTCGCTCTAACCAAACTGATCTTGGTTATCAAGAATTAGTAGATCTCTTCCATTTTGCCTATCGTCAGGGCATTAAGTTTTGGGATCTGGCGGATATGTACGGTAGTCACCCACATGCAAAGGGGGCATTAAGGGGGCTCGATCGAGACGAAATTACCATTAGTACTAAAACCACCTCTCGCAAAGGCCTTGCGGTTGAGAAGGATGTCAAACGATTTTTACAGGAAACAGGAACTGAATACATTGACATAGTACTATTACACTGTTTAACCGAACGAGACTGGCCACAGCGCTATCCAGATGCAATGGAAGCACTCAGCCGCTGTAAGGAACAAGGTTTGATTCGAGCACACGGTGTCTCTTGTCACGATTTTGGAGCTCTTCAGACTTCAGCCATCACCGAATGGGTCGAGGTGGTTTTGACCCGGATCAACTATGCGGGTGTTTCAATGGATGCTTCACCACCCGACATCATTAGAACCATGGAGACGATGGCCGCTCAAGGTAAAGGCGTCTACGGGATGAAAGTTATAGGGATGGGGAAACTGAGTAAGGAAGATGAAGGAGTTCGTCAAGCTATTGAATTTGTGCTGAGCCTACCATGTGTCCACGCGATGACCATCGGCATGGAAAGCGAAGCACAAGTACAAGAAAATGTTGCTATTATTAACGAACTGACGGATTAAAATAGAGCTAAAAGGGTGACCATCAATCGTCTGATGCTGTTCTTGTTCTGCTGGGGCGGCTTGTTATCTGCGGCTCCCGTCCTCGACTCCAATCGGGAGGAGGAATCCCTTGATCGGCGACAACTGGAACAGAGTCGACAGGAAAAAGTTCTTCAAAAGCAGGAAACCCAGAAAAAGCGTGATCGAGTTGCGGGTAAGGAGCGTAGGGTTTTGACACGCCTGCAAGAAATCGAAACGGAACTGGATACTCTGCAAGCAGAACTGAACCGCTACAAGGCCGAGATGGTGGAGGAAGAAAAGAAGCAGGAGCGGAGTCAAGCTGAGTTCCAGGCGTTGAAAACTCGTTATTTAGACTACCAACAACGAGCTACCAAGCGAGTTATAGCTATTTATAAGATGGGGTATCGGTCGACTGTAACTAACCAACACCAACTGGTCGGTATGCTGATGCAGTCTGAAGGGTTGATAGATCTGCTCACAAAGTATAAGTATGCTAACTTTATCGCTAAATCTGACCAGCAATTGTTGGCAGATCTAGTAGCACAGCAAGACCAGATCAAGGCTGTTCATTCCGAACTGCAACAGCATTTAGCCTCGATTGAGGCATCCAAGCAAATGGCTCAGGTCAAGCGTCGTCAACTACTTGCCCGTAGGACAGATCGGCAGAGGTTGCTGGAAGAATATCGAACACAGCGAAGCACCTATGATCAAGTACTAAAAGAGTTGCGCCAGTCGGTAGCTGAATTAGAGGAGGTGCTCGGTATTGTCTCCACCGACACGCTAACAGTCAAAGCTGAGAGGCTGAAAGGGATTTCGAAACAGAAGCAAGGAAAATTACCGTGGCCAGTTACAGGTAAGATTGTCAAAAACGAGAATCCTTTTGATCGTGGAATTACGATCAAACCGACATCGGCCACTACCGAGGGCCAAAAAGCTGATGTTCGGAGTATCGCTAACGGCGTAGTAGCAAGGGTAATCGATTCAGTAGTCGGTTACGGAAATACGATTCTAATCTTACACGGTAGTGCCTATACCTCGGTCTACACGCATCTGTCGGTTGTGAGTGTTGACGTTGGTGACGAAGTTAAAGTCAACCAGATTATCGGTCAGGTTGGTGACTCCGGTTCCTTAATTGGCCAAGTTCTCTATTTTGAATTGTGGCATAACTACGCTCGCCTCGACACCCACCAATGGCTGAAGCATTGAGTATGGACTTTCCACTATTCAAAAATCATAAAAACAGTGAGCACGAAAAGGAACAACAAAAATAATGCCGAATTACGAAACAGTTATAGGGCTAGAAATCCATGCTGAACTGGCGACCCATAGTAAGCTGTTTTGCAATTGTGATGCAGGCTTTGGTGGTGAAGTTAACACCCATACCTGTCCGATTTGTACTGGGATGCCGGGGGTTCTGCCGGTCGCGAACCTACGTGCCATCGAATATACCATTCGAGCTGGGTTAGCGATGAATTGTCAAATTGCCACTTACAGTAAGTTTGACCGTAAGAATTATTTCTATCCAGATCTACCCAAAGGCTACCAAATCTCACAGTATGACCATCCACTTTGTTACGATGGTTATGTCGATTTTGAGTTAGAGGAGCAAGCTAAACGTGTCCGCATCAATCGTATTCATTTGGAGGAAGATGCAGGTAAATTGGTTCATGGTGATGTAACGGGTGATAAAAACTACAGCTATGTAGATTTCAATAGGTCTAGTGTGCCGTTGCTGGAGATTGTTAGCGAGCCGGACATTCGAACGCCAGAGGAGGCGATCGCTTACTGGCGAGCCGTCAAGGAGATCTTGGAATACATCGAAGTCAGCGACTGTAATATGGAAGAGGGGAGTTTCCGTTGCGATGCTAATATCTCGCTTCGCCCGACAGGAACTGACCCACTTGGTATCAGAACTGAACTGAAAAACAAGAACTCTTTCCAACATGTTTTAGCTGCACTCAAGTACGAGGAAAACCGACAGACAAGAATTCTGGACGATGGCGGCCAGGTAAAACAGTCCACCTTGCTCTACGATGTCGAGACGGGACGAACTTCTCCTATGCGGAGTAAGGAAGAAGCACATGATTACCGTTATTTCCCGGAACCAGATCTGGTTCCATTTGAGGTCGATCCAGAAGAGGTTAAGCGTCTAGAAACGGAGTTGCCAGAGTTGCCAAGCACCATCCGCCAGCGATTCGTAGAGGAATACGAGTTACCCTCCTACGATGCGGAGTTTTTGACTGCCACTCGCTACATAGCAACCTTTTTCGACCAAGCGGCCAGGTCGAGTGGAAATCCTAAAGCCTGTAGTAACTGGATTATGGGCGACCTGTCAGCATTGCTAAACAGTGCCGGACAGACCATTGAAGATTGCCAGATCACGGCTGGGCACATCAGTCAACTGGTCGAGATAATCCAAGATGGAACTATCAGTGGCAAGATCGCTAAAGATGTGATTGCTGACTGCTTCAATAGCGGAAAGATGCCCACACAGGTGGTTCAAGATAAGGGACTGGCGCAAATCTCTGACACAAGCGAACTTGAAGTTATTATCGACCAGGTACTCGGACGGAATCCGAAGTCGGTGGCCGATATTCAGGACGGTAAGATGAAAGCAATTGGATTTTTAGTCGGACAAGTAATGAAAGAGACGCGTGGCAAAGCCAATCCACAATTAGTTAATCAGATTTTGAGACAAAAACTACAAGATTAAACGAGCTAGGCACTAACCTCTGGTTAGTACCCTCGACTTAGTCGAGGATCTACCCCAGGAGTTTGAATTTATCGGGTTATTTGGCCTGAATGATTTGTTCTAAGAAGGCTACAATATCGGCTACATCTTGATCGGATAGCTTATCTTTCCCCATCGCCGGCATCAAATAGCCGCCTTGGCGCACGTAAGAGGCAATTTTGTGTAGTCTCGCTTGTATATCGGCCGGTGGGCGAGAACGAACAAGTTGGCCTCCGATTCCGCGCTTTTTGGGACCGCCGTGACAATTGGCACAAGATCGACCATACAATTTCCAGCCACGGTTTTTATCTCCCTCTAACTTCAAGATATTATCCCCTTCAGTTCTTGCCTCTTCTCTACTTAGCGGAGCGTAGGTAAATTCAGGTCCAGCAAATTCAGGTTGAGATGGAGATACTTTTTGAGTTATGTAATCGAAGTAGGCCATCAACGCTTTAGCTTGGTCTTCAGGAATTTCAACCGGGTTGACTTTCTTAGCCGGTATTGCTTGTAGAAACTGTTGATAGCAGACACCAGCACCACCTGCGGTTCTTTGAAACAGGCCGGGTGTTACTTTCTCCCATTGTGATTCTTTACGGTTAGGAACACCGATGATACTATGGCCACTTCGGATCAGGCCATCGCTGTTCTTACTTTCGTCAAAATCGGCATGGCAGGAGGTACAGGAGAATCCAGTGGCTTTTCTGGGATTCACAGAGCCACCAAATGAGGGGTCATAAAAGAGGTATCGCCCTAATTTTGCCTGTTCCGAGATTTCGGCTTGGCCGAGGGTTACAGCCACGGTCAGTGTTATGAGCGTCGTAAATATCGAAGTGGTGATGGAGGAAAATAGCGAGGTTGTTTTTGTCATTTGATCTCCTTCTTTAGATGAAAAGGTAAAATATGTCTTTATTGTAACAGTTTTAGGGAATGGAATCTATCCAAAAGCAACCTAATATTACAAGCCAAAAAGGGACTAAAGAATCAACGAACCTCACCAGAATCGGGGATCTTAGGTTTAACATGAAGGACATTGAAATGATCTATTCATCCGAACCAACAGCGGTGGATAAAGTAGTAGAAGCAGGCGTCATCGGTACAGGACAGTATGCGACCGCCATTGTCACACAAGCGCAAAGTATCCCACAACTGAATATTCCAATTGTGGCTGATACAGAGATTGAGTCAGCCAAACGTGCCTACCAATTGGCAGGTATTGATGACACCCAGGTAATAGTAGCTGATACTCGTACACAAGCGTTGTCGGGTATTGAGCGAGGCAAAAAAGTTGTGGTGACGGAGCCGGATTTATTGATGGATCTTCCGTTAAAGGTTATTGTAGAAGGGACAGGCGATGCGACAGCCGGTGCCGTTCATGCAACAACTGCACTTCAAAACGGTAAACATATGGTGATGATTACCAAAGAAACCGAAGTTGTAGTTGGTTCTATCCTGCGACAGATAGCACAACAGGCTGGCCTAGTCTATACGGCGGCTGATGGCGATCAACCCAGTTTGCTGATTGCCTTGATCAATTGGTGTCGGCAAATTGGATTAGAGGTGTTGTGTGGTGGTAAGTTCGGTGAACAAAGGGTATTTGTCGATTTGCCGAACCAACAACTGCATTTGTCACACAACCGAACGCTAACATTAGCACGAGAACAGGCAAATCTGTTTCGCCCCCTAATCAGCCAGGACGATCAATCACGTCTACTTGAAACTATCGCCGAACGACAAGCTCTGCTAGATCAGTTAATCAACATTAGAACTGATGACCTAATCGAATTGGGTATTGTCGCTAATGCGACAGATTTACACATCGAAAAAGAACGTCTTCACCATCCCATTCTGTGGCCGAATGAAATACCCTCTGTGCTAGCACCCAATGTCTATGGGGGGCTACTTCAAGAACCAGGCGTCATCGACCAAGTAACCTATCTTAGATCGACCAACGATACCAGCATGGGCGGCGGTGTGTTCGTTACCGTTCATGCAGATAACGCTTATTCACGCCAGATTATCCAAGGAAAAGGACACATCTGCAATTCTGACGGTACTTCCTGCCTGATTTTCCGCCCCTATCATTTGTGCGGAGTTGAGACCCCATATTCGATCTTATCTGCGGGGTTGATGAATCGTCCCACCTCTGGTTGGCAAATGACACAGAACTACGATGTCTATGGACGGGCGAAACACGATCTATCGGCGGGCATAACTATCAGTGGCGGTCACGACCTCAATTTTGAAGTCTTCTTGGCACCTGCCATTCAGGTCGGTAATCTCACATCCTCAGATAGTCCAACCCCTTATCATCTTGTCACCGGATTACGGTTGGAGCAGGATATTTCAGTCGGTGCCGTCTTGACCCACCAGATGGTCGAAGATCTAACAGAGTCCCCCTTGTGGCAACTTCGAGTCAAACAGGATGCGGAAAACCGTTAGCCTGAAATTAAACCAAGGCCGAGGTGGCGCGTAGTAGGGTTTCCTGAACTAACAACTCATGGGAGCGAGGTCGATCTGGCGCTTGTTCGCCAGCAATGGTGGCCAGAAAAGCCTCCAGTTCCAGTTCGTAGAGACGTTGTCGCCCTTCTCCCTCGATGGTTACTGACTGTTCTCCGGCGGAATACCCATTTTTAGCTTCTGACAGACAAAGGCGGATATGGTTGCCGGGTTCAAAAGGTTCAGTGATAATTGCACTGCCCTGATCACCGTATACTTCAAACCGTCTGGCCATAGGCTGAGGTTCAGTAGCTGCGATATCGATTATAGCCATCGCCTGATCGAATTCCAGTACAACCAGGGAATTATCGGCAAAATCAGGTACTAAATCGCTGTCGTTGCGCAAAAAAGCGGTCACCTTACCGGGGTAACCAAGTAGCCAAAGCACTTGGTCCAACATATGTCCGCCCAGATCATAGAAGATACCACCTTGGTGCGCCTGGATACGTCGTCGCGCTTCGGCCGGTAGAGCGGTTGACATATGGGCTCGTACCGAGAAGACATGGCCCAGAAAACCGGATTTCGCCCATTCGGTTACCTGGCGAAAAGCTGAATGATAGCGCAACATGTAACCCATCTGAATTAAGAGTTCTTTGCTTTCAGCCAAATCCACAACTCGCTTCCACTGCAACCAATTGTCACCAGCGGGTTTGTCGTACCAGACATGCTTGTTGGCTTCGACAATAGCTTCGGTCTGGTCTAGACTCTCTGCATTTGATCCTTCTGACGCAACCGCTAAGATGGTGGGATCTGCTAACATCTGATCTGGCTCATCGAACCAATTGAGTGCGTCTAAATCCGTTTCCAACTCCTTTCGCCTTTTGATGTCGGGCTCAAAGACGCCGACCAGTTCAACATCAGAATTATTTTGCATCGCCATCAATTTGCCTATCGCATGGCCGTGCTTGGTACCGTATTGGGCCATTCGTATCCTTGCCATTTTTCCCCCTTTATTTGTAACCTAAATCCTGTAATTTAGAAGACAAAGAAGCGTGGAAGTGGTAATGTCCTCAACGAGATAGCAATTTTTTGAGGAATTATCATTCCCATAGAGAAAAGAATACTACAAGACTAGTCAAGATGTCACTCAGAAATTGCTGTTCTTTTCTGTTTCAAGAAACCTGACCAACCTGATTGAATATAGTGTAAATCTAGCTTGTTAGTAAAAGCTTAGTCGATTTGGATTACAGCTTTTCTTTTTCAATGACACCTGACGAATTCGGAATATTATCACCAAGGGTCGTCTTGCCAACGCTGGTGATTACTCGATCTAGTTTGGGTTGCCAGAATAATTGAGGCTTATGTATAATTGCCGAGTTCTGTCGAAAGGTCGAGGTGCGAATTCTACTATATACAGGGAAAGGCGGAGTCGGTAAGACCAGCGTTGCAGCAGCGACGGGGCTCAAGCTTAGCCGGCAGGGATATAAAACCGTTGTTATTTCTCTGGATTCCGCGCATTCTCTGGCTGACGCTTTTGATCTCGACAACGATTTAATTCGCCAACCCGACGACCCAGTTTGCCAAATCGATGATCGGCTGTGGATGCAGGAGATCAACATCCAAAAGGATATCAAGCAATACTGGGCTGAGATCCAATCCTATCTACAAACCGTTCTTAATGTTTCTGGGTTAGACGAGGTTGTAGCAGAGGAAGTTGCTATTTTCCCTGGCATGGAGGAAGTTTGTGCTCTCCTCTACATTAACCAATACTACCGGCAAAAATCCTACGATGTTATTATTTTAGACTGTGCACCGACTGGTGAGTCTTTGCGTTTTGTTAGTATTCCAACCGTCTTAAATTGGTACATGAAGCATATTTTCAAGCTGGAACGGAAACTAGCTGGTGTTGCGCGGACGTTCGTTAAAAAAATCTCCTCAGTACCGTTACCAAAAGATGACTATTTCCAAAACTTAGAAAATTTATTTGACCAGATCGAAGGAATCGATGAAGTACTGGCCAATCCCGAAATTACTACCGTTCGCTTAGTAACCAATCCCGAGAAAATGGTGATTACAGAAACCCAGCGGGCCTTTATGTATTTTTGTCTTTATGGCTTAACAGTCGATGCGGTCATTATCAATCGCATCCTACCCGATACAGTTGGAGAACCCTTTTTTAATTCCTGGAAGCAAACCCAACAACGGTATATTGACGAGGCTAGCCAATACTTTACCAATGTTCCAATTTGGAAGATCTATTTATTGGACGACGAAGTACTAGGTATTGACGGGTTAACCCGTTTGGGTGATCAACTCTATGCTGATGTAGATCCAGTCGCCTTCTATCGAACAGAAAAGTCCTATCAATTCCATAAAGTTGACGATCAGTATCAGATTTCGCTATTGTTACCTTTTATTGAAAAGGGAGAAGTTCAACTGGCTAAACGGGCTGAGGAGGTAATTGTTCAGGTGGGAGGGTTTCGACAACACATTCCGTTACCTCGTTCTTTCATGAACGCCGAGCCATCTAGCGCTAAATTGACCGGTGATCGTCTGGTAATCACCCTTGCTGACGTGCAGTCAGGTTGATGCGACACTGCATCTTGGCCGATATCCATGCTAATTTTGAGGCTTTGAAGGCGGTCTTATTCGATGCCCAGTCCGAGTCAGTTGACAGCTATATCTGTTTAGGGGATTTAGTCGGTTACGGTGGAACTCCCGATAAAACAATAGATCTACTGCAACGGATTGAACCGAGCTTAGTGGTCTGTGGCAATCACGACCGTACCATGGTAGATTTACAATACCGAAACCCACGAGGGTGGCATCTACATCAGCAACTGGAAAAATTCAGCTTACTCTGGACCCACAATCAAATCTCCCTTGAGACCCGCCGATATCTTCAGCATCTGCCCGAAGGCCCGCAACAACTTGTGGGGCTGGATGCAGTCCAGTTTGTTCACGGTAGTCCTAAGCGGATCGACGACTATGTTTTGAATCAAGCCGATGCTAAACGATATTTGAGAAATTCTTTACAGTGGATCTTCTTTTTTGCCCATACTCACATTGCGGCTATCCACTCGACAGATCGCAAGATGCCACTTATTTACCCAGAGCCCGATTTCACCTACCCCTTGACACGAAAAAACCGATACTTAATCAACCCGGGAGCGGTTGGCCAACCACGGGATCTCGACCCGCGCGCTAGTTACGCGATCTTTGATCAACAAGAGTCAACAGTTCGAATTAAACGAGTCGATTATAATATCAAAGCCGCACAAGACCGTATTCGGGCAGTCGAACTCCCTAAATGGCACGCTGACCGACTGGCTGTTGGACGTTAACAACAGTTCTAATCAAGACTCGACCGATGGTAAAACTGGTCAAAAATTAGGATAATAGATTGTGAGGAAACAATGTTACGATCAACAACCATATTGACCGTTCGAAGAGGAAAAGATGTGGCCCTTGGTGGGGATGGACAAGTAACACTGGGCGATACAGTGATTAAGCACAGTGCGAAGAAAATACGGAAAATCCACCAAAACAGTGTGTTGATCGGATTTGCAGGGACAGCCGCGGATGGTCTAACACTGTTCGAGAAACTGGAGAAAAAGCTGGATCAATACCGGCACCTTCAGCGAGCGGCTCATGAATTGGTTCAGGATTGGCGTGGCGACAGGGTTTTGCGTCGAGTAGAAGCCCTCATGATTGCTGCCGATGCGGAAGCGTCCTACCTGATTTCAGGTAACGGTGATCTGATTATACCCGACGATGGTGTATTGGCGATTGGTTCAGGTGGATCCATTGCTCTGGCGGCGGCTCGAGCACTCCTGCAACAAACGGAACTTTCACCAGCAGAGATTGTGACTGAAGCCCTGAAAATTACCAGCCAAATCTGTATTTATACCAACGACACAATTGAATTGATAGATCTGTCTGAATAACCTTAACCAGCTAATATTTGTGGAAGATGGCTCGTCCGGACCGATATTCGCTCATGCTTCTGATATACACTAGATTAGCACAACCTAATGAAGGTGGAAATGAAAGAGATAAGTGCCAACGACGATAATATAGATCGAGAATCCTTGAAAAATTCGCTGACACCGAGACAAATAGTGGAAGAACTAGATCGGTATATCATCGGCCAAGGTGAAGCTAAACGATCAGTTGCAATCGCACTCCGAAACCGATCCCGTCGCCAAATGTTACCGGAGGATATGCGTGACGAAGTTGCCCCTAAAAATATTATCATGGTGGGTTCAACCGGGGTCGGCAAAACAGAG